>CANHVO010000184.1 GCA_947463915.1 Planctomycetaceae bacterium
AGTTCAAACTTGTTGTGACTGACGCGCGAGACATCCAACAAGTCGTCGAGCAAACGACTCATATGCTGTGCCTGTTCATTGATGATTCGAAATGCGATTTCATCTTGTTCGGCGGTGTGCCCCTTCTTGCGGAAAAGCGCGAGTGCATTGGTTACAGCTCCAAGAGGGTTTCGCAGTTCGTGAGACAGGACGGCAAGAAAGTCATCGCGTTGACGAACTTGGTCTCGCAGCGATTGTTCTAGTTCTTTGCGAACTTGAATATCAACGATGGACCCTGTCATTCGAACAGCTTTTCCCGCGTCATCATTTACGATGAGAGTTCGGTGCTCGAACCAACGATAGTCGCCACTTTTGTGCCGCATACGATATTCAAAACTGCGATGAAGTTCGACATAGCAGTTTCCTTGGTGGGGAACGGTTGTTTGGCGTACTCTTTCTGCATCTTCAGGATGGATCAGTTCGAGCCAATTGGAATAAAGTGATGGAAACTCATTGGGTTCATACCCCAAGATCTCGTAACACATCGGGGACCACCACATCGAGTCGTTACGAACATTGGGCCAATCCCAGATTCCGTCCCGCGTGGCCGCGACGGCCCGCTCAAACCGATTGTTGGAGTTTTGTAATTTATTTTCCCATTCAATGCGTACCGTGATATCAAGCAACGAAATCACCACACCGCATACTTTCCCGTTGGCGAGATAGGGGAGGATACGCAATAAAAAGGAGATACTTCGTTGATCAACGACTTCGCGCTCAACCGATTTCCCTGTTTCATGCACTCGCCTTAAATCATCGCTGAGCGAGCTCAACTGCAACTTGTGAGTAAAGGAATCAAAATTCCGACCGATATCGCTTGCAGTGAAATTAAATATCTCAACTGATTTTGGGGTGAACATGCGAATATTTAGGTCGGAATCCAAGAAGACGGTATGGATTTCAGTACTCGATAGAAGATTGTCAAAATCGTTGTTCAACTTGGTCAATTCAACGATCTTTTTTTGGTACTCTGCATTGACCGTGTACAGTTCTTCGTTGACCGAATGAAGTTCTTCGTTTGTGCTTTGCAACTCTTCGTTGGACGCGATCATCTCTTCGTTGGTAGCCTGCAGCTCCTCGTTGCTAGTCTCTAGCTCTTCGATCGTCGCATTGAGATTTTCCTTTGTATAGTTGAGTTCAACCGACATCTCGTCGAGCTGCTCTGCTGTGCTTGCCATGAGCGAGGCTTCAGATTCACGCACCACAATCGAATCGGTGGGTTCGCTGGATTCAAATCGCACAAGAACAAAGATTTGTCCTGACTTTGGAGTTATGGGAGAAGCGACGATACCAATGCATTCCTCTTGATCCTTGAGGTTGACCCGTATCTTGTCGATCGCAACTGGTTCTAGCGTCTTCCGAGCGCGATGGACGGCGCCGTTGATGGCCAAAAGCAGATCTTCGTTGACGAGCTCTGCTAGTTTCGAAGTGATTCGCCCATTAGGAATCGTCAGGAATTTGGCTCCCCCTCCAAATACTTGAACCACGGAGCCTTCTTGATTGATCAACACTGCTGCCGACATAAACTCGGACAAAAGCAAGTCATAGACATTGAGCAATTCAGGAGTGATCATCCCCGGAGAGGTTGATCGATGGACAGGACGAACCGGAATGGCAGGTACCGTCATGCCCATCATGTCGACGCTCGGTTTGCGGTAACTGTGTTGTCTCGCTGGACCTGTTTTCGAAAATATCTTGGCGCTGCTATCGAGTACAGTCACATCCGCCGAGATATCTCCAGGCGATTCACTGCTCCCCAAGAATAGAATACCGTTTGCTTTTAGACCAAAGTACAAAAGCGACAGCACCTTTTGTTGCGCATCATTATTCAGGTAAATCAAGAAGTTTCGGCAGGTTGCCAAATGCAGATTCGTAAATGGTGCGTCGCGCAGTGCGTTGTGCGGTGCAAACGTGATCATTTGCCTTATTTCGGGAACAATCTGATACCCGTGAATCGTGCTCTTGAAATACTTAATCAACATTTCCTGAGGAATGTCCTGAATGGCAGACAAACTGTAGAGACCTCTCCCCGCAAAATCGAGCGAGGCTCGATCGATATCCGTCGCAAAGATCTTGGCAATACCTGTGTTGCCATGTTGATCGAGCAAGTCGTGCAAAATCATGGCCACGGTGTACGCTTCTTGGCCGGTGGAACAGCCACAGACCCAGACGCGAATAGTCTCGTCCTTCCATACGGTCGTAAGCCTCTTTTCGATCTCACTACGAAGCGATTGAAACATCTCAGGATCGCGAAAGAAATGAGTAACGCCGATCAAGAGATCTTCATAAAGTGCTTTACGTTCTGCCTCGTTTGTGATGATCGTGGCAGCATAATCCTCGACACTGTTGCAGTTGGCAAGCACTGAGCGCCGATGAAGTCGGCGCAGCATGGTTCCAGGTTTGTATTGACGGAAATCGAGTCCAAAATCTCGGTGTAAAGCGCCAAAAACCATTTGCAACATGGGCTCACTCGCCGAATCACTTGCGAGTTCCGCAAGAAACGCTTCGCGTCCCGGAATCGCCGCGTATCGAGAAAGCAATGAGCCGATTTTTTCTGGCGGAACGACCAAATCCGCCATCCCAGTTTCTATCGCCGACCTTGGCATCCCGTTGAATTTTGCGGAATCCTCGCTTTGCACTATCACCAAACCGCCAGCTTCATGGATTTTGCTAATCCCAATCGAACCGTCGCTACCCGTGCCAGAAAGGATAACGCCAACCGACGACGTCTTAAAATCCTGTGCCAAAGAGCGAAAGAAGATGTCTATGGGCAAGGTAAACTGAGCGGACTGATCTTTGTCCGAAAGCAATAGCCGACCATTGCTAATGATCATCTCTTTCTTGGGCGGAATCAAATAGATCGAATTTGGTTCAACCATCATGCCATTCTCGACCCGATGGATCGTCAGTCGTGTATGGCGAGCTAACAATTCGTCCATCAAACTCCGAAAGTCGGGTGACAGGTGCTGAATCACCACAAAAGCCATGCGACTTTCGGCTGAGACATGGTCAAACATGATTTCCAAGGCTTCGAGTCCGCCTGCTGAGGCGCCAACACCAACGACGATAAGTGGTTCTTCATGCACTGCCATGGACGTACTGTTCTTTGCGTTTCAATTCTAGTCGATTGCTAAATTCTCATCATAGCCAAAGTTGGACTTCCCTCAGTTTGATTGATTTCGATTGGCTCGGTGCGACTGCAAAAACTCAGTAAAGGATACCCGTATGTAGTAATTCATCTATTGATTGGGAAAACGAAGTTTTCATTGCGAATATCCATTTACTGTACTTACTCGCGAGGCTTGGGTTCAGGTTGACTCGTGGTTGATTTACCTCACAGCAAGCCGCTATAACCCTCCAAGCCAGGATGGCAACATGTTTGCACGGAAGTTGAGTCAGCGGAATTGCTGATGTGTTTGGAAAAACTTATAGACAAGAGGTCAACATGTTGGTTCTTTCTCGGACCGAGGGCGACGGTATTTCTTTTCCTGAGTTGGACTTGGCAATCCAAGTTCTAAAGGTTCAGGGAACTCGAGTTCAAATCGGAGTCAAAGCTTCCGAAGCGATCCGCGTGCTGCGCAGCGAATTGCTGGGACGTGCCGCGAAGAAGCTAGCCCCCGCAAATGAACTGGAGCAGCATGATTTGCGCAATCGCCTCAATGAAGTTAGTTTAGCAATGAGCATTTCACAAAAGCATCTGGAGCGAGGCGACTTAAGAAATGCAGAGTTGGCTCTTGAGCAGATTGCGGCCAAAGTGCGAAATCTTGCTGCGAACAAACCTATTTCAGATAGCGTTGGCAAGACGGTTCCCGCTACTCCAAAAGTAAAGGTGCTTCTGGTTGAAGACAACGCCAACGAAAGCAGCCTGCTGGGGGAATTGCTCCATATCAACGGTTTCGATGTCCGCGTTGCAAAGGACGGCGATGAAGCAATTCGATCGATGGAGTCTCGAATTCCCGATGTGGTTCTGCTCGACATGAACCTGCCTGGACGTGACGGACCATCTACAATGCAGTGCATTCGTAGTAATCCTCGCTTGCTAGACCTAAAGATCTACGCCGTTACGGGTTCCGATCAGGAAAAGATGGGAGTCCGTATCGATCCTATCGTTGGCGTCGATCAGTGGTTCCAAAAGCCATTCCAGCCACAACGTCTACTTCAGGCGATTCGCTGCATTCCTCACGAGCAGAAGAGCGAGGACGGACTGTTCCAAGTGGCTCCCTAAGGGAATCCCGCATTCCTTGTTTTCCCGCCAATGCGATTGTCGCAGCCTCATCAGGCTGCAAACGGTGCAAAGGCTCCAGCCTCGAACGAATGGTCCAAGCGCTGAGAGTTCAAATTCCGAATCAGCTATGCAGTGAGTCTTCGAGTCTGCATAGAGAAGGAGTTTAAGAATGAGCGACAAGGAAGAAACCAAGAAGCAAGATGCATCAGCGGACCTATCCGCCATGCTTGGTATCGGAGGGCTTTTCGATGGCGTCTCCAATCTCATCACCAAGTTTGGCGAGCTCGCGGAAAAAGGAGAAGCACTCCGCAGCGCGACACATCAAAGCGAAACACCTTCCGGCAAGAAGATGACGACTTCCTACGGCTTCAATGTCAAATTCGGGGCAGGCAGTGACAGCGCTGCCGAAATCAAGCCAATGCAAAAGCCTGGCCAAACAACGCGAACTCAATCGGCACCCAGCCCCGTCGCTCAAGTCCCCCGTATCCGCGAGCCTCACGTGGAGTTGTTCGATGAAGGGGATCACCTACTGGTTGTGGCTGAGATGCCCGGCGTATCTAGCGAAGACGTCAATCTTTCGTTTATCGAAAAGATCCTCCACATTCACGGCACTAGCAAGGTCGCGGAATTCAAAAAGGAACTCGAACTACCTAGCGAGTTCGGTCCCGAACAAGTTGCGATCACTGCCAACAACGGCGTGATCGAGATTCGCTTAACAAAAACTTCTAACTGAGATACCTAACTCAGTTTACCACCTTGGCCCCTCGCCGCATTAGATACCGCGGTGAAGCGTCTTGTAGCGAAAGTCGTCAAGACTTTCGGCTGCATAACCTAATAGACCGAAACTCTTGACGAGCTTCGCTACACAAAAGCCTGTTTTCAGCTGCAAGATGCTTCACCGCGATCCCTTTAGGGGAGACGGGCTGGGAGCGATTGGTTTTCACACACGAATGGATTCGTTATCAAACTATGTCAACGATTGACACTCCAGCAAAAATAAAACTTCGCGTCGTTGAAGCTTCTAGTCGTGACGTTGGAAGAGGACTTTTGCGTCTCGACCCTATCGACATGCAGTCACTCGGTATTCGATCCGGCGATATCGTCATGATCACCGGTTCGCGGACCGCTGTCGGCAAAGCGATGCCAGCGCACAAAGATGCCCGAGGCGAGTCGCGTATCTGTATGGACGGCGTTCTGCGTGAAACCGTTGGTTGCAGTATCGATGACTTAGTCGAGGTTCAGAAAATCGAGTCCGTCGAAGCAGAGCAAATCACACTGCGGCCTCGCAAGATTCGACCTATCGAACGGGACTTGGATTACATCGCTTCGCTTATTGACGGATTGCCTGTCCAAAAAGGCAGCATCGTTCGGGCTATTCTCTTCGGCAATGAGTCCATCGACTTTGATGTCCAATCCGTTCTTCCGGCCGGCGCAGTCATAATCGCTCCGAATACCAAACTAGTCATTGAACAATGCGCAACGGAGATGAGCCACCGAAGTCCGTCGTACGAAGACGTGGGTGGAGCCAAGGCTCAGCTTCAGCGCATTCGCGAAATGATCGAACTGCCCCTCAAATTCCCTGAGGTCTTCGAGCGACTTGGCGTCAACGCTCCACGCGGTGTACTCCTCTACGGACCACCTGGTTGCGGCAAGACCCTCATCGCACGAGCAATCGCACACGAATCCGACGCCAAGTTCTTCGTTATCAGCGGCCCCGAAATCATTCACAAACACTACGGGGAAAGCGAAGCGCATTTGCGGAAGATATTCGAGCAAGCGAGCAAGCAATCGCCAAGCATTATCTTCCTCGATGAAATCGACTCCATCGCTCCCAAGCGGGAGAATACCGTCGGCGATGTCGAACGGCGTGTGGTCGCTCAGCTGCTCACACTCATGGATGGGCTAAAACAACGTGAAAACGTTATCGTTATCGCAGCAACAAATCTGCCCAACTCCATTGATCCAGCCCTTCGCCGACCAGGTCGATTTGATCGCGAAATCGAAATCACCATTCCCGATCGCTCTGAGCGATTGCACATTTTGGAAATTCATACGCGTGGCATGCCATTAGAAGAGGACGTCGACCTTCGGCACTTGGCCAGTATTACGCATGGATTTGTCGGAGCCGATCTAGAATCGCTTTGCCGAGAAGCCGCGATGGTGTGCTTACGCAAATTGTTGGATCGAATCGATTTCTCTCAAAAGAGAATTCCCTACGGTCAGCTTGCATCATTACGCGTAAAGATGTCTGAGTTTGTACAAGCCTTTCAGTCGGTGGAACCATCTGCGATTCGTGAAGTGTTTGTTGAGGTACCAAACGTCCACTGGGATGACGTTGGCGGCTTGGAACCCATCAAACAAAAGATTCGCGAAGCAATCACTTGGCCTTTGATGTACGAGTCCCTGTTCACGCAAGCCAAGGTCCGACCGCCGCGGGGCATTCTGCTATCAGGCCCGCCAGGTGTCGGAAAAACACTGATTGCCAAAGCCGCAGCCACCGAGAGTCAAGTCAACTTCATCTCGATCAAAGGCCCTGAATTGTTGTCCAAATTCGTTGGTGATTCGGAGAAAGCCATTCGTGAAATATTTAGCAAAGCACGGCAAGCAGCCCCTTGCTTGATGTTCTTCGACGAAATCGATGGCCTGTGCTCGACTCGTCAGTCGGGTGTTCAAGACTCGGGTGTTGCAGGGCGCGTCTTAAGTCAGTTTTTGGCAGAGATGGACGGAATCGAAGATTTGAATGGCGTGTTCGTCTTAGCCGCCACGAATCGGCCAGATATGGTCGATCCTGCACTTCGCCGCTTCGGCCGATTCGAACAAACGATCGAAGTCGGCTTACCCGACGCAGAGAGCCGCAAAGCCATTCTCAAAGTTCATCTCCACAGCCGACCTTTGGCTGAGGCGCTCGACTTGGACGAGCTGGCACTGCGCACCGAAGGCTTTTCCGGCGCCGACATTGCATCATTCTGCAGCATGGCTGCTAGAGCAAGTATTCGTCGCGCTGTAACACTGCTGCAGCTAGGTGTAAAAGCATTGGAAGATGTTCGAATCCAAAAAGACGATGTTCTACAGTGCCTTGAGGAGCAACTACAGATCGTGAGGGCAAAAGAAAATGAGTAACACCAAAACAACTATCGACACTTACAAAGTTGAGCCAGACCAAGCTCTTTATCTATTGGGCTTTTCGCCAAGTTCAGAATCAAAATCCGAGCCCAAAATGGACTACGCGACGACCGCGATGTTGCAACACCTCGGAGTCGAGTACTTGAAGGTGGCTGGAGTCGTCGCATGGTACAAGAAAATCGACCGATGCGACTTCGAAGGCGCACAAGGGGAAAAGAACCTTTCGGATATCCAATGGCTTACACCGCGCGTCATCGCTCACGAACGCGTTGTCTCGGGACTGAGTCAGCAGTTCCCATTTTATCCTTCGAGATTTGGAACTCTCTTCTCATCGAACGCAAGCCTCGGGGCTTTCGCTGCTAGCACCCAAGTAACTCTATTGGCCTTCTTCACAATCATCGGAGAAAAGCTGGAATGGGGCCTCAAGTTTTATGGTGATCCATTCAGGGCCGCCGAGATACTAGCTCAGCGAGACGGCATCCTCCATCAGGGAAAACCACAAGGGGGAGCAAACTACCTCAAGTTGCGTCAATTGCAGCGAGAGCAAAACACTTCAAAGCAGAGCGTACTTGTCCAATCTTACGAACGGGCTCTTTGTTCACTTCAATCGCGATATCAATACGTTGTTCCTCGTCCCATTATCGCGGCTAAGACCGAATCAAAACGAGAGGAGATTGTCGGCAACTTGGCGATTTTGGTCAGCCTTCAAGAATCGCAAAAGCTCATCCAATGGGCTAACGATTGGAACCAAACTCAAATATCCGAATCTGCGACGCGCGTTGAAATCACGGGGCCATGGCCCGCTTATAGTTTCTGCCCATCGTTATCTCCAGTGCAAATGAGTGAGGCAGCATGAACGCTCTGAACCCTACCGGCTCCTTCCAAACGCCAGTAAAACAGCTTCGCTATCTAGTGTATGCCATCCTTGGTGAACAGCAGCACAACATTAGGGAAACACTTAGCTCAAAATACAGCGATCTTGAGGTCATCGTATTTGAGGAGCTCCAAATCGCGGTGCAGGCCATTCCTCAAATACAACAAGCCGACGTCGAAAACGCAAACCGGATGCAAGAGTTCAGCGATGTGTTGTGCGAGTTGCATCGTCTTGGGGATATCTTGCCCTTTCGATTTGGCACTATCGTTGAGGCCGATGACATCCCAAAGTTCTTTGGACCGCAAAAGGAAGCCTTATTGCGTTCTCTTGCGCAGGTTGCCGGATGCATTGAAATCAACCTCAGGTGGGCTGTTCCCGATGAGAAGCTCTCCCCAAGCTCAATCGCACCCGTCGAGATTGCAAGTGAAAAGGATACAGGCTACAGCTACCTAAAGAACAAATGGAAATCTAGACAACGAGAACTGCATGTTGAATCGCTGCTGGCAAACACAGGGGCTTGTATTCAAGAACTAGTTGGCGACGGCTGCGTTGCAATTCGAACGAGCACTTGCAAAATGCGAACGGTCAGCACTGAGAGAGATCGCGAGAGTGTCTATTCGATTGCAAAACTAGACCTATTGATTCGTCGCGATGCCTACCTTCACGTAATGCAAACGGTTGCCACGATTCCTTTTTGCAACATAAGCCCAACGCTCATGAGTGGCCCGTGGCCGCCGTTCTCTTTTGTCGATAGTCATAGCGCGATCGCAAATAAAAACGCATTCTCCAACCGAGAACAGAGGCCTCAGGTCCGGTTGGAGTCAAACGCATAGCAAGTGGGATTGTACTGCAAAGTCGTGCAATCGTGCGCTTGCGGTAAGTCCCTTCGCTAAACCAGAGGCATTATAGGTTGTAAATCGTTTGCGCAAAGTTTTTGTTTGGAATCCAATCGAAACCAAACGCAGACAAATGTCCCTATCCTGGGCAAAGATCAAAGTTCACTTCGGTCTACAACAGGTTCGCGCGTGTTGCGCTAGGGGCATGGATTGGGAGTTGAGTGTTTCATCACAATAAAGATTGAGGAGTTTCAAAATGGCATCAGTACAAAAAACAACTGATTCGTCGAGCTTAGCAGAAGTCGTTGACCGCATCCTGGATAAGGGTGTCGTGATCGACGTTTGGGCAAAGGTATCGCTGGTCGGTATCGAATTGCTCTCGATCGAAGCACGTATCGTTATCGCTTCGGTTGAAACCTACCTGAAGTATGCAGAAGCGATCGGATTGACCGCGACCGCTGCAGCTCCAGCCTAGTTTCAGTCTAACTGAGCAGGCCTAGGCCGGTCCCGTGATTCGATTTGACTTCTCGATGAATGGGACCGGCCTTGCTTGTCTCCAGAATAACAATTCCAAAGTTCAATTTAGAGGTTCGGTATATGGCATCGTTTCGCGAACAAATGCAACAACTTGCAGACAGCATCTCTCGTACTCGAACTGAACGGAAAACGTTCGTTGCAAAGAACCGCAAAAGTCGTCAAAAGATGGCCGTCGAGGTATCGCAGCAGCGAGAGACTACCAAGCGAGAGCTGGCCACGAAATCTCGGACCTTGGCCAAGTCGCTAAGCGATTTCAATCGAAACAATCAAAAGTCTGTCGCTCGAACCCTCAAGGACACACGTCAAGGTCGCCTTACCATGACAAGATCCATGAAGCACTTGCTTCGGGAAGAGATTTCAAAGAATACTCGCAATGTCGCTCGACTTCTACGCCAGAGCAATAGCGATCGCAAACGCAACCAAAGACTGAGGATGCGTGAAGGCTCGCTCACAATGCAACGCGTGAAAAAACAAGTTCAAAGAATTCGTACGGCTACGAATCGAATGACGCGATCGCTTTCCAATGACCGTTATGAAGCCCGACAAATATGGAATCGTTTGCAACTTGGAACGTCAGCTTCCCGAACCGCGGGTCGAGCAGCCGAGTCGCATGCTGAACTTCCGCCATCCAATTCGAGCAGGAGTCCCGTGCTTCTTGCCCCCACCACTCCGCTCAGCATGTCGGGATTGGCGATTCCACCGTCACCGTTCTAAGCGAGCGGTTGCATGATCAAAACCGTAGGATGGGACCATTGTCCCGTCCGATGACCAACTCTATCCCACTTTGTAAAGAATACAGATCAATATGCACGAGGCATCCCATCATCGAGGTGGCAGTACACCGAAGTCGCTTGGCGGATTATCGGCAAATGGAACTTCCGCCGACTTTATACCTCAGCCCGGCTCTGATTTTGTCGCAACGGCTTCTATCAATGAGCTGACTAGTCGTGCCCTGGCGTACATTGAGATTGGTTACGCTGTCCATCTCTCGGGACCAGCAGGCACGGGCAAGACGACTTTGGCATTGCATATTGCCTCCCAAATTGGACGTCGTTGCACACTGCTTCACGGCGACGACGAATTGCGAGGATCGGACCTTCTTGGCAAAGATGCGGGCTATCGACGACAGTCGGTTCGGGACAACTACGTGAGTTCTATCCTAAAAACCGAAGAAACGGTTTCCTTGATGTGGAGCAACAATCGCCTGACCACTGCCTGTGAACAAGGACACACCGTGATCTACGACGAGTTCACTCGTTCGCCCGCCGCAGCCAACAACGCGTTCTTAAGTATTCTTGAAGAAGGCATCCTGAGCATTCCTTCCTCTGGCCAAGACAAAAACTACGTTCGTGTTCACCCTGACTTCCGAGCGATTTTCACCTCCAATCCGGAAGAGTATGTTGGAGTGCATAAATCGCAAGATGCATTACTGGATCGAATGATCACCTTGGAAGTAGCGCATCAGGACAGAGAGACAGAGATCGCCATTGTTCAGGCAAAAAGTGGGCGCAGTCTAGAAGAAGTAACTGCGATCGTAGATATCATCCGCGCCATACGCGAAAAATTTGGGGGCAAGAACGGACCGACGATACGCGCTGCCCTGGCAATTGCACGCATCTTGGATCACCGCAAAGCATCCGTTTCGAATTCCGATCCAATTTTTATTGCAACCTGTCAAGATGTTTTGTTCTACAACGTCTCTAGACAATCCTCAAAGCCTATTACCAGAATGGAACTGGAAGCGCTGATTCGAGCAGTCTTGAACTCATCCTCGCAAAAAAATCCCAGCGGTGTTCGTAGGCCTTCAGCGCAAACGGCGGGCACCCCTCGAAAAGAACTGCCATTGGAATTGGATGTTTCCAAGCGTGTCAAAGCGAACATTGACGAAGTAGCGAACACAGTAGCCAACCTCAACGAGTCCGCTGCAGAAATTGCACTCGGCGCCACACACGCTTTAAACGTCCAAGTTTTGGAAAAGAAAGCTGACTCGGCAAATCTTTCCGATGAAACAACAGACAACGACGCAACACTCGAAAGTGTTAGTCGGCGTCTTCCGAGACCACCCATGTTTGAGTCCTCTGGCATTTCAAGCGGTGGAGTGGTCACGAAGAGATAGTTCTTCAAAAGCCACGAAATCACTTTTTGCTATTGGGTTCCTTCCATGAGAAACGCTTCGCCTCGTCGTGGTCTCCACAGTATGAGATCACGGACGACTCGTAAGGCCACTGCCTCGCAAACAAGCCCCGAGCTTTATCTTAAACTTACGTCGCTCGAAATCGAGAAAACGCGACGTTTGAGCGAACTCGAGAATCTCAAGGAGAGGATGCAAACACTCTGTCAACGCATCCAATCGATCTCTGACGAACAAGTCGAATTGCGTGGACGACTTGAAGCTTGGCAACCGGAACTTGCCCTCTCGCCGTCGCCATCACCGCGACAAAACAACAACGTCGGCCTAACGTATTAGAACAAAAAAGGAGTTGAGTTATGTCTACTGAAATTGAAACTGCGACAGGATTTTACGTTTATGCTTTCCTGCGAGCCTGCGATCAGCAAGCGGTCTCAAGCGCGAAGCTGCATGGAATCGAAGATGCAGAGGTTACCGTGATTGCTCGAGGTGATCTCGCGATTGCAATTTCCCCCATTGTTGCAAAAAAAATCCGACCGCAGCGCAAATTCCTCGCGGCGCACCAAGAGGTCGTTACTTACATTTCGAAACGCTGGAGTATGTTACCGGTTTCGTTTGGCCTGATTGCAGATAATACCGAGCAAGTTGACCATATTCTCGACTCAAACAAAATCATCCTGAACGAGCAGATCGACCGCGTGGACAGCCACGTCGAGATGACTCTTTCGCTCAAATGGACCGCTGAAAACATCCCGCAATACTTTGTGGATCGATACTCGGATCTGGCTGAAGCTCGCGCTATCATCGTAGCCGGTAACGCAACTCGCGACGATCAAATCGAAATGGGAAGAATGTTTGAAAAGCTCTTAAACCAAGAGCGAGCCACGCACACCGATAAATTCCTGCAAGTGCTTCAACCGCTGACCAAAGAAATCGAAGTACAGCCGATTCGACAGGAGTCCGATGTGATGCGACTCGCTTGCTTGATTCATCGCGATTCCGAAGAAGTCTTCAGCCAAGCTGTATACGCCGCGGCAGAGTTGTTCAGCGATGAATTTGCCATCAGCTTCAACGGCCCATGGCCACCGTACAGCTTTGTAAAACTAGCACTATCAATGGAGTGATTCAACATGTTTTACCTGGATGATCTGGTGATGTCTCCCTTCAAAGGGTTCCTTTTCATTGCGAAAGAAGTGGCCAAAGCCGTAGAGCAAGAAAAGGAAAATGTCCGAGCAAACAACATGGCAGAGCTTTCGGCTCTTCACGCCAGGCTGGAGGCGGGCGAGATCACCGAAGATGAATTTGACGAAAGAGAAGCAGAGCTTCTCGACTTGCTGGACGATCAGGAGTAGCGATTTCTCAAGGACGATAGGGTTTTTAATCATGGCTGATGAAAGTGAACATCTCGCAAAGAACATCTCACTTTGCGATGCGCTCGACCGCCTTCTTAACAAGGGGGTTGTCATCACCGGTGACATCACCATATCGGTGGCAGGCGTTGACTTGCTTTATGTTGGACTACGTGGATTGGTATGTGCCATCGATGCGATGGGAGAATTGCCACCCAGCTTGGCACGTCATCCTCGGCCAGGTATGGCAGCCGAGGGGATGCAATGAATACCAATTCACATACCACGTTCGGTTCTCCGGACTCCCTCCTGGCAGAAGCTATGATGGCGACGGCTGCCGCAGGGCGTCGAGTTGAACTCAATGCGGAAAACGCTGCGAATGGACTCGGACGACTTGCCGTAACCATTGTCAATCTGCTTCACGAACTCTTGGAGCGCCAAGCGATTCGAAGAATGGAAAACGGGACGCTAACGGATACTGAGATCGACAGACTCGGCGAATGCTTGATGAAGCAGTCGGAGGCCATTGATTCACTTTGCGTTGCC
>CANHVO010000185.1 GCA_947463915.1 Planctomycetaceae bacterium
AGGGACCGCCATCGAATGAGAAAATGATCGGCTTCGATGCGTGCCCATTTGTCGCTTGCCGTCCCATCAGGTTTGCCATCGGGTAACACAACGATAAACGGTGATTTAAAGCCATCATCGATTGGGCCTTGGAGCATCGGCTTTTTGGTGAGCGGATCGGATGCGACTAACTTCGAATGGTTCCAAACCCACTCTCCTCCTTTGCCCGACTTGCTACTGGCATCTTTCGAAAGAGACACAGGCTCTCCGTCGACTTGGACTGTTGGCATTTTAGGCTGTTTTGGTAGACGTATTCGCAAGCTCGACACGTTCTTTGTGGAGACCGCGATGTTGTTCTCGTCCGTGTCCCAAATGGCTTCAGCCCGCGTGTCCTCCCACTGCTCTTTCATGCCGACAATTTGCAGCCAGTGCATTTGACTATAGGCCAGGGAACGAGTCTGGAGCACTACTTTCTTTGGCAAAAGGTCGCGCCCAGAAGCGACAGCTTTTTCGATTCGTGACTGCACATCCTTGATCACTTCCGGATGATATTTGTGTCCCATGCCTGGTCCAATAAGATGGGGTGGATGCAAGCCTTCTTTGTCGAGAACCTCGGTCATGTATTCGGCCGAATCGCGTTGTGGGTCGACTTCACCCGAGTAGCATACCAGTGGAACATTGATGAAATTGCGAGCGTAGTTTGGGACATCGTAGACACCCCAGAGTTTTTGCTCATACCAAGGTGGCATCTTGTTCTCGGTAAGTTTCTGATAGCGTTTGACATCGACGAATCCGGCGCCGGTATGGACGCAGGCCCACTGGTCGGCGAAATGGGCGCCGATATGCCAAGCGCCAGCTCCACCCATACTGAAACCGGCCAGTGCGATGCGGTCGGTATCGACATTGAAACGCTCGATCGCATCGTCTCGCGCTTCAAAAACGTCCGTTTCACCTGCACTTTTCCAACCGTTGCAATAACGTCCAAAGGGGTGGATGACGATGGTTCCAGTCGGTTGGAACTGGCCAGGTTTCTTCGCATTGAGACGGCTGAAAACAAAATGCAAATCGGTGTCTGTATCTCCGCGGCCGTGCAACCAGATCCACATAGGGAGGCTCGAGTTTCCTCTTCCAAAACGGAGCCCCTCGGGTATCTCAATGCCATAGGGTTGTGGCGAGTTATCGATCTTGGAGTAAAAACCGAGGACCTTTTGGCCGCTGCCATTCATCCATGGGGCCCCACCTTTCATTAGTGATGCAATTCGTTTTTCGGCTTCATCGAGCAAGGCCATTGCCTTCTTAAAATCGTCGTCGGGTTTTTTGCCGTACCATTCATGGAACTCGAGTGCGTAACGGACAGCCTTCAGAAAAATCTCCGCATCGGCTGCGCGTGTGTGTTTGCTGACGTTTTCGAAATCCGCGGTTAGTTTCGCTAGCCTCGTTTTGAGTTGCGCAACTTGTTCTTCGTTTAGTTCCCCCGTTGGCTTGGGTGGAAGCGAGCCGCGAAAGGATGCGGTGGCTCCGTCTGGTTGGAGCTGTGCATGAACGCATGTGGACAAAATCAAAAACAGGAAAACGGTCTTCATGGGATGCTTTTGTGATTTAGGGAGGTAGCAAAACACTGACATTTTAGCGGACTTATCGACTAAGGAAGAAAGGGAGCACGCGATAACGCGACGCTTCTTAATTGCTTCTTAACCAAAAAACCCTCGCACGCTAACCTTAAATTCATACAATCTGAAGAATTCGGTTCCGATAGTGAACAGCTTCTGCTGGCGGTTTCTGCCTTGGAAACAACTGCTTTCGCAGGATTCGCATTTCATACTTGATGGATTGGTGCAGAGGTTTCGAATGGCTCACAATTTGGTTTCCGCTAGTCGACGTCGTTTTGCCGTGGGGTTTACTCTGGTCGAGTTGCTAGTGGTGATTGCGATCATTGGCATCTTGGTCGGGCTCCTACTGCCAGCAGTTCAGGCAGCTCGAGAAGCTGCTCGCAGAATGCAGTGCACCAACAGCTTAAAGAATCTCGCACTTGCAGCCTTGAATTTCGAATCTGCAAATAGGGGCTTTCCCTACAACGCCATCACAAAAAACAATTCCCAGTTCCCTTACATTCCATACGATCCAAATGGTCCAGATGCGCCGACTCCAGGCTCCGTTGGCGGTACGCAGGGTCGATGCAGCGGGATGGTGCCTCTCTTGCCATACATCGAACAGAGCAACGTATTCCCATTGTATGCGTTTAACAAAGACTGGTCGGATCCATCGAACGTCAACGCGCTCCAGTTGAAGTTCAACTTGATGCGATGCCCATCCACCCCTGCAGACGATGTTTTGACCTACCCTGCCAACTCGGCAAATTACATATCACCTGCGAACAGCAACAGAGCCTTTGCGCCACCTGCATCTGGTTCGACCTCCAACAATATTCTTGGCGGTGCTCTCTACGCAACCACGAGATGCACTCCAGCGGGCTGGTCAGGAGACTATGCCGCCATTGGACAGGTCAAGACAACGAAGAATTCCTCCGGAGCCGAGATCGCTTTTGCGAATCCACTTATAACCGTTCCCTTCGCTGGACCGGGAAGTAAGGGAGCAACTGTTCAAAATGCGATTACGAAACTCGCAACCATTACCGACGGCACATCGCATACGACACTTTACTCCGAGCGAAGCGGTAAAAGCAGACAGTACTATTCGGGCTACGTTTCTGACTCAACACCGATCCAAACAGGTGCCATTTGGGCTGATGCAGACAATCGAATTACCGTAACTGGCACAAGCGCCAACGGCAAAAGTGGATTCGCCACAGGCCCTTCCGTCATGAACAGCAATAACCAACAAGGTGACATCTTTAGTTTCCACACGGGCGGCGGAAATGTCGCGTTCGCCGATGGGCACGTTTCGTACCTATCAAAAGCAATGGACATCAACATTCTCGTATCGTTGGTAACACGAGGTGGAGGCGAAATCGATAGTCAGGAATAAGCTAGCAAGGCTATCAGATTTCGATCTCGCGGTTTGGAATGCTGTTCGCTAAGCCTAACAGCAGCATGAATACGACCGTAGCACGACGCGCAAGCTAGTGAATCAACTATCCAACTCACTAGCTCGCGCGTCGTGCCAGGCATATTGGAACCCTCCGCTCGTCTAAGTTGAACGACAGCATTTCGGCTTCTCACATCTTGAGTTTAGGCTAAATACGGAAGCTTTAACTCGCCACGCCATGGCTATTTTTTGTGAGTATTTTGGTATTGCGTTAAAGTGGTTGCGATCCCTAGGCAATCGACAAAAACGAAACGCTAGCAGAACAATTTCGAAGTGTTCTGCTGTTCTTTTTAATGCTAGATTGCCGACACAACAGATCAGCCATATCCGTTTCCTCATGGGTCGATCTGCCAATGCGAAACACCGCAACCAAATTTACCAGGCTTCGCAAAAACCGCGGCTGCCTCGTACTCGTGGCTGCCACGTTTCTGGGTGCTAGCATAATCGGTCCTCAAGCGGCTACTGCTCAGCAGCCTGGTGCTGGCGAACAATTTGGTACGCATCGCGTCCAACCAAAAAGCGAAGGCACTTCCACTCGCGAAGCCCGCGAAGCCGCAATCCAGCGAATTCCGTTTCAACAATTGACGCCAGAAGCAGGTACACGCCTCAAGACAGTCGTGGCCAATTCTAGCTATTTTCGGAGCATGCCAACCGATACGGTCGATTGTGATCCAGAGATGTTTGCCTTCTTGGTGCGACATCCTGAGGTGATCGTCAATATTTGGGAAGTCATGGATGTGACGAAGGTTTCGTTGCAACGGCGGGGCCAGTATGAATTGCATGGAAGCGACGGAGCCGGCACGTCCAGCAAAATGGACCTCGTCTTTGGCAATGATAATATGCACATCTACTTCGCGAACGGCGCATACCAAGGGAATCTTTGGGCACGAGAGCTGAACGGCAAATGCGTCGTCGTCTTGCACAATCGCCCTGGCACGCTGACCAATGGCAAGCCAGGCATCGTTGCTTCGATGGACGTCTTTATGAAGCTCGACAATATCGGCGCCGATTTGGTTGTAAAGACCCTCGGGCCATTGATGGGAAAAACAGCAGATTATAACTTCACTGAATGCGCTGCGTTCTTTTCCCAAATCTCACAAACAGCCCAAAACAATCCCTACGGTATCCAACAACTTGCCAAACGACTTACCAAGATCGATCCGAAAGTTCGAGATCAGTTTATCGCGACCACCAACTCGGTGGCCCAGCGAAGTGGCAATGTGACAGCCGCCACCAATACCCTTCCACCTGCCGCCGAAAAAGTACTTGAACCAAAGCAGATTGCCATTCTTTCTGCGAAGCCAAAGGTTCCACCAGCTGAACTCTCGACTCGACGGCAATCGGAATCGTCGCCACAGTCTTTCGAAGAACGCGTCGATTCTCCGACTATCTTTTTGTTAAATCGCGACGACGAAGTGAAGACGAAGAAACCTTAGCTTCGGAGTGTCGATTTGAATGCAAAGTCACTCTCGGCAAGAGTGACCCACCGTGGGTCACTCTTGCCGAGAGTGACTTGGTACTGAAGTTATTCCGCTAAACGCTGTCCCGGATTCTCCAACCAACGCAATCGAGCGGGACCATCAGCCATTCCAGATTCCATGAGAACCGCCTTCGCGATAGGCATTGCATCGAACAACTCGGATGCTCTTTGCGTACCTAAAACTGCTAGCGCGGTCGCCCCAGCATCCGCATCGACGGTTGTCTCAGCAATGACGGTCACGCTTTGCCGACGTTCGATAGGATCGCCACTCTCGGGATCGATGAAGTGACTGTATCGGCGGCCATCGATTTCAACGAACTGGTTCAAGTCCCCCGAAGTGGTGACAGCGCAGTTCTTGAGCTGAATCATCGACAAGGGCGGCGACTCCTTGCCCAAGCCCGCTATCGCAATTCGCCACCCCATCGCCCCAGGTGGTGCATCACCCACTCGAATATCACCACCTGCGTTGATCAATATCGATCGCGAGCCAGCCAGTCGCATTTTCTCAAAGGCTGAGTCAATAATGTAACCAACTGCGATCCCAGACAAGTCGAGTACCATCTGGTCTTTGTGCAAGGAAACGCGTGCAGGTTGCATTGACGATTCAATTGCTGAAGGAAACGCAAGATCGACCGACGACCAACCGCATCGTCCCTTTGCGTCTTCGATCAATGTGGATGAAGGCAACTGCTTTTTCTTGCGATGTGCTCGCCAGAGTTGCGTCAGCGGTCCGACAGTAATGTCAAATCTGCCCTCACTGAGCTGATGCCAACGGCGACTATGCTTTAACACCGCCGCTAAATCGGGGCTTAACGGAGTCCAGACTCCTTTTGGAGCCAAGCACAATTTGGAGATCTCGCTATCCGGGTCGTAGTTACTAAGGATGGTCGACAATCGTTCGATCTCGTCCATACCCGCGTCGATAACGTTTTTCGCTTCTGCTTGGGACGGAGCATAGACAACGAAATCGACATGCGACCCCATTGAGGGGGCAGAGAATTCGAATCGGAGCAGGGTTTGCTCCTTGCCGCTGATGGCTTTGTCGCTAGGCTTCTCGTATCCCGTCGATTGTGCCTTGAGCCGGCTTTCGGAAACCAGTTGGACCAACACCGTGAGCCCCACAACCAACGTCCATTTCAAATAACGCATCTTGGGTTTTCTCTAGTCTAACGGAGACGGAAGGGCGAAAAAAGTCAAAGTAGTAGGCACATTCCATGTGCCGTGCTCCAGGATTCGTACTCCAGGATTCGTTCTCCAGGAATCATGGTCACTTCACTCCGGCGGACGGCACGACGGAGCGTGCCTGCTACTTTTGTTGGCTGTGTGCGGAGAATTTCCAGCCTGTTTGCGGTTACTTTTCGATTATACCCACTACATGGCTCAAGACTTGCTTAGAAAGGGTACTCGCCTAAAAACCCAATGAAATCAAGCACTGCGGCCGGTCTCCGGGCGACAGGTGCTGATCATTTGGGCACCTTTGTTGTTGGTTGGGTGGCTTTTTGAGCAAGTCGCGCTGCTGGGAACGGTCCGAGTTTGTAGAATTTTAGGGAACAACATATCCATTGATGAATCAGCAAAGCCAATTTGATCGGACGACTATGGAACAGGTTAACTCGAGCTTCCTAAACAACGATCCCCTCAATATTTCGAAGTACGACACACGAGGTTTTTTTGACGAGATGTTTAGCGCGGCGGGAGTCGCTCGGCCCGGAGTAGAATTCCTCGCCGATAAGCTATCGGCATTGCCCCTTGGCGAGCTCCAGCGTCGCCAGCGCGCCGCAGACCACGAGCTTCTCAACATGGGAATCACATTCAACGTCTACGGACATTCGGCAGGGACCGAAAAAGTCTGGCCGTTTGACTTGATCCCACGCGTGATCCAAGAAGAGGAGTGGCTGTACGTCGAACGAGGACTTAAGCAGCGAATCCGCGCGCTGAACATGTTCATCGATGACCTTTATCACGACCAAAAGATCATTCGCGACGGCGTGCTCCCAGAGTACATGATTCAGTCCAGCAAGGGATTCTTAAAGCAGATTCAAGGAATGAATCCGCCGAGAGGCATTTGGTGCCACATAACCGGCACTGACTTAGTGCGGGCTGGCGATGGCCAAATCTATGTGCTTGAGGATAACCTCCGCTGTCCATCTGGCGTCTCCTATGTGATTGAAAATCGCGAAGTGATGAAGCGAACGTTCCCGCAACTTTTTGAGGGACGGAACATTTTGCCAGTGGAAACGTATCCTGAGCAGTTGCTAAAAATGCTGCAGTATGTCTCCCCATCCTCATCAAACGAACCGACAGTGGTTGTTCTGACCCCGGGCATCCATAACTCCGCCTACTTCGAGCATTGCTTTCTCGCACAGCAAATGGGAGTTGAGCTCGTGCAAGGCTCCGATTTGATTGTGAAGGATGGCTTTGTGCACATGCGAACCACTCGCGGTCTGAAGAGAGTGGATGTCATCTACCGACGAATCGATGACGATTTCTTGGACCCAGAATGCCTTCGCCCCGATTCGACTTTGGGTGTCAAAGGTTTGATGCAAGTCTACCGCGCGGGCAAAGTCGCCTTGGTGAACGCGCCGGGAACTGGTGTGGCGGACGACAAGGCCATCTATGCTTATGTTCCCAAGATGGTCAAGTACTACTTGAACGAAGACATGATTCTGCCGAACGTGCCGACCTACATGTGCGCCGACGAAACGGAACGCAAGTATGTTTTGGAGAACATCGAAAAGCTGGTCATCAAACCAGCCAACGAATCGGGCGGGTATGGGATTTTGCTTGGCCCCAAAGCCAGCAAGGAACAGCTTGCCACTTACAAAGAACTCATTCAAAGCAATCCGCGAAACTACGTTGCGCAGCCGATGTTGGACTTATCCACGGTGCCAACGCTGTGTGGGGACTCCTTGGAAGGTCGACACGTTGACTTGCGGCCTTACATCTTGTTTGGCGAAGACATCTACATTGTGCCAGGTGGACTGACCCGAGTGGCACTGGTCAAGGACTCGCTGATCGTAAACTCGTCACAGGGTGGCGGCAGCAAAGACACTTGGGTACTCAGAAACGAATCAAATGGTGTTTAGAAGACGATTGGATAGTTGAATGTTATCTCGCGTAGCAGATTCCATATTTTGGATGAGGCGGTACATCGAACGAGCCGAAAACGTAGCTCGCTTTATCGACGTCACCCTCAACCTGACCCTCGGTATCGGTATCGATCACTACCAACAATGGGAACCACTGGTCTACACAACCGGTGACAATGATCTGTTCCATGAACACTACGATCAAGTGAGTCAGGCCAACGTCATTCGATTTTTGACCTTTGACGAACGAAACCCAAATTCCATTCTCTCGTGCCTCAAGATGGCTCGAGAGAACGCGAGAGTCAGTCGCGAAATGCTCAGCAGCCAAATGTGGGAGGAGCTCAACAAATTCTATCTGTTCGTTCGCGACAATCGACACGATTCGACGGCTGTCGATTCACCCTTTGAGTTCTTTGGCCGCATTCGACAAGCCGGTTATCTCGTGGAAGGGGTAACCTATAGCACCATGTCGCATGGCGAAGCCTGGAACTTTGGACGACTAGGTGCATTGCTGGAGCGAGCCGACAAGACATCGCGAATTTTGGACGTGAAGTACTATTTGCTTCTTCCGGAAGTCTCCGATGTCGGGACTCCAATCGACATTAGCCAATGGGGTATGCTTCTCAAAAGCACAAGCGCTCTCGAGATGTATCGTCGGCGACATGGCCGCTTGTCTCCCAAGCAAGTCGCCGCCTTCATGCTGCTCGATCGGGATTTTCCGCGAGCTATTCGATTCTGCATTTCGCGAGCCGAACAATCGCTGCTCGCGATCACCGGCGGCACCGCCGGTCACTTTAGCAACAAGCCTGAGCAGTACCTCGGACGCTTAAGAGCGGAGTTTGATTTCTTGCATATCGACGACGTGATGGATTTAGGACTTCACGAATTCATCGACAATTTCCAGGTCAAACTAAACCTTGCGGGCGATGTCATTTGCGAAACGTTCTTCGAGGTAGTTCCAGTCGCTTAACCCCTACCGGCAGGCGGAAAACTACCGTAGCTGGATTCGCCAGAATTCAGAACGTACTGAATTCTGGCGAATCCAGCTACGAATCGTGATATATTCTCTCAGCAACTCACGACGTTACTCCCATCATCGCAGAGGAATCATCCCATGCCTGAGACCATTTTTTCAAGAATAGTACGAAAGGAGATCCCCGCCAAAATCGTATACGAAGACGATGTCAGCATGGCTTTTCACGATCTCAACGCCCAAGCACCTGTCCACGTTTTGGTCATCCCGAAACGGCAGATCGATTCTCTAGAGCATGCGACCGAGGAGGATGCAAATCTACTTGGCCATTTGCAAATCGTCGCTCAGAAAGTGGCGAGACTACTCAATATCCATGAGACAGGCTACCGCGTCGTCATGAACTGTGGTCGCGACGGCGGCCAATCGGTCGGGCATATTCACTATCACGTTCTAGGTGGCCGCCCGCTGGCGTGGCCGCCAGGCTAAATGTGGGATAGGCTTCCAGCCTGTCGCCGGCGCACCTACTCGGCGGATTTGGCTTTAGATGCCTTGTCGATTTCCAACAAGGCCCATGTTGCGGCGATTCCAATCGGTGTGGTTGGATTCTCTCTGAACTCTTCGATGATTTTGCGGTTTTCAGGATTCGCCATTTCGCCAAGAGCCAAATTGCACGAAAACCGGACCAAGTAATCTTCTGGCATGATTGGATCTAAATCGGTTAGCCTGCCGATCAAGCTAGTTAGTAGCTCTGGGTTTTTCTTGCCTTTATTTAACTTGCCCAGAGCCCAAATCGCTGACGCGCGACTCGTGTTGGCAAAGCGATGGCCTCCCTTTGGAATATGCAACAGCAGAATGGGTTCTGCTGCCTGATAGAGGTTCTTACCAAAACCCTCGTTGAGGTAGCTGAGCTTGATCTGATCTGTGTCGGAGTATTCCTTGGTGCTCGCCTTCGTTTTCAAATCCTCGACCATTTTTTCGGCGTGCGCTAACATTCCAGAGAGCGTCTCCGCCTCATTCCCCAACTCCATGAGCGCCCAGCCAGCCATCATGTTTACTTCGGGACGCGGATGATCCAGCAACCGCAGGAACGTCTTGCAATGGCTTCTATCTTGAAGACCAACCGCGAGGGCGATTGCCTTTTCTAAACCAGTCCATTCGTCGGTGGCGAAGTGCTGAGCAAGACATTCGTCCACCAATTCTCGCTGCCCTTGTCCTGCTTTCGCAAGCAGGTTTTTCACAACCAGCGTGCGAACTTCGGGATGGCGATCACCGAGCAATCGCCCTTGAATCTTCAGGCTCTCATCGTCCGAAAATCGCTGCAGAAGCTGTAGTGCCATCATTCGCAAACCTGGATCGGCATGCAACGTCATCTTCATGCCAAACTCTTTCGAATCATCCGGCATGCTCTCCGACATCGAACGGAACGCAACCAATTGAGCGCTAGCTGGACCTTGGCTGAGAATCTGCCGCAATTGTTTTACAGTGATGTCTCCCGAATGACGTTTCAGTATGTGGGCAGCGATTAGATGCCTTTGTTCCAGATTCGAATCCAAAATCTTTTGTGCGAATTCGTTCATGCCATCGGTAGCCAAGGCACCCAACGCAATTGCCGCCAAAAACTTATTGGCCATCGAGGTTTCGTTTGCCAAAATTACGGCTTGGAGGCTGGGTCGATCCTCAATGCCGCCAACGGTTGCGATTCCTTCTAAGGCAGTCGCAAGCTCCGAAGCAATTGAATGGGGATCAGCGATTCGCTTACGCCAAACGTCCCTCGCGACAGGGCTTTTCCACCGAATCAGTTGCCTTTCTACGTTGGGGCGTACCACCAAGTCAGCCTCGGCCTGCGACCAAATCTTCTCGGCAAGCGACGCATCACCTAGCAACAACAAAGCCGAAATCATTGCCCGCTTTATTTGCTCATGTTCGTCACGATTTTGTATCCCCAACAGCAGCAACTCCACGGCCCGCTCTTTCCTTACGAGTTTGGGGTTGCCGTATTCGCGACATAGGTTTTGCGCCAGGCTCAGTCGTTCTTCGGCAAAGCGTGATTTCAATTGCTCGACGTCAAACAAAATGTTCTGGTGAACGAATTTGTCTTCCCAGATGTCGCCCAACGGTGGATCGATCTCCCATCGATGTTGCAACCATTTGGTCTCTTGCCCAAAAGCAATGGACGATGTTCCAATCAAGAGATGGAACACGAGACAACGAGCTTTCCGAAACATGGTACACCTTGAGAACGAATCGATTTGTTTCTTTGTTGACATGGCATTTGGCTCTTACTTGGGACGCGTCATTTGCCAAATTCGCAAGGTGAGCGCAATTAAGCAGAAGATAGAAATCTCGATTCCGAGATACCATCCGTCCGGCGTTAGTCGATACGGCTCAAACCCGGGCGTCTTCATCTCAGCAAGGGCCGCTGCGGCTGGGTTCAAAAGCAAGGCGCGTTCCACAAAGAGCGGTCCAAATGGCTTGCCTCGAGCAACCCAAATCAAGAGCGTTCCGGCAAATAGCGTTAGAAGGACTGCGTAACTGGTGGCGGTCGCGACCGCGGTCGTTCGGCAAAAGGCGCTTATGCACGCGCTCATCGTAGTCACCATAAAAACGGCGATGACCAACGATATCACGACATTGCCGACTTGGCCGCTCATGGCTGGCTGGATGTATCCCATCACAATATAGCCAGGCAACGTCGCTAGCAGCATCAAGAGCAACGTCCAAACCGTGCTCATCAATTTACCAATCATGATTCGCAAGGGGGAAATCGGAGAGGCCCGCAACAACTCCCAGCCTCCACTTTCCACTTCGGAAGCGATAAGGTTCGCACCAAGACATGGTCCAAGCAGCAGCAACAAAGCCACTTGCAACAACACCATGGTCGGTGCAATCCGTTCAACACCCCAACTCACCGTGCCCGTGGCTGCGACGACGGTGAGCAACAGCGAAAAAACGCCACTGACCGAGATCAAGCGAATGAGCCAGTGAAGTCGCCCAAACTTCCGCGTTCGAAACTCCTTGACCATCACTGGATTGAGCCACCATGGTATGTTGCTTTTCGCTCGCTGTGGATCCACTAAATACGAGACCCTTCGCAGCCAGCCTGCGTAACGATTGGTTGGCTTGGTTCTGCCGATGACCTTCCCCGCTGGGCGAGCTCGCTCGAGCCTTCGCGGATCCAGCCTCATTACGGTAATCACTGACAGAACAATCGTGATGACCAAGCTTGCTCCTAGAAAATCAGGCCAAGCGGTCGATATGCCAATTTCGCTCGCTTGGGCTTGAGAACCGGTAATGCTCTGCAATGCCGAAATCGGCGAGACGGCAGTGGCCCAATGTGCAAGCAGCGAATTGACTCCAGAAAGCTTGCCAACAAAGATCGTCGGTCCTATCGACAACACAGCCAAAGCCAACACAGCTGCATATGTCCATCGCAATCCTGCGTCCGAAGTATTGACGATGGAACTGACCCACAAGCCGACAGCGGTATACTGAATGGCCATGCCCAATAGAACTAACATCAGTGGCCCGAGATGGTCCACCATCGAAATACCACCCATTGCATAGCAGGCCGCCAACGCTGGCAAACTCACGGACAAGATGACGAACGCCAAGACTACGTTGCCAGAAAACTTTCCAATGTAGATCTGCCAAGGAGTCGTCGGCGAATTCAACATAAGAGCCAACGTGCCGCGACGACGCTCGCTTACCAAAGCCGTCGCAGGAAAAGCGGGAATCAACATCATCAGCGCGACAGCAAGCGCGAACGCAACAGGCCGAAAGACCTGCAGCGCCCCCTGGCTGACCAAATCGACCGTCGCATCTGTCGGCCATCGCAAAAGCACGAGCAGCGAGCTGAGTACCGCAACCGACACGATGGCCATAAAGGTCTTTGGGCTTCGCAAACGCGAGAAAAGCTCGCGTCTAAGAATTGGGTTTTCCAAAAACGACATAAACTTCACGAAGCTCAAAGGGTGAAATCAAAGGACAAAGGAATCAAGGTTTTACGCTTTCGACAAACCAGGGGCTGAAATCGAAAGAAAGGCATCCTCAAGATCGCTAGCGACCTCACGGAATTGCGAGATCAAAATGTTTCCTGCAACCAAGCCTTGCAGTACTTTCGCCAATTCATCTTCTGACCGCACGGTCGGAAACCGAAGCACGCGTTCGGCGGTACTAACGGTAAGCGGTTCGGACTCACGCAATATCTTTCGCAAGATGGTTTCTGCTTGTCCCATTTGCTCGGGCACAACGAGCTGAACTTCGTAGCTGCGGAGTGGACAAAGGCTTCGCATGACCTCATCCAAAGGACCAAACGCTCGCGTCTTCCCACCGCTTACGATTGCAACCGTATCACAAATACGCGCCAGTTCCGGCAGAATATGACTGGTCACAATCAACGTTTTGCCTTCGGCAGCCAAGCGGAGCAGCAGTTGCCGCATGTCGATTCGAGCCTTGGGATCGAGTCCATTGGCTGGCTCATCCAAGATCAACACCTCAGGATCATGCAGAAGCGTTCTGGCGATCCCAACTCGTTGCTGCATACCGTGGCTAAGCGACTCCACGAATTTATCTTGCATGTAGGTCGTTTCCGTGAGCTCCATCACATCCGCAATGCGTTTGCGACGCTCTCGTCGATTGATGCCGAAGATGGCGCCAAAGAAATCTAGATACTCGTGAACTCGCATATTGTCGTAGGATCCAAAGCGGTCTGGCATGTAGCCAACCAACCGTTTTATCTTCGATGCGTTTTCACTGCAGTTCACGCCGGAGATAAATGCAGAACCCGAAGTCGGCCGGGATAGTCCAACCAAGATCTTGATGGTTGTGGTCTTTCCTGCGCCATTGGGACCAATGAACCCCAAAATCTGACCTCGATCGACATAGATTGACAAATCGTCGAGCGCTTTGAAGTCGCCGTAGCTCTTGGATAAACCTCTGGTTTCAACAACATGTTCCGACATCGGTTGCGCCAATTACTTTTCGGTGGTTAAAACTAAATTGTTTCGTGGAAGTATTTTGCCATGGACCGAGATATAGAGATGCTTAATCTCCCAGCC
>CANHVO010000186.1 GCA_947463915.1 Planctomycetaceae bacterium
CAATAATGCCAACAGACAATCCACCAATTGCCACCACTCCCATTGAGCTCCCGCCGATCGCCAAGAATCCCCTTGCATCTCCGCCAAGTGCGATAACGCCCCTAGGTGAGTCACCAACACTAATGACTGGGACTCCAAACAACGTTGAACTGGATTGGTATCCATGAAATCGACTAAAGACGAAGGCGTAACCGTTTGTCATGAGAATTAACGCAAGCACAGGGAGCGTCATCGTCCACTTGAGAAAACGTTGCGAGTTTTTAGGTGAAAGCATGTCATGAAGCGAATGTAGTGTTCGATTGAGAATTGGGATCGGATCATGATGTGGTCCTTCGCGCTTTTGCATTGCGTAGATCTTTCTCGTATTTGACAAACGAATAGCCATCTATCCCAACAGTAGCGAAGCCGATCGGAGGGACAGATGGTGTTTGGGCTGAGTCGCTCTTTCTCCACTGCTGTCTATTCTACAGCGAACCCCAACTACTTCGCTATCAGACGCGAATCCAATTCCCGGAAGTCTGCGCATTAGCAAGTGTTTTAAAAGCTGTCGTGAACAGCCCGGCGTGTCAAACCGGTGCGAGTTGGCGGTTTGGAAAACTCACCTCCTTTTTTTGCGTCCCTGCCCCAAACTTGGGCTCAAGAACGGAACCGCCTAGAACGCCCCTGTTGCTTGATGTTGTGGCATGGCGGCCGGCGAATGCGAGCCCTATGCCGATTATTGGTTCATCCACTCGCCTTGTTTAGTGCAAGCCAAAAATTTCTTTCAGTTGGTTATCAACGCGGGGCCAGACCAGTGCAGTGTACCCGCCGAGTGTTTGTTGAGGAGTCGTTGAGTACCCCATTCGTACGACCCGTTCGCGTTCCCTCTTTTTCCTGGGCTCCTGGAAAATGAACTGCGATAAGCCGCGTGGCGTGTTCTCTTTTGTGATTTGCAGTTCTGCAATCAACTCTTGAGTCGGAAGCGTCTCGCCTACCCAGTTCAGTAGTTCGCAAACCGCAAATCGACCACCTTTGTCAGTGTGGTGGCCGATGACGCGAAACATCGTCCATCTACCAGTCAGCAATTGAAATCCGATTGTTTCACCAATTTGCCAATCATTGGATTCCCTAATGGTCCTAGGAACTCGTTTGGCGGGTGGCGATGCTGACAGCAACTCTGATCGAGTCTTTGCAAGAACCGTTTCCCGTTTTGCTCGATCCTTTGCGTCGTCCCATCTCGCCAGATCAGTGCCATCGTCGATGACCTGTAACGCCATTTTCTTGGTATTCTCTTCGAGACGACCAAGCTTCCATTGAGCCAACGCCAACGCAATCCAGAAAACAGGCATCTCGTCTGGATCATCAAGCGAAGATGCATACTCAGCCTTGAGTCGGTCAGTCGCTTCAGATGGCGTTAGCCCATCACCGATCAGTTCGCGAAAGTCGCCACGGATATCGGACGCTAGATCATCTGAGAAGATCGCGACACCCCAAGCACCCATTGTATTGCCTCTTTCGATGAACTTGTAAATCTCAGACGAAGCGGTGGTAACCACGTTCTAAATGTACCCCATCTGGCTGGTAGGCCAAGCTGCTTGAAGGTGGATGCTTGGCTGGGAGCCGAGTAAACGCCGACGCTCCGGCGTGTCAAACCGGAGCGAGTTGACGGTTAGGCGAACTCACCTCAGTTTGTTGCGTCCGTACCCGAAGCTTGCTACCAAGCGATGAACCACCAAATGTGGCCCCGTAGGTCTGCCCGGTGGCGCGATTGAATTAGTTCGGTTTGTTTGTTTTCAATCGCTTGGGCGTCAGAACGCCCGAACGCACGGATTTGTTGGCAAACTATGAATCTGCGTAGGATCGAAGTACATGGCACTCTTTGCACCGATAGGTAGTGATGGGTATCAACTTTTTGGGGTCAAGTTTAATACTAGGGTCGATCCCCTTCATTCCAAAAAAAGTACTGCCTTCTGGTTTGGCAGGATGCCAACAGGACTGCTTTACCGTAGCGTACGAAAAGTCAGGCACAAATCCGTCCTCCATTTCCCCATTACAATCTGGACAAGATCGAATTGTCATTTGGCTTTACACATTTTGGTTGATTTGGTGGAACTGATAAGCACTGGTCGTTCCCCAGCGAGGTGCCGGTAAGCACATACTAAATGTACACCAACTGCCTGGTTGAATGGGCCGGCTTGTTGTTTGGAGGTGAAGTTTGGATAGGAGCCGAGTAAACACCGAGGCTCCGGCGTGTCAAACCGGTGCGAGTTGGCACCAAGCGAATTCACCGTAGGCTAATGCGTGTGGCATTGCGCTGGCAAATCCGGCCCTATGCCGATCGATGGTTATGCCATCTTGCCACTCTTTTGATAGTGTTCCCACTCGTTTGTCGCGAAAATGCTGATCATGTCCTCTTTAATACCCTCTGTGAGATAAAGGGATGGAAGGATTCCGACAGGTGCGCCGGATTCCTGAACGATACCAAATCCCGATGCCATCTGCAGTACCTGCGAATCAGGATGTCGACTTGCCGGATCACAGGGCACGAACAGATCCGATATCGCACATCCAATCAAGCGAGTGTCATTGACGTCACCATACGTAACTTGCGGTATTAGATTAAATGACTGGTCTAAGTCGATCAGGTAACATTCGAGAAAAGCTCCGTCCGTAGGGCCCTCTGGGAATACAGCGAATGACCCGTCATCAAGTCCGTAGGCGAACAAGGCCAAGTTGCACGTATCGCTGCTCCAGTGAGCACCCCACAGAGATACGAGCGTTCGCCCCCGCAACATGGACGTTGGGATCGTGTGACGAATATGAGGGGCTGGAGTTGAGGTGTTGGTGTGTTGTGGCCTCGGCCGCGCAATGAGTTTTCGTAACCAGTACATTTTTCACGACGATGCTGAGTAATTGGCGTAACTAGATAATTGCCGGCGTCGGCAAATACAGTCTAAATGTATCCCAACTGGCTGGTTGAATGGGCAGGCGACCTGCTCCGCAGTGAACAATTGGCTGTGAGCCGAGTAAACTCCGCCGCACCGGCGTGTCAAACCGGAGCGAGTTGTGTACGCTACCCCAGTTCCGTTTGTTGTGTCCTTGTCCCCTGGCTTGCTCCAGGAGAGGAACCGCCAAAAGCCCGCTGACTAGACAAGTGGCGTGGCAGGGACCGACGAAATCCAGCCCCTACGGCAATCTTGGTTATGCATTCTTAGCGTTAGATTTGGAGTTGTTCTTGGACAATGTATTCCACATCGTGTTGAACAGTACAAATGGAAAAACGAACGATCCAACGGCAGCAAATGGTATGCTGATTTCCGCGAAATTGAACGAATTTGTCGTCAGGTGCAGGACCAACCCGACAATGATCGCGCATACAGAAAGTACAACACCGAGGATTGCCTTCGCCGCAACGGTGGATCGGGAGCCAGGTTGGCGATGATGCATGATCGCACCAACCTGAGTTCCGAGTACAGCGCCAACGATGAATGGCAATTCAGGGATGCCCATCGAAATGGTCCACATTACCAAAAAGGTTACAGCCGCACCAACAGTAAAGGACAGAGCTGCAATCAAGAGAGGAATCGGTTTCACAGGAATTATTTTTGCGATCAACGTATATGCATAACTAGTAATTCCGGCGCGGCGCCGGTAAGCACATTTCCAATGTACCCCATCTGGCTGATCGAGTCAGCAGGCGAGCTAAATGGAGGAGAATGCCTGGCTTGGAGCCGATTGAACACCGACGCTCCGGCGTGTCAAACCGGTGCGAGTTGGGGGCGGGGAATAGCCCTAGTAATAGCGGACGTCGCAAAGTCTTTGTCCTATGGCCAAGACGATCGCCAGTGGAGTCGGTATGACGAACGCTTGTTTGTCTCATGCAGGAATCAAAGGATCAAGGGCTTCCTTAAATCTCCAGGCCTTACGTCGTTGGGAAGTGAGGGCGATCCTCATCCAATCAGTTGATCTGCAATGGATTGCGAGAACATTTCCAACGGTGGATCAACACCCTGTTGTTTCGAAGTCGCAAGATTGCGTTGCCAAATCGAGCGTAGATCGTCTCTTATTGATGGTTTAAGTTCGAGCAACGATTCGATCATTTCGTGCCATGCTCCTTCAAGCTTCCATGTCTTCCGTAAGTTCGGTTCCATCGACGATAAACGAGTGAGAGCCTGCGGGTCAATCTCGCCAATTGCCCATTGCACCCATAGTTCAAGTAGTCGCAGAAGTGGTTTGCCATCATACCGGGTTTGATCGTTGGACATTATTTCTCTGTTTGCATCGAATTCAGTTCAGGCGGTGCTGTTGTCATGCAGCAGCAGCGCTAGTAATTCTCCGGAGAGGTGCCAGTAAACACGTTTCTAATGTACCCCATCTGGCTGATTGGTTGGGCTGGCGAGCCACTTGGACCTGAATGTTGGCTTGGAGCCAAATAATCTCCGACGCTCCGGCGTGTCAAACCGGAGCAGGTTGCGTTTAGGCAAACATACGTCCGTAGGTTACATTCCTGACCCAAGCTTGCGTACCAAAGAGGGACTGCCAAATGCGGTGCCGCAGGCTAACCAGGGGCCAAGAATTCGGTCCCGATGCCGATCATGGTTATCCGCCTGACGGCTTTAGACGTTGCAAGTCACCACAAATCTCCTCACAGTGTGGATCCCAGGGGAATCGCGACATCTTATCCGGCCAAACGCATTGCAGAACAGGAAACTCAAGTGACTCATAGAACCACAAGGCATAACCGAGATACTTGTGATAGTATTCATCAGTGATTTTTCGGAACGCCATCGGGAATCCGTCAGCGATATCATCAACGATGTCTAGATCTTTGAATCTAGAGCCACTTTGCATTTGCTCGCCGATCGCGTTGATTAGATGTCCGGCAGTGGGCAACTCCAGTCCAACAATCATAATCTCAGGTTGATCAAACGTATGATACAGCCCCACAGAAAAGACATACGCGGGACCATCCTCGTCTTCCGAAATGCCAACGAGATGCCAGCCGACTCGGGCAATGTCAGAAAGTAACTTGCGATCAGAGTCGTCTTCTGCAACAGGTAGGGGGAGCTTTTCCATTCTCACTTCAAGCAGCTAACTAGTAATTTTCCGGCGTGCCGCCGGCAAGCACATTCTCAATGTAGCCGATCTGGCTAGGCGAATGGGTAGGCAAGCAACTTGGAGGTGAATGTTTGTCCGGGCGCCGAACAAAAACCGACGCTCCGGCGTGTCAAACCGGAGCGAGTTGGCGGTGAGGCGAATTCACCAATGACTGGTGGTGACCTTAACCCAAGTTTCGCTTTTTTGCAGGTTAGGGGGTATAGGCGATCGACTTCTAGCGTGGTCGATTACCACAATCCCCGAAAAACGTATCCGCATCGTCAAAGAATCGATTGAATTCAGGATCGGAAGCATCTTCGAACGGCCTTGTGTACATTCGTCGGAAACGTGCGTTGCATCCTTTGCAGAGGTAATAGTTGTGGCGCGGTGGATTTGAGCGATTTCCGTATCGCAGTTGGAGGTTACGTTTTCCGCAGGCAGGACATTTCATTGGCATCAGAATCGGTCGTAACGCAGCCACAATAACGCCAATGCTTACGATCGCGATAGTAACGTTTATGACGAGTTGTGTAATGGCGTGCTCGGTTGACGAAGGCCACAATTGATTGATGCGATAGCTAGTGGTTCTCCATCGCATGCGCCAGTAAGCGAAAGTTTTATTGTAGTCCATTTAGTTGGTCAAATGGGCTGACGGCATTCCTGACACGGACCTCCTGGCCAGATCATCCAGATGTCGACGCTCCGGCGTGTCAAACCGGTGCGAGTTGGCGGCTAGGCAGCCCCTCCTCCGCTCGTTGATGACTTGACCCAAGCTTGCTTACGACAGATGAACCGCTTATCGCTTCCAAAATGCTAGCTACGCGTTGTTGCAGGGGTAGGCGAAATCCAGCCCCCTGGCCGATTTTTTTTTGTGCGACATGACTACTGGTACTCGAACGGTTCCCATCTGTCGAACTCCGCCTTGCCATGTTCCTCCCGAAGGTGTGAGAACTCGCTGTTCTTACGATCGCTGCCAAAGAAGGCGCTGATTCTGCGAACGCGCGGGTTGTTCAACACGGGAAGAAGCTGACGGGGACTCTGCTTGCGCCCGTCAAGCAGGGCGAACTCTTCCAACGCCGGCGATCTCTCCAACCACGCGAAGTCGTGAAGCCCCTTGAGATTCTCGACTGTGATCCGACGTAGAGCCGACGCGTATGTCAGTTCAGGAAACGATTCGACTTGCGGCAATGATTGCAGAAAGAGGTTTTGCAGGCCGGGCAAGGTCCCGGCGACATCGATACTGCGGAGGTCGCGCACCTGCCAAAGTTCCAGGTACTTGATGCTCTGCTTTCCCTCGACGCCAGCGAAGCCCCGGATACCACCAAGCTTGATGTCCAGTGACCAGAGTTTCGGCAGGTCGCTCAAGTACTGAAGATCAGGCGTCGTGATTGACCGTAACGTCACTTCTTCGAGCGCCCGCAATTCGGCCAAGACCTCGATGTCTTTGCTTTGCCCCTCAAGATATAACACGCGAAGTGAGGGGAGCCTACTCAGCGGCGTAAGCGTCGGACGTTTCGATCGTGTGGCGCCAAGGCTGAGCGACGTCAATCCTGTCGACAGTTGCTCAAGAACAGAGAAGTCTGTCAGTTCAAAGATGCCAAGTGACAGTGACTCCAAGCCCCGAAGCTCAGCGAGGGCTTCGACACCTGTCGCGCGCATAAGACAGTCTGCAGCGAAATGACGCGCATTCGAAACCAGACGGACGAAACTCAGATCACACTCGCCTGAATAGTGGCCGTACACTCGCAGTTCCACGTCCGGTCGCACTGGGCAGAAGTGCTCGTTGATGAGACTCCACACAGTGTCGCGGACCGGGGAGGAGCACTGCAAGACCCTGAGTAGCGGCTGTTTAGCGACTTCACGAAGGTCATGCATCGAGGTCGAGTCATCGAACTCTGCTCTTGTTGCGCCTGCCATTCGAATGCCGCCCATCCGTGTCCTACTCCGTGCGCCTAAAGAATCCAAGATCAGCCGATTGAAACGGTTGATTTGCCCAGTGAGAAACCGCCGACGCCAACTCAACGCGGCGCCGCTAAACTCATTCTAAATGTACCCCATCTGACTGCTTGAATGCCAGACAAGCTACTTGGAGGCGAAGGTTTTGCTGGGAACCGGGTAAACACCGACGCTCCGGCGTGTCAAACCGGAGCGAATTGGTGGCGGGGGAAGGCTAACAACTTCCCATGTACTATCCGTTTACCTTGTCCCTTTTAGACACCACAACATATTTTGACCGCACTGGGCGTCGCAATTTCTTGGCGCTGGTAGCGAGCAGCCTAGTGCTTGAAGTACGATAGCAGGTTGTGGAATCGAAGCGGCTTTACCCAACTCTCATTCTTGTACGGCTCCGCTTCGGCTACGATTGGGATGATGGCTGTTGGTTCGTTGCGACTGGGGTTGGTGGAATGGGTGTTCTAAAGACAACATTTTTGATTTCCGGCATTGTAGTGATCTCAGTTGCAGGTCTTGTAGATTACTACTACCAGACCAAGAATGAATCCAGCCTTGCATCGGACGAAAAGTTAAGACTGCAAGCGCTAACTTGTTATCCATTTGACTCATGGATCTCATTGCTTGCACTGATTCCGTTCATTCTAGTGATTCCACTCATGGTCGGCCTTGGATCAGATTATTCACAGCTAACGGGCCTATTGTTTTTGATTGCGTTTTTCGTGTCCAATGTTGTTCACAAGCTTGGATTTATGTACCGCCGAAATAAAGCGTTGATCAATACTGCATTCCCCGACGATTTCATCGGTTCGGAGAAGAGCAGAATGATGTGCAATGCATGGCTGGAACCCATTGGGTGGGCGGTCTTTCTAATTGTTTTGATTCTGCCACTTGGACCGTAGTCCAGCAACTTAACATCCACGAATAATGCGACGCCGCTTTCGTGACGATCGCCGTCTCACAATAAATGCCGCAGAGTCCAAATCCGCCTTGCACCTTTAACCCAAGCCCATGAAACAATGCAGCCGAATCATGAAGTCACTTAACGTCGTGCAGATTTTCGATTTCCAACAGCTTCCTTGGTTTCACTTGTTTCAACTCGATGTCGATCGCCAAACCGCAGCCCAATGGTTTTGTACAGCTCCTTACGTTGCCTGGGTCAACGGCTTGGGTGATGCCGATTTTTGGGCAGTTGAGTTCGATTGTGGGCTCAAGGTGAGGTTTGAGTTTCTGCACCACGGCTACCCTGCCTCGGTCCTAGCAAATGAACCCGTTGTGCAACACGTTCAGCGACACCTGAGACACTGGCAAAATCAATTACGCGAGTACCCCAAAGAGACGTTCGAACGGGATCGTGCCTACATTCACGAACGATTTGCTGCCAAAATGCTTGAACTGACTGAGTTACAGGCGTACCAGCTATGGCGACAGGGCGACGACGGAAATCAGGTTGGAATAGGTGTTCCGACCTCCAAAAGAGACGCCACTTGCTGGCAGGCCGAACTTGAATCACACAAACACAAGCAGATATATTGGGTGACACGAATAGATGAAGCAATATGACGCGAGGTAAGGCAACTTACGATCGAATTAGCGACAGTCAACCTTTGTTCATTCACGCACCGGCGTGTCAAACCGGAGCGAGGTGGGGGCTAGCTAGCTAGGTGGTGTAGAAGGAGTCCGGCGAAATCCGGCCCCTGTACCGATCCATTGTTATCCCACGTCAAGATCTTCGATGAAGCGAGCCGTCAGTACGACCTCACCCTTTTCGACACCGATGGTTTCAGCAATGATCGGGCGCAGTTCTAGAAAGACATCATCAAAAGATCTTAGACTAAGTTGCTTTGTTGCCGCTGTAGTTCCAACAATCCTTCTGGTAATCTCGCCAAAGGTTTGATAGCCCTGTGGCGGCGTTACGCGAAATCGCAACGTACACAGATGAAGGCAGTAGATCGCGAATCCAGCAACCGCCAGCGTAAGTGGCAGGATCTGGAGTTCGATTAACGCGGCTGACCACATAGCGAAAGACAAGAGTGCCAATGCCATAACGGTCAGTGTATACCGCAGTGCCGGAGGACGTCTGAGTTGCGGAGGCGTTTTGCCGATCAAGTTCGGCAAACGTTTCCAAAGTTCGCATCGTTGGGTTGGCGTCAGAACTTCGACTATTTTGTCACGCGGCCGAATCCTAAGTGTTTTGTTTCCTGTTGATTCTCGGACCGTTGTCCTAAGACTCAAGAAAGCAGGCAGGCTAGCGCAATGGGTTCTTTGCGCATTCGACAATCGATCATGAACAAGCTCTACAAGATCACCAACCGTACGGATACCCTCCGCGGTTGCGTCCTGAATCGTAATACCGAAGTGGTCTTCAACTTCAATTACAAGTTCGACGCCATCAAATCCCATGATTCTCACAAATAACACCACCGTTCATCGAGTGGCGGCAAGTAAAGTATCTAAACGTCCGGGCGGTCGATCCGCCACTTAACTACGATGGATTGTCATCGGGCGTTCGATACTGAATCAGTTCCATCAGCTTCCGACAGGCCATCCTCGTAGGAGTCTCCAGACACAGATTCCGCGACCCAAGTAAATCGTCCAAAGAAAGCATACATGAATCCAGGGTACCCGAAAACGACGAGTCCGATCACTGCGTTAACTACAGTGGCGGACGATCGTCGTCCATCACCGATCCATTGCCCTGAACCGACCATCTCAACTAGATAAGCCAAGTAGCCAGCAAAAACGATTCCGCCAACGACCCTCCAGCACCATTTGAATCTAACAGAGTCATACAATCCAAACAGCGAGAAAATGGCGAGCAATTCGAATGCCGCCAGCAATACCCACCCCACCATTCCCCGAGGACTCGCAAGAAACGGCAAAAGGGTGAGTGTCGCGACGAAAAAAGGTGCTGTGCACCGGAACATGAATCGAGTTGGTCGCGGAAGTCCTTGGATTCTCATTCAGTCGCGATTTCCATAGCCCGATAATTAGCCATTCCCCGGCAAGGTGCCGGCAGACACATTTTCAATGTACCCCATCTGACTTGTTGAATGGGCAGGGGAGCTACTTAAAGGTGAATGTTTGGCTGGTAGCCGAGTAAACTCCGAAGCTCCGGCGTGTCAAACCGGAGCGAGTTGCCGTTAGGTCTCCTTCCGAAAAGGATCGCTATACTTGACGACTTCTATGTGAACTTTGCTAGTGGCAGATATCGGCCGCACTATCTCAAGGAAATGCTCGTTACCCTAGCCAAATGGTATTGATTGATGAACAACGACGTACTCCCACAAATAGAGAAGAACGACGATCGAATTGACGAATTCGGGCGGTATTTTCTTTGCATCATCGTGGAGAAACTCGATGAGGTACTTCGCAGCAGTGGCGTTGCCACTGACCAACGACGTACCATATGCAGTCTTTTTGCCGACAACTTAGCAACGTTTCTAGATGCCGGTTGGCTCCAAAGTCAGAATGAAAAGCTTTGGCCTGTTCTCGCTTTTGCCAAGAGGGCGGCGGACACTCCGGGAGCCGTTGGCGAAATTCTCAAGCTGATAATTCAGTCCCGAGAGTCCTTTCACAGTGAGGGCGGGGCGGAGGGCGCAATCGCGAGGCTTTTCGATGAGGATAAAGAAACTAGGGAATGGTTGTCGTTTCGGGCGGGGCTACGTGGTGAGTGAACACCGACGCATCGGCGTGTCAAACCGGAGCGAGTTGGGGCAACAGCCAAGCTGTCGCGTAGGGGGCATCTCTAGCGACTCAAGAACTGCTGCTTGGGCCACAAAACAGAGACAGGGCAAGCGACCGCAGTCCAGCCCGCGTAGTTCCCGAAACAACGACGCAGAATCCAATCCTTTATCTGTTCTTCACGAGTTTTATCTTGCTTTTCTTTGCGAGTAAATCCAGTGTATCCCTTTGCCGCTCAAGCAACAGCTTATTCAGTTGCGATTGCAAGAGTGGCTTGCAAAAAGGTTGATAGACGTACTCGCGTGCAATTCCAAGTCGTGTGCCTGCACATACAGACTTTAGAAAGGCTGCAAACGTTTTCGAAAACAGATAACGATCCGCTGAATTTCTTTCCTGATAGTAGATTGTTTGCTCTTTTCGATTGTTTGCAGGCTTACCCAACCGCCAGTAAAACGTATCTCCGCTCCCCGTAATTGCGAAGGGTACAAAGTGATGCGACGCGACATGAGCCAAATCGTCTTTTTCCGCAATCAACTCTTCCAAGGTCAGCATTGACTCTTTGGTCACACGGGGAACATGAATTCGAACCCATCGATTTAGCTCGCCCGGGCCATACTTGCGAATGAAATCAACATAGGATTGGGGAAATAAAATCGAATAAGTACGCTCGAAGTCTCGGACGATTTTCGCAGTCGGCAGGTTTGGATCGCGTCTGCCAAGCGGGCTAAGACTTGAAGTTCTATTTTTCGGCTCCTACTCGCTAAGGTCATCCACGAGCGCCGAAAGCTTTTGAATTGTCACGTTGTTCGCGCACGATCGAAGCGCATAGCTTTATCATTTGGTTTTACGGCGTCCGGTATCGAGTTGGATCGTGGTCGATATGCTCAGGAGCGATGAAGTCCTGTTGTCGTGCGAGTACCTCTTTCACGTAGTCCAAGTATGAATCATACACAATTTCATGTTCAAGTTCATCGGGAACGGACTCCCAGCCTGAATCGTAGACTTTATACTGGCCTGTTGCTTGATTCGGTTTCGTGTCGAGCAGAATCACGCCACCATCTTGATGATCGTATAGGACGATATAGCGATGAGGAAGTTTCAAGTGCTCGCGAGCAGCGATGGTGTTCTCGATGGATTCGTCCAGAGATGATATTCCTGTCGCGTGCCAGTATCCAAAATCACGGAGCACCCATCGAATGTCTGGGGGTAAGGATACGCCAAGTTGTACTTCCGCCGAATCAAGGCTCGCGTCGGATTCGGGAAGATGGCCGCGAAACCAACGATTGTTTGCGTCAACGAACTGCCTCAATTCGTTCATGCCGTAGTGTTCACTCCTGCCAAACAACTCGTAATTCTCCGGCGCGGTGCCGGTAAGCACATTCCTAATGTACCCCATGTGGCAGGATAAATGGGCCGGCTAACTACTTTAAGGTTATGGCTTGGCTTTGAGCCGAGTAAAACGGACGCACCGGAGTGTCAAACCGGTGCGAGTTGGCGGTTAGGCAAACTAATCTCCTTTTGTTGCATTCCTGACCCAAGCTTGCATACAAAAAGAGGAACCGCCAAATGCGGCTCCGGCTCACCGCTTGGTTTTGTAGTCACTTTCCTTTGTTACGGAGTCCAACATTCTTGAGATTTCCTTCTTCTCTGCGTCTTCGGGAGAATTGAATGCGTCGTTCGTTTTGCACCAGTACGAAGGACTGCGGCCTTTATTATCTAATGCCGTGACTTTTGCGCCCGCCTCAAGGAGAAGTTTCACACTCTCGACGTTAAGATCGCGAACCGCCCAGTGCAACGGAGTATCACCCCCGGTATCGGCAACGTTGACTTTCGCTCCACGTTTGATCATTGCTTGAAGAACTTTAGGGCTCTTGGTTGCACGATGCATCGGTGTGATGTCACCTTCTCCGTCGATGTAAACACCCGTCTTGGTATCTATTTTGGCATTGGACGAGATTAATAGCAGGGAAAGATCATCGTACCCGCTGTACACTGATGCCGAGAGTGCAGTGCTGCCATATCCATCATCTAAATCGGTATTCGCCTTTGCCTTGATCAAAAGTCGAGCGATCGCGACGCGACGAGAGTCACGTTCTGAGATCAGCTTTGGGTTAATCGACTTTAATTTGGCCTCCGCGTTCTCCCGTCCGGCAATAGTGTTTTCGGTAAGGCTTTCAGGCTGTGGTTCGCGATGACTGTTCGCTACGGCAAGCAACGGAGTCCATTTGTCAGAACCAACATGTGAGTATCCGAGTGTCCATTTGTCCTGGAAAAGGTGATCGTCATAGAATCCAAGCCGAGTATCGGGGTCAGCGCCCTCCGCAAGCAGACCTCTGACACGGTTAACTTCCAGCTCAAATGCAGCAATCACTAGTTGCTGGCCTTTGCTATATTGGGCTTTCACATCGTCTTGCATCGCCGAGCAACCAGCGACGAAAACGCAAAAAACCAAAGTCAACATGGGTACCCAGCTAGGCATCGGTAAGACCATCTTTTGAGTTTTCGACTGAACTTGTAATTCTCCGGCGCGGCGCCGGCAAAGACGTTCTTAAATGTACCCCATCTGGCAGGTTGATTGATCTGTCGAGCTGCCTAGATATGCATGTTTGGCTAGTAACCGAGCAAATCCCGACGCACCGGCGTGTCAAACCGGAGCAAGTTGGACGCTGGTGTGGGGAGGGTGCTCGGCTACGGGCATCCTTACCCGATTTCACGCATTATTCTACCGTCGACGGAGGCTGCGGGAATCGCAACGTCAACGTAGCCGC
>CANHVO010000187.1 GCA_947463915.1 Planctomycetaceae bacterium
CAGTACCGGTGTGGGCAAGTTCACAAGTATTTCAACGATATTCGGGAGTGCTGCGAACGATAGAATCATCGGAGCCGACAATGCGAATTCTTGGAGTTTTACAGCTAGCGGCGGAGTCGTCGATGGACTTGCTTTTGACTCGTTTGAAAACTGGCAAGGCGGTTCAGGAACAGATAGTTTTTCGGGCCCCAATGCAGCGAACATCTGGTTGGTCACGGGCGCCAATAGCGGCTCCGTGGCAGACGTTATTTTTGACTCTATGGAAAATCTGATTGGGAACTCGCAATTAGATACTTTTGCATTCCAAGGCGCAGGCAGTATTAGCGGTCAGATCAATGGCGGTTTGGGCGAGGATGTTCTCGATTATTCGGGAGCTCCTGCAGCGGTCGTTGTGAATCTGTTTAGCAATTCCACTAGCACGATAGGTAGCTTCACAAGCATCAGCATGCTTATAGGCTCCGCAGCGAACGACACCTTGGTAGGGGTGAACAACGCTAGCACTTGGACGATCACTTCCCCCTCTACTTTCACCGTTAATTCGCTTCGAGTTGGAAATGTTGAATCGCTCGTTGGCGGTACTGGTGTGGATGTGTTTCGCGCAAAAGAAGGCGTTGAATATTTCGGTTCGATTGATGGCGGAACCGGCGTCGATCGGGTGGAATACACCACGTTTGCTTCCTCGGTCAGTGTGAACCTAGGTCTAGGAACTGCCACTGGTTTTGCTTCTGTCTCTAGGATCGAAAACATCACTGGCGGGAATAGTGACGATTTCCTGGTGGGAGATGCGTTTGACAATGTGATCTCGGGTGGCAACGGAGACGATGTTCTGTTGGGAATGGCGGGCAACGATATACTCAACGGAAGTAATGGCCGAGACTTGTTGTTTGGTGGAAGTGGTGCAGATCAGATTCGAGGCAACAACAGCGAAGACATTCTGATCGGGGGGCTGACAAACTATGCCCAAGAAGTGTCAGGGATTGTCAATCGTGCAGCCGTTGATGCCATTATGCTGGAATGGCGGCGGACTGATTCTACCTATGCTCAGCGCATTGCCAGACTCAGAGGCACCGCGCAGGGCGGGCTCAATGGCGCCTACTTCCTCAATGCCGCCAGCTTGATTGATGATAAAGATGTGGATGACCTCTGGGGCGATGCGGGACTGGATTGGTTTTGGGCCGGCCTAGACGACATCGTTCACTTCACCTCTGGCGAGGATGTCGAGAACCTTTAGAACCCCTGTAATCGACAAATTTGACATACTTCAAATCGGGCAATGATTTGAGCTCAATTTAAGCTTCTTCGGCGGTCCAGCGTTTGACTAGGCTGCCGTTTTGTTCGGCTTGGCCGCGGGGCTTTTGGTAGGCTCGGCGATGTTGCATCGTTTGTGTGAGATCGTCGCTCGCATTGAGCATGAGCCTGCTCTCTCCCATCTCCCATGGCAATGCGTACGCGCCTGCTAGTTCGTCTACCGTCCGAAAGTAGGCTCGGCATGCTTCTGCATCCATCTCCTTGCGAACCAGCCGTGTCACCTTGCCCTGAATCGAGTCCCATTCGTGCGGAGGCGGAACATTGTCGGGAGAACCCGCAAACGTTTCTCTTAATTCTCGAATCCCCTCGTGATTAAGCATGCTCTCAGGCAATGCCATGAGCATTGCTCGAATGATATCAGGAAAAGGAGCAATGGCTGTCGCCACGTTTCGGCTCACATCTTGATGTGGACAGCGAATTTCGACTACGCGTGGTTTTGTGGGTGAACTGCAGCCATCATGATGATAATACTCAGCCTGACTCAGCTTCGAAAAACTTGATTTCCCGCGAACGCGGCGATAAGAGGGTGCGTCCGATCGGACATTTTTGCAAACCACCAGTCCCTCTTTTTCAATCAGCGCCATTAGACCGTCACGATTCGATGGCGCAAGCAAGATTTCATGCAAGTAATCTTCGGAGACTTGCTTGCCGGCAGAAGGCACTGGCCCGTCAATGACCAATCCGAAGCGATGCGGACGAGAGGTCGCAAAAGGGACGTCGCCAAAAAGAATAGTGGAATTATCCGTATCAGGGGAGGGCATCTAGCCGAGCCGTTCGGAAAGGAGGAGTGTCGTCGGAAAGAGAGATTTATAACATTTTCGTCGTTGGATGCTTACCCCCTTGAGCTACAATTGGGCGAGCGGCAGGCTCAAAAATACCGTAGCTGGATTCGCCAGAATTCAGTTCGATCTGAATTCTGGCGAATCCAGCTACGAATCGTGGATGTTCTCTCTCTCGCCGCTCGCCTTAAGGCTTCGTATCACCGCTGTGTTTGACGCGAAGGTAGCGATGGCATTCGATACACTGGACCGTCATGTTGACGTAGCCAAGTGCAGCCCGATCTAGATTTTCTTCGCGCGCGGCCCTGGTGACGAGGTTCAACGCACGACGAAAGTCCGCGCTATGGTCGAGGTATTCCTCCGTTGTGTGCGCGTTCCAACTGCTCTCCAGACTAAGTGCCGTCAGAGCTTGCGATGCCTTTGCGATCTGCTCAAAGTCCTCCGTGGCGAGTCCCTCAAGGATCGCTTTGGAATGCTCCAGTTTCATTTCCATGAAGGAATCCAGCTGTGATCTGCTGGCCTTTCCCGTTTGCTCCTGCGGTTTACCATGGAGGGGAATCATGCTTAACATGATTGCTAAAGCCGGAATTGCGATCACCAATATGCGTTTCATTCTTTTTTCCTTCTTTTTACCAACCGAATCTAGGAGAATTCGTTGAGTCGAGGCCGCTAGTGAACCCGAGATATGCAATTTGGATACCAAGTAGCGTTCAGTCAAAGAAAACAAGAAAATCCGCCTTGTTGCTCATCTTCGAATTGAAAAACGAGCCGATTTGAATCGTTTGCGCGCCCTTGTGGCAATCGGTCCCAGCCGATCGGGCTGAGCCAAAAAACGCTGTATGTGTTAGAATGATGCTCGATGGTCGTTCTATTCACAGCATTCGGGGTAAATTGCTGAGCCGGAGGCGTCAGCCAATTCACCCCGCTTTGTTAGCGGAACAGCGCAAGCCGTCCGGTGAGGTGACTTCGTTTAACGGTCAGCCGTAGGCGTACCACCTGCTTTTGACAGTACGCCTTCGGCTGACGGTTAAACGACTAGTCAACAGTCCCCAGTCCGTTCGGTAAGCGGCTAGCAAATGCCGCGAAAACCGGAGGGCTCGCGCCCTGCCGCTACAATAACATGATCGAAAGTGAGTGCTATTTGGCGCTAGCCGCGTTTCGGATCCCTACCAAAAACATTCATCGCGGCGAGCGCCTGCGGCTCATTGTGAACGAACAACTACTGACTCGAACGCGACACTCGTAACGGTGAAATTAAGCACGAATGGCTGAGGAGATTTCGACGATCCAGGCATTGCGAACCGCTCTGTCTGCCACTGATCGTACTGCGTTTCTGGTCGAAGCCCGGGTCATTCGTCGGTTTATTCGCGAGCGATATGGTGTGGCTAACGTTGTGGTGGCGTTGCCTCACACGCATTGCCAAGTGGTGAGCGACGAGGACATTCGAAAATTCGCGCACCCAGACGAACTGGGACTGAATTCTTTTGAGCTGCTCCCCAAAGAATGCCTTCTGATCTGTGAGCCAGAGCGTGGAGAGCTCGACCACTGGCCGTTGCAGGAGCTAAAGCAGCAAGTCTGGCGAAGACTTTTTCATGCAACCTTGGACCGAGAGCTTAAGAATGAAAAGCAGGCGGGAAATCGGATCGCCTTGCGAGAGAGCATCGCGGCCTTGGGGCAAGTCGAATTCGACGAAGCCCATTATGTTTTGCGAACCGAACTCCACTTGATGGTTCCCAATTCGCGAGAGGAAGCGTGGCGCGAACTTGCTGCCGTCTACTTTGAAATGCGTTATTTCGAACCGGACCTGCTGCCGATTTGGTTTCCGTCCTTGCGAGACAGTGATTCGGTTCAAAAACTTTTGTCCCGAGGTTTGAACGTCGAACAAATTTTTCTGGAAACAAAACTGGAGGGGGCACCTGCTCCTGAGTTGATATCGCACGCAGCTTCCGATGAAGATCGACTATTGACCACACGTCGCAACTGGTCTTTGGCAATTGGTGTTTCCCAATCGGAACAAAGCTATCAGCGTCAACTTCGCAGGCGGGATCGAGCTAACGAGAGAGGCAATACGGTATTTGCAATCGCTTGCGCACTGCGCGCAACACAACGAGCAAACACAGAAGGCAAACGACTCGCAGCGGAAAAGAAAGCTCGAGATGATGTTCGCACCTTGGTGAATCGGTTGCGCAACGCGATCGCTTTCGCCAAACAAGACAAAGACGAATGGCAATCAGCCCTATGGGAGCTTACCAAAAACTCAGTTCATGGGTTTTGGAATGCTGAGAAACGTCTGCTTTACGATCTTCAGAAGGTTTGCCTTGACCACGAACGCGTAACCTTCAAAGTTGACTTGGTCAAATGGGTCGTCAGCCGGGGCAAGAGGCCATTGAAACGTCCTCTCAAAAGTCTTCGTGAAGTAGCGATGGCAAAGCACCTTACCAGCGCTGCGTCAAGACTTACGCACGTGCGGTTGAGCGGTAACGACCGCAACAACTTGACCGAACTGATCGAGCAGGCAGCGGAACTCGCCGAAACGCAGATGCGGGAGCGAATGCGACCTGTACTTGCGGAGACCTTGGTTTCCGTTCAATTGCTTCCCTCCAGCGTCCCTGAACAAGTTGCGTCCGAAAAGCTCGTTGAGGAATCATTGGACTGTATCGCGGAACGAGGCTATCTCACGATGGGGTACCTTCGTGATGCGATCAGTAGAAACGATCTCAAGCTACCGGACATTCAGGAGTTGCGAGAGGTCTGGCACGGCGACCAACTATTGCGAGCCGACGACCAACTGGATCTCGCACTGGATGGAGTCTATCGTCGAGGCGAGTTCTATCTTCGATGGCTGCAAGTCGTCAGTTCTTTTTTCTTTGGTACACGCATTGGCCGATTCGTAACCATGTATTTGATCATCCCCTTCGGTGGAGCGGTCGTGATCGTGGAAGGGACTTTGCACATCGTTCATATGTTCCAGCCTCGGGCTCACCATGCCGAAGCGAAAGCCCCAGACGAGCAGGAGAGTGCAACCGAGAAAACAAACGTAGACAAAACAATCACAGAAAACCAAGGCACCGATAGTTTGACGGTTGAGCCAAAATTGTCGCCAACTACGCCTACGGAGGTCGCTGCTGTAGACCAACCTAAAGTGGGTGAAGCAGGGAATGAGGAAACCGAAACATCCGTAATGCAGGGTGAAATCGAGGCAACGATTTCGATTCCCCCGAAAACGACGGACGAAGTTGCTCGTCAAATCCTTTCTCGCCAAACACCAACGTTTTCGCTTGTACTGATCCTTGGGCTATTGCTCATGGCGCTGATCCATATGCCAGCCTTTCGAAAATTCTGCATCGGGCTGATCTTTAAAGCGTTACGTTTGGTTCGGGCTGTTCTATTCGAGACTCCTTTGCTGCTCCTGAAGCTTCCTGTTTTGTTGCGGATTTGGATGGCTGTTCCATTTGTCCGTCTAAGACGATTTGTCCTCGTTCCTGCAGTCCTGGCGGTTTTCTTCGGACGCTTCTTGCCCTGGCTTTGCAATTGGAATTTGATGGACTGGTGGATTGTTGGCATCATTTCCATTCTTGTTAGCGCATTGCTTAACTCGAGAATTGGGCGCGATGCTCAGGAATTAACTCGCGACTGGCTCGAAAAATCGCTGCACCAGCTGCAGGCCCGATTTTTGTTCGCATTCATTGGCTGGGTGTTTGACTTCTTTCGCTTACTGATGGGCACATTGGAGCGAGTGCTCTACGCTGTCGATGAATGGCTTCGATTTCACAGCGACGAAAACTTGCTCGTCGTACTTGCAAAGGCAATCCTAGGAGTTGTTTGGTCCTTTATCTCCTTTCTTATTCGCATCTACGTCAATCTGCTCATCGAGCCAACATTCCATCCGGTAAAGCACTTTCCTGTTGTAACAGTGGCCCACAAGATTTTCCTTCCCGCGCTAATCATGCTTGAGGGGAACATGGTTCATTTCCTGGGTCAGTATATGGGAACTCCGCTTGCTCGATCCATCACGTGGTTCAACATGCTATTCTTGCCAGGATTCTTTGGGTTTGTGGTTTGGGAGTTAAAGGGAAATTGGAAACTGTACCTTGCCAATCGAACGAACAAACTGATGCCTGTTACCGTCGGTAGTCATGGCGAGACGATCGCGCGTCTGCTTCGTCCAGGATTTCATTCAGGAACCTTGCCGAAAATCTTTCGAAAACTTCGGAGGCTGGAGCACCAGGATGCGTCGCTCAGTCGATTTACCAGTCGACGCTCCACTCGCGAGCAACTCCATCATGTCGAGAAAGCCATCCAATCCTTTGTGGATCGTGAGCTTATTTCGTTGCTGAGTAAATGCGATGCCTGGAGGGAGTTACCTTTTCAGTGCGCTCATGTCGAGGCAGCCTCGAACAGCTTTTGCATCCAACTCGAATGCAAAGTTTTAGGGGACTCTCCATTGCAGATTCGAATTCAGGAACAGAGCGGATGGATCGTGTCGAGCGTCGCGCAAACAGGTTGGCTCAAGCTCGTTGCTGAGGCACAGCGTGAATCCTTTGAAAACGCTCTCGATGGGTTTTACCGAAAATGTGGGATCGATTTAGTTCGCGAGAAACTGGAGGCGAATATAACAAAGTCTCATCCCTATGACATTGACTTGGCAGGCCTAATCGTTTGGCCATCGAACCGGTTTGAAGTTGAGATCGTTATGGATCTAAACAGCGAAGGAAAGATAACTCCGGAGCCTGAAGTGGAAGCTGCAAAAGCAGGCTTCGGACCAATCGATAGAGAGAAGGTTCTGTATTCCGCGACTAGTACCGAATGGATGACATGGGAAAACACGTGGCCAAGCGGCCGTACGGATGGCACACAGAGACGAAGAGGGTAGCGAAAGTCGTCAAGACTTTCGGTTTTTGCTATTGAGGCCGAAACTCTTGCCGAGTTTCGCTACCGGGCGGCGATACCCCAATGCCACTCACTTTTTTAACGGAACGGCGCTAGCCATCTGTTGATTTGGTCGTTTCACAGTCAGCCACAGGCGTACTGCCAAGACCACTCGGTACGCCTTCGGCTGACCGTTAAACTAAGCCTCTTCAGCGGACGGCAAGCCGTCCGCAAAGTGCCTAAGGACTTGTAGACAGAGCTGCGGCGTTGGAAATGCTCGCTAGCTCACGTTGATGTTTCACTAGTTTGTCACGATAAGTCACGATCGAGCCGTAGAGTTGACTTAGCTCAGCTTTTTTCGCAGCGATTTGGGCTTCTAGGTCCATGGCCACCGAAGCGATCACTTCGGCCTCTTTCTCATACTGTCCTTTGTCCAATTTGAGCATTCGGTTCTCTGCTTCACCTCGCTGCTCTTGCGTATCGGTGACCTTCGTTTGAGCGGCAGCTTGTTCGGTCTCTCGGGTGATCAAAGCGATATCTTGATTCGCCCGATTGGTTACGCGTCGGGTCTCACGAAACGCGAACGCGTAGTCGATGAGCTGGCGAATGAACAACCGAGAGCCTACCTCAACAGTACCATTTGCTTGGAGCTTGTCAGCGGAACCGGAATCCAAAACGTAAGCATCTCCCTCTTTGAAGGTAAACTCCGCAGGAGCATCTCGCTTCAATCGATCGTCGATCATGTTGCCTTCGGAATCGTAGTATCCACCTTCCAACGGAAGTCGTACCACTTTTGCATCCACACCTTCCGAAAAATCCTTGCGGAATTTAACTTGGTAGCCGAGCAATTCTGGGGGAGTATCGTCCGAAGCTGGTCCACCATCTCGAAAGTAGGTATCCAAAATCTTTGTTTTCATCGCGTCGGTTAATGGAGTAATGCTGCCAGCAAATGCACTCTCGAATATTTTTGCGATATCCTCTTTGTCCATTCGACCGAATGCGGCGGTTTCCTCAGGCGAGGAACCGTCAGCAGCAAATACGTTGTGGGAGTCGAGCGGCATCACTTCGTAGATCGCCCACGATGTGTATCCCGAGATCGCTGTCTCTTGCTCTTTGGTCAGTGGAATGGTCGGAATTACGGTGATTGTTAGGTCCTTTGATTCCTTGACTACGAATTCGCCGAAAAAGACCTGCGGGAGCGGTCCGACCTGCTCAAGCTTTTCACCGAACAAATAGACAACGCTTTCCAACGCCAATCCAGTTTCCGTCGTTGGTACGACAGCCACAGCGTCGGCACCTGGTGCACCCTCGGGGGCAGCCGCAGGCATGTTGCTAACCTTGGCAGGCAATTGCAAGATCGCAGAGCTCGGAGTCTTTCCGCTAGCTTGAGTCGTTTTTTGCAAGACCGCACCTCGCCAAACTCGGCCACGCTCTAGCGTCAATCGATTAAGTTCATTGGTCAGCGGCACGAACTTGGTGAGGTCCAATTTGGGGTCAAGCCGATCGCCAAACATCTCCAAATCGACCGACTTCAGAAGCCCCTCAACTTTGGCCACAAGTTCATCATGTTTTTTAGTGATTGCGATTCGATGATGAGCAACCCCTGCCGCGAAGAATAAGAAAGTCCAACACTCAATGAAGAGTATCGTGAGCAAAATGGTATGAGCAACGCCCCAGGACTGAAACGCTTTGACCAATAAAACGATGAAAACGATGAGCGAGACGAGGACCATTGCCCAGATCAGCATGCCTGAAATTTCCATGTGGGTCTGCCTGGGGTGAGTTGTTGCGAAGTTTGGGGGTAGCAGTTTTTACACATCACGTACGCTAAGGATCTACTCCAAAGCATAGTTGGAATTAGGAAGAATTCCATCAAATCCTCCCTCATTCCGATGTTAAGTTGGGCAGATTGGAGTGTCAAGTAATTGGATGAGTTTTGGGTATACTAGCTGTCATGTCTGTAGCGATTATCCGGTTTTCTAGCCTTTTCCCCTTACCATTTGTTTCAAAATGCCTGAACCCATCATCAGCATCAGTGGCTTGCGAGGCATCGTGGGTTCAGAACTAACCCCAGCCGTAGCGAGCAATTTCGCAGCCGCTTTCTGCTCGCAAGCCCCGGAAGGAGCAATCGCAGTGGCCCGAGACGGCCGAGCCAGCGGCCCAATGTTCGCGGACGCAATCGCAGCCACCATCGTGGGCCACGGTCGAAAATGCTTAGATCTCGGCGTTGCCAGCACCCCGACCGTGGGTGCCTTTGTGCGTCAATCCAACGCTGCCGGCGCCATTCAAATTTCCGCTAGCCACAACCCTACACCCTACAACGGCATGAAGCTTTTCAGCCCCCAGGGGAGAGTGCTGCCAAGCGAGCCAGGGACTCGAGTTCTCAACGCCTATCGCCAAAATCAAACCAACTGGCAACCGACCGACCAGTTAGGCACCCGAGACCGTATCGAACAACCTCATGCGGGACACCTCGCATTGATTTTGGCAACCGTCGATGCATCGGCGATTCGAAACTGCCGGTTCAAGGTCCTGCTGGACAGCAACCACGGAGCAGGTGCCATTTTAGGTCGAATGCTTTTGGAGGCGCTGGGTTGCGAGTTTTCGATCCTCGGAGAAACTCCAGACGGACAGTTCTCTCATCCGCCAGAACCGCTGGCCGAGAATTTGACGACCGTATCACCCTTGGTTTTGTCGCAGGGTTTTCAAATCGGTTTCTGCCAAGACCCAGACGCCGATCGACTTGCTGTGATCGATGAGATGGGGCACTTTATCGGCGAGGAATACACTTCGGTTCTGTGCATGAAACGCGCTCTGATGTGCAAGTCGGGACCGCTCGTCACGAACTGCGCATCGAGCAACATGACCAAATGGCTCGCCGAGAAACACGGCGTTCCATTCCACCAAAGCAAAGTCGGTGAAGCCAATGTGGTCGACATGATGCAAATGCACAGCGCGGTTTATGGTGGCGAAGGAAGCGGTGGCCCTATCGATCCGCGTGTCGGATTTATCCGCGACAGTTTTGTTGGAATGGCCCAGATCCTTGACCTGATGGCCGCCACAAAGTCCACCCTGAGCCAGCTCGTCAATGAGCTGCCCCGGATGGCTATGATTAAGGACAAGATGGTTCTGAGCAAGGAGCAGCTTTCGGCTTCCATAAGTCGACTTTCGGACAAGCTCAAAGCCGAGTCGGTAAGCAACTCAGATGGAGTTCGGTTGGACTGGCCTGACTCGTGGTTGCTTTTGCGAGCCAGCAATACAGAACCCATCGTACGATTGATCGCGGAAACGCCGAGCGAAACTCAGTCTCGAGACCTAATCGCTCAGGCAAAGGCAATCATCGCGAGTTGATTACAACAGGCTCAGCCGACAAAAGTCAAAGTAGTAGGCACCTTCCATGTGCCGTTCAACAGGGACCACCGTCAATTCATTCCAGCGGTCGGCACGACGTAGCGTGCCTGCTACTTTTTTCGGCGGTGTCAAAACAAAGGAGGCAGCCCAAGCAATCGCCGCCAGCCGGAAAGCTGCCCCACGTGCGTTGCGAAGTGTGTCGTCAGGATATGCGCCAACAAATCCCCCTTAGTCTTCACGGGAGTTTCGTAGAGAAGCGGAACCGTGTGCGCGACCGACAGTTTCGATGAATTCGCATCCAAGGATACGATGCAAAGCTTGATGTAATTGTCATCGATGAACTTGAGAAGCTCTGTTTTGGATGGCCGTAGCTTGGCATTCGACGCAGGATCACTCCCTGGCCCGTAAGCGACATGCCACTCTTTCGGAGCGACAAATGGCATGTCAAGTTGCTTGAAGCCGTAATCGACGGCGATCGCGAGATGGACAAGAATCCAACGAGCCGAATGCCCCCCTGGCCCAAACGTAGAATCCAATTCTGGGTCCGCGATCGAATCAATCATTCGATGAAGATAGTGTCGATTAAACGAGTTCAAGGCAACGATGGGTTCATTCATAGGGATTTATTACAGGTATCTGAAATGGTCAAGTTAAGAAAGCTTAGTATTTGATCACATTCTCTTAGATTAAGGTACGGGATTTGTCATAAGGATCGAAATCAAGGCTATTCTGACTTTTCCGGTTTTCCGCTCGGGCTTGATAATTTAGTCGTTTAACGGTCAGCCGTAGGCGTTCCCTGCGGCACTCGCAGTCCGCCTACGGCTGACTGTTAAACTAAATACAATTGAAAAAGTATTAAATCAATAAGTCCTGCCCTCCGCTATTGGACATCTCCGTTGCGGTTATATTCCGAGCCGTTCACGGGTACAATGTGAACTCATGGGTCCATGGTCATCCTCTAAGATCTCGAAATCAGAATGCTGCACGACATGCCTGGGAATTTGATTAGTATCGGCACAGATATCATTGAGTGCGTGCGAATTGCCCAAATGATCGAAAAGCATGGCGAAGTCTTCTTGCAACGGGTTTTCACGCAAAAGGAAATTCTATACTGCTCTTCCAGGAAAGCCGCAACGCAGCATTACGCCGGTCGATGGGCTGCGAAAGAAGCTGTTTTAAAAGTCCTCGGTACCGGATGGGCAAAAGGAATCCAATGGACAGACGTTGAAGTCGTGAACGAAGTTTCGGGTGCACCCGTTATCAAAATCACTGGCAAGGCGGCAGAAATTGCGAAGGAAAGAGGCATCCGCGAAGTAATGATCACGATCTCCCATTGCCGGGCTTATGCGACCGCTTTTGCAACCGGAATTACGTGAACAGCATAGAGGCGAGATAGACCGTTCAAGACACCCTCCCGCTGTCAGACACATGGCGATGTGTCTAAGGCTTATCGAAATTGAAATTCTTGAGCCCAAATCGCCAATCGATCGCTTTTGCTAGCATGAAAGGCGGACATTCGGAAAGATTGGCAAGACAGTCAGCCTAGGTAGTTCATGCAAGGCTGGTATTACAGGGATCAACAGCAAGATCGTCAAAAGCCGAAAGAAAGGAAAGATGCGTTTCTTGGTTTTCTTTTTGGCAGTGGCGGTATTGAAATGTCTGACAAAGCTCGCAAACGGAATTGGTTGAAGCTCAGCGTACAGCTTTCCTGTGTATCGCTCTTGACGAATGCTGTCATGCTGCCGACGGGATGCAACCGAGCGCACTACCGCAATCGAGCGGACCAAGAAGTGACCAATGTCATCAATGAGAAAATCGCCGATGCGTGTGCCCCGACCATTCCAGGCATTCAAATGGACCGAGCATCCCGAATGTTCGATCCCTTCAACCCGGACCGTCCGCCCATGCCCGAGGATGACAACACCGCGCACCAATACATGAAGGTGCTCAATGGCAAAAAGGGCTATCCACTTTGGGATGTCAACGGGAAAACAAATACAGCCGAAAATCCGATCTGGTGGCAATACCTTCCGTTGGATGAGCGAGGAGTCCTAGTGCTCGATGCGGATGCGGCGGTGCGAACTGCGGTATTGCACAACACGGTCTACCAATCCGAAATCGAAACACTTTACTTGTCGGCGCTCGACGTTAGCTCCGAACGCTTCTTTCTTGGAAACCAATTGTTTGCGGGTTACAGCACTTCCTACACAGCTGATGGCTCGCTAAGGCGAGGCAATGGCGGTACCAGTCGGTCGACTGTTAACGCGGCCGCGTTTTCCAGGGGACAACGGGGAATGGCTTTCCAACGTCAATTTAACAACGGAGCGGACTTGGTCGTCGGTTTTGCTAACTCGATGACATGGCAACTGGCTGGCCCAGATACCCAAAGCGCTACGACACTCCTTGATTTTAGTTTGATCCAGCCTTTACTTCGTGGGGGTGGACGAGACGTGATCATGGAACGATTGACACTTGCCGAACGAACGCTTCTATACAATGTACGTGCTTTTGAGAGATATCGGACTGGATTCTACACAACAGTGACTGTTGGCCGCGCGGCAGAACCTGGGCCGACTCGTCGTGGTGGTTTGTTCGGTGGCGCTGGTTTACAAGGGTTCACGGGCCTTGGCGGCGGATTCGGAACCGTTGGAACGGTGCAGAACAATGCCGCCGGTGGTTTTGGTGGCGGTGGAGCCGTACCAACCGTAGGCGGGTTCTTGGGCTTGGTTCAAAACCAACTTCAAATCAGCAACGCTGAAGAAAACGTGGCCCGACAACGAGAAAATCTGGCACGGTTCGAAGACACATTGCGAGAACAATTGCTCGTCATTCCCGCGAGCCAAGATGCCATCCCGAGCCAGCAGCTGCAAGTTGCACAGGCTCGACAGTCGCTGATTTCATCTCAGGCTCAATTGCTGCAATTGCGTTTCAACTACGAACAGTCGATGGACAATTTCAAGGGAACCTTGGGGCTGCCACCGTATGTTTGTATCGAGATCAAGGACCCGATCCTCGACCAGTTCAATCTGATCAGCAAAGAACTCAAACAAAGACG
>CANHVO010000188.1 GCA_947463915.1 Planctomycetaceae bacterium
ATCCGAGCGTTTCCAAACTAACCCCACAACAACGACGAAAACTCAAAGAAATTGAGTTAGCAGCGGCCGCCTAAAATCCTTCACAGCGTTGCCTAAAAGGGGCGAGGGGAGCAAGATCAAAAAGATGTGGGGAAAGATGAGGATTACATCCGTGGCTATTAAATGTCACTGCTCCGCAGTTTTGCCCCATGCTAGGCCGAATCGTTGCGAAATCTTTGATCCAAATGCTGTAGGAAAATCCTGAAGCACTATAATTAAAGCGTGACCGCGTTTTTGCCGCTCCAACACTTTCTAGGAATCCTCTCGAATGAACGTACCGATGGACATCTCCCGACGCGATTTTTGTGAACGCGCTATCCTGGCCGCAACGACCGCTCTTGCAGCAGGCGGCGCAACCAACAGCTTGATCGCGACAGAACCGGCGCCGAAACGGCACGTTGGACCAAACGAGAAACTGCGAGTTGCGACCATCGGGGTAAATGGCCAAGGGGGAGCCCATCTGGATGAATGGCGACGACTTCCCAATGTGGACGTCGTAGCGATTTGCGATTGTGATCCCGCCGCTTACGCAAAGGTAATCGGAAAGTTCAAGGATTCTGCGATTCAACCTGCTTACGTTCAAGATGTTCGGAAACTTCTCGAGGACAAGTCGATCGACGCCGTTTCCATTGCGACTCCGAACCATTGGCATGCTCTCATGTCGGTATGGGCGATGCAGGCAGGCAAAGATGTTTATATCGAAAAGCCGTGTAGTCATAACGTTCGCGAAGGACGCGTGATGACCCAATGGGCGCGTAAGTTAGGCCGTATCTGCCAAATGGGTGTTCAGAGCCGAAGCATGACGGGAATGCGTTCGACGCTGGATTTTGTGCACAGCGGGAAGATCGGAAAGGTGAGTGTGGCGAAAGCCATATGCTTCCGCCGTCGAGGCAGCATCGGAATGGTCGACACTCCTGCACCGATTCCAACCGACTTGGACTTTGATTTGTGGTGCGGCCCGGCTCCCAAAGTCGTGCCTATCCGAAAGAAGTTGCATTACGATTGGCATTGGGTCGGTGCAACTGGAAACGGAGACCTCGGCAACCAAAACCCTCACGAGTTGGACAAAGCTCGATGGGGACTTGGCAAACAAGAGCTGCCCAAACGAGTGCTCAGTATCGGCGGCCGATTAGGCTATATCGATAACGGCGATGTTGCCAACAGTCAGGTTACTTTTTACGAATGGGACGATGCCCTGCTCATCTCGGACGTTCGAGGCTTGGACATCAAAACGAAAGTGACCTTTGGCCTCAAGGGAGTTACGCCATTCGACGGCGCATCGAATCTCTGGTACGGAACGGACGGTTATGTGGTTGCACCGAACTACAGTTCCGGCGTTGCGTTTGACTTGGATGGCAATGTCATTGATAAGTGGAGCGGTGGAGAATACAAAGCGCATTTTGCTAATTTCGTAAAGGCGATTCTCAGTCGCAATCACAAAGATTTGCACCTGGATATCGAGGACGGACACCTATCGAGCGCCCTGGCACACCTTGGAAACGTTTCGTGGCGACTCGGACAGGAAATGACGCCCGGTTCAAGGCCAAAGGGCTGGTCTGACAACAAGTACATTGCCGAAACCTTGTCGAGCTTCGATGAATACACCAAGGAAAACGAAGTCGACTTTAGCAAGACCAAATTGGCGATGGGGCTCGAGCTAACGATCGATCCAAAAACGGAATTTTCCACAAGCGACAAGGCGAACGCACTGTTTACCCGAGAGTATCGCAAGGGGTATGTTTTGCCGGAAGTTGCGTCCTGATACCGCCGCTCAAGCCAGCTGACTCGCACAATGCCTTTCGTCGCTCCGCGACGAAAGCGCGGTTACCACAAAAGACCCCAAAGTAGTATTCGTTAGCTATTTTGACCGTTGCGACTTCACGCCCCATTTCTTGGTCAGATGTACCGCGAGATCCAACATGCGTGGATCAACTTTTCCAACATCATCGCTGAGGCCCAATCGTTGAGTCAATTCTTCGTAGCCCCGACAAACGTCTTCCGTTGACTCCCACCCATACAAAAGTTCTAATAATTCAGCTTGGTACGTTGCCATAATTTCTTGCATCTCGCTCGATTCGGCCCCGCAGGAATTCCGTTGTGTCATTTGAGAATCAATTTCCTGTAACAACCAATCGCTTCAGACTCAAAAAATCTTCACGAAACTTGGCTGCATCTTCGGGAGATGAGTGAAGCGTGCCTCCAAGCCTCTCGAGAATTACTGCTCGCAAGTTCTTGCATTTCGCAATGGTACCGGGAATAGCGGCGAATACTTCTTCTGGCACAGCCGCATCGTGAGTATCACGTCGAACCATGGCCCCACTTCCCTGAGGATGTTCGCTCCATCCACCGCCTGACACATGCAATTCTATCACGCGCTCCAACGGATAAGCCGCAATCAAGTCGTCCACTGGAATGCCAAAATTGCACGATTGACAATAGAGATTGTGTAAATCCAAGACGAGAAAGCCATTGACTGGCTCTAACAACTCGTCGAGAAATGGTCCTTGGGATTGCACATCACGGAGGTTGAATGCGAACGCGAGATTCTCAAGCCCAACTGGGACTTGAGCAACCAGTGCAAGCTCTCGCAAACGCTGTTGCCCGATCGCGACGGTGGTGGGGGTGCGCGGTACTGGCAAAGGGGATGCGAGATGAAAGTTGCCGCCCCCCATAAACCCGAAGTGCTCAGAGATGTGTTGATAGCGACGATGCGCAACTTCAATCTGCAATTGGCTCAACCAAGCGGCCTGCCGGGACGTTTGGCTTGCATCGAGCGTGGAATAACTCACGCCATGGCCAATTAGCTTGCTTCGCCCTGAGAAGTCCATGAGGGTCTTCTGTAGCCAAGCTGGCAAGGGACGCCCCCACCCCATGTCAAATGACCACTCTACAATATCAACTTGCTGGCTCTCAAACAGCGGCTGTGCCGCTTGATGAAAGTCATCCTCCAGCATGAGGGATAAGCCAACATCGATCTGCTTCATGTTAGCCCATGCCGCATCCCGGACAGTAAAGGTGGGTGAACGGTTTGCCCCACTGCAGCATCAGCGTCTGAGGATGTTCCTTGACGAGTTCCAATATTTTTCCTTTCACATCGGGCGAGTCGAATCGAATGATGATCTGCTCGGCATCCATGACCTCGCCAAAAATCTTTGCTGAAGAAGCTTCCTTGGAAACGACCGTGAACGTGATTCCATCCCCTTTGAATTGATTTTGCCAGAGTGCCACAATATGCTCAAGCGTTGCACACGGCCGGCCTTGCCAATTGCCATTGGCTGTGTTGGGGAGGCATTTCACGGCCATGATTCCGCCATCCATGGCTTGGTCACCAACCTCAAAGACGTGTTCAGGAAGCTTTTCAACCACCATGATACCATCGATAGCACCCATCGATTCTATTTGCTCAGGCAATGCCCAAAAGACATATTCAAAAACTGGGACGGCGTCTGGACTTGAGCCAATTTCGGGCGGCCGGCGAAGCCGTCCTGAAAAGTTCTGAAAGTGCACGTAATCTGGCTGGACGCCCAGTTTGTCTATAATTTCAGGGCTGAGGCTTGGCCCGTCCTTTGTCTCGATACCGTACATCCGATAGCCCCGATCTTCGAACGGCTTAACGGTGACGTCGACTGCGATTTCGTCGACTGCAATTTCCTTGGCTGGCCTCTGACACCCCATAAGAAAGGCACCTAAAAACACTGCCCCCGATTTTAGCCAACCGCGTCGACTTAGCCTTTTGATTGGTTTGTTTTTCATTGTGTCCAGCCTTTCTAATGATGCGAGTGCGACCACCTAAAGTCATGGACGAACAACACCCTAAGAAAGTTTCACAAAATTCTGATTTACTATGCGGAAGGAAAACCGTGCGGACGGACACCGCTTTTTTCGGGGCGGAAGTGGAGCGGCATCGCAGCTCTTTTCGGCCCCATTTGGTTCTGTTCTTTGTGCAACTGTCACGGCTTATTCAATGCCATCACAATTCCGAATACCACAATGATCGGCCCCCAATATTGCATAGGAATAAAGAAGAAAGTGTGACCGCCGCCTGAAGTGAAGAGCATTCGCTCGCCGGTCCAGCATTTTGCTATTTGCTTTGTTCTACGTGTCGCTTGAAGTTTTCCAGTATGCACTGCCATCCCTGCCGCTGTAACTCGGCCGAATGCTCGTCTTCGGCATCGAAAGTCTCAACGACGCGAACGCCAGATGCAGATTGACTGAATCGGATCTTGACTCTCCGATCATCAGCCAGGGCGTATTCGATCTCGATTAGCGGATTGATAGAAGTAAACGTGCCTTCGAAGTCGAACCCCATCGAGGCATCCTTGGCCTCCATCCGATAGGTGAATTTACCACCAACGACAAAATCGATCGTCGCTTTCGGGCAACACCATTCTTCATTTGCGAAATTCCAGTTCTCGATATCGGCAGGTGTTACCCAAGCCGCCCATACGCGTTCGATTGGCGCATCGACCGTTGTTTCAATAGCGATTTCCATGTTGGCTTCTCTTAAAGGTGCGAGTGTTTCTGGCCGGTAGCGCTTCGTCATCAACGAGGGGAGTCGTAAACGATTGCAACAACCAAGCAAGGATGAGTGAGCCTTTGGTGTGCGAACCATTGTGTCGCTATATATCATATCAGCGTTTCCAATGTCAGGATTGCTCCCCCGTTAGACACCATTCTAAGAGTGCTACCGACGTTCTGCAATCATGGGCAAGTTTAGCGTGGAGGCATGTTAATGCAATGCACGAGTTGTTATTCGACGCTTGAAGTGAATCGCTGACGCCAATCGTCCACCTCGTTTGCCTTGTCTATCTGGTTCGCTGAGACTTCAACGCTATGATAGACGCAAATCGAACGCCAATTCCATCAACTCAAGCGGGCTGTTGATTTAGTTCTTTTCCAAATGCATTTCGTTTAACAGCCAGCCGTAGGCGTACTGTCAAAGCTGCAGAGTAGGCCTTCGGCTGACTGTTAAACGAGTAAATCAACAGCCCGCAAGCCCCAACGTTCTACCAAAAAATGAAACATCGCTATCTCGGAAACTCCGGCCTACTCGTCTCGCGTCTATGCTTGGGCACCATGACCTTCGGCATGAAAGGCTGGGGCTGCGATGAAGGCACTGCTACCCAAATCACCAAACGATTTGTGGAAGCCGGTGGCAACTTCATCGACACCGCCGATATGTATTGTAGCGGCACCTCCGAAGAGTTCGTCGGTAATGCCATATCGGGATACACGCGTGACGATCTTGTCATCGCTACCAAATGCTGGTTCCGAATGGGAACTTCGCCCAACGCAAAAGGACTTTCTCGAAAACATATCATGGAAGCCGCAAACAACAGCCTGCGGCGATTGAAGACCGACTTCATCGACCTCTACCAATTGCACGGTCCCGATCCGCACACTCCCATCGAGGAAACCATGCGAGCCATGGACGATCTGGTCGCGTGCGGCAAAGTTCGCTACATCGGTTGCAGCAATTTCTTTGGTTGGCAAATCGTCAAAGCCAACTCAGCCGCCGAGAAAAAGGGTTGGAGCAAACTGATCTCAGGACAACACCTCTACAACCTATTGCGACGCGACGTCGAACGTGAAGTCCTTCCAGCATGCCACGATCAAGGACTCGGAATGATGTGCTGGAGCCCTCTGGCAAGTGGCTTGCTCACGGGCAAGTACGACACATCCAAACCTCCAGCCGCCGACACCCGCGTCGGACTTCGCGCCGATATCGACTTGCCTCGCTATTGGAATGAACAGAGCTTCCAAGTCATTAACGAAGTCAAAGCCGTCGCTGCCGAGACGGGAAAATCACCTTCTCAAGTTGCTTTGGCTTGGCTGCTCTTCGACAAACGCATCACAAGCGTGATCGTAGGCTCAACCAAACAGTCGCAACTCGACGATTGCCTAGTAGCAGGAGATTGGGACATGCCATTGGAACATTACCAGCGTCTCTGCAACATCGTTCCGTTTCCCTTGGGCTACCCACAAGAATGGATCGACGTAACCAGAGCCAATACCGCCGGGCACGAGTGACCATTTCAGTGTCGAACAATTGTCTCTAGTTAGTGTCGAACAATTGTCTCAATTGTTCCCGAAACAGCTTGAATGTTCCCGAAACAGCTTGAACACTGCGATTCGTAGCTGGATTCGCCAGAATTCAGACCATAATTCACGAAGAACTGAATTCTGGCGAATTCAGCCACTCGTTATAAGTTAGGCTTATGCAGTGTCTTCCCGGTCCCAAACGCACTTAGGGGCAAGCATCTGTAGATGGTTTCGTTACAAACCTGTGTTCAAGGACCCGTGTATTGCAGCTGGTTTCTCACGAAACCAGCTACTATCTGCTCTCTCATTCCTATCAATCTGAGCGACAATCGACTGCAGTAACTATAGTAGTGTCTACAAGCAGCCCGCACCCCAGCAAAAAGGTGGCTGCTCCCGCCTAAAACCCCACCCTTGATAACTTCCAATACCTCGATTTCGAGCTCGATCCATGGTCGCGAACCGTTCTGTTTATTTCATGATCTCATTCGCATGGCTGGCATTTCTGGTTGCGATTTGCCCAATCCATGCTCAGGAGCCGGATCTTGCTCGATTGATCCACCCCGACGTTGCCGAACGTCTTAGTCTGGTCGATACCCAACGTGCAGAGATTCAAAAATTGCTCCAATCGCGAGCCGAAGCAGTCATCGCTCCAGCTAACTCAGCCAACAAAGACGCCATCAAAGCAGATTTCAACGGCAAGATTTTGGCTCTACTGACCGCCGAACAGCGCGCGAAATTCCTGGAATCTCCGATTCCTAAGAAACTCATGTTTCAATTCCGCGAAATGAAATGGGATGCGGTGCTCGATTGGTTCGCGGGCCAACAAGACTTGACGCTCGTCATGGACCAGATCCCGCCGGGCACATTTACTTACAGCGATACGCGGTCGTATTCGCCGAGCGAAGGTATCGATCTGCTCAACAGCGTCTTGATGACTCGCAACTTCTCCTTGGTTCGCCGCGAAAAAATGCTGGTCGTCATGGCCTTGAACGACTCTATCCCAATTGAGCTGCTGCCACGCGTCAAATTAGACGAACTCTCTCAACGCGGTCGGTTCGAATTGGTCAGCGTCATTTTCCCACTCGGCGGACGAGCCATTGAAGCCGTGTTGTCCGAGGTTAAACCGTTTCTGACCAGTTACGGTCGAGCCGTCCCTTTGGCCCAAGGTACTCAGCTCCTTGTTATCGAAACTGCGGGCAAGATGCAAACGATCAATGAGTTGATCGCCTCTGTTCCTTTACCTAAAGTGGATCCCAAAACACCACCGCCACCTCCGCCACAGCCTGTGTTCGCTTCGTACCCGCTCGGTAACCTGGATGCAGCCCGCACGCTCGAGACGATTCGCAAGCTCATCGCCAGCGAGCAAATTACCGTCGATGCCAAGGGGGGAGTCCTGAGCGCCTTTCTTGTTCCAGGTCAACAAACTGCCGTCAAACTGGCCATCGATCAAATGCTCGCTAGCGCTACGCAGCTCCCCCAACTAGAAGCGGTTGCCTATCAATTGGCTGGCTCCACGGCAGACGAGATAAAAAAACAAGTTCTCAATCTCGCGCCAAATGCAACTGTCACTGCAACAACCGATCGCGTTTTGGTCATCGCTCGCTCCGAAGAGCAGAATCTCATCCGCAAGAGCTTGATCGCAATCGACGTCGTACCCGCCGACGGCGGCAAGAGCATGAAAGTTTTCGAAATCGAGCCGGCCCTGACGACGCTCGTCGAAACGGCCCTCAAGTCCTTTTTGCCAAAGGGACAAATCGCCTCCAACACCAAATCGGGCAGCATCGTCGTCCGCGCCACCGAAGAAGAACTCCGTATCGCCGGGGAAATGATCGAGATCTGGAAACGATCGCAGTCTGCCAACCAGCTTCAATTGCGCACCTTCCCGCTCGAACAATTGGCGGACGCAAAATGGTTGGCCAACATCACCCGCATTGCGCCGGCCGCCAATACATGGTTGAGCGATGATGGCCGACAGCTCACGTTGCTTGCGATGAACACGGATATCGAAACCGTGGAACGGATGTTGCCACAGTTGCTCCGTTTGATTCCGAAAATCGAAGAGCGCAAGTTGCGAATCTATGCCTTATCCAAAAGCCAACTCGCGCGTCGAACGAGCTTGACTGACCTTCCTCCGCACTTGCTCACTATCAAAATCGTCGACGGTGTCAACAAACAAGAGCTTTTGGTCTGGGCCACCGATGGTCAACATGTCGAGTTTGCCAAGCTATTAGAGAGTCTTGATCAACCTGCGCCCGCAACGATGCCGACACTGCCCAAATCGTATCCCATCACTTTTCAAGAAACCACCGTGGTCTTGCAAATTCTGGCCACGGAATTTCCAGAAGCGAAAATCACCGCCGATGCAGACGGTAATTCGTTGACCGTGCTGGCCGACGAAAAATTGCACATCAAGCTCGATTCGAGAATCCAAACCTTCAACGAGCAGTTACCCAAGAAAAGCCCCATTACCTTGGAGTCTTACTCCGTGCGAGGCATGACCGCGGCAACGCTACAAGTGGCACTAACTCCATTGTTGGCCAAGGCACGCGTCAACGTGGATTCGGTTCACAATCGTTTGCTGGTCGGCGCAGACACCAAAACGCATCAAGAGATCGCTGCATTGATTACCGCCCTCAGCGAAAAAATGACCGTCGATCAACAACCGATCGTGGTTGCCTATCCGATCGAAAATGCGCTCCCCTCCCAAGTCAAGATTCTGTTCGATCAACTCGCGCTCGGAACAACCTCCATCGCCGATGACAAACTGAAGCAGCTTGTGGTCACAGGCCCTTTGGAGGCACAAGCCATCGCCAAAGCGACGATCACCCAGATCGACCGTCCGATGCAAGCTGGAGCCGCAAAGGAGATTCGGTCCTACGAAGCCAAGCGACTTCAAGCGGCCACACTGCTGCCTGTTTTGCAAAAGCTTTGGCCGGATATGCAGTTATCGGCTGACTCCACCGCCAATCGCATCATCGGGTCTGGTACCGTAAAGGAGCTCGACCAGTTGGACGTGGCAATGCAGCGATTGATCTCCTCTCCCGATGGCAAGCCGCAGTTTGTCAAGACTTATCCGGTATCTGCGGGCGACATGTTAACACTAGCCACGATCCTCGGCCAAATTGCACCGCAAGCTCTGGTAAGCAGCGACATCCCATCGCGAACTGTCACCGTTTGGGGCAACGAAGAACAGCAAGAACGTGTTCGTCAGGCTCTCGAGCAAATCGCCAAGACAGCGCAAGCGGCCAAGGAAGCAGCGACGTACACCGTCAAACCAACACAAGTCGTTGCCCTACAAGCTTCATTGCTATCCCTTTTCCCAACCGCAGGGGTGGCTTCGGTCCCGACCTCTGGCCAACTGATCGTTGTCGCAACCCCTGAGCAACAAAAGCGAATCGCGGAAGTCATTGAATTGATGTCTGGCGGCCCCAACGCTGCCGAGAAAACGATCAAGGTGTTTCGCATCGAACCAGAACGCGTCGAGCTTGCAACGATGTTGACCGCACTGCAATCGACCTTGCCATCGAACATTCGGCTCGAGTCCAGCCCGACGAGCAATACCATTCTCGCAATCGGAACGCGTGAAGAACTCGAGTCGGTTTCCGCCAAGGTCGACGAACTGCAAAAGCAACTACCTGCACCGGAGGCATCAACCTCATCCATCTATCAGTTGAAACATACATCGACGGCAGGTGCGATCGCGATTCTAACACCCTTGGTACCGAAAGCCGCGCTAGTTCAAGATCCAGCGTCACGTACGATCGCTGCAACCGCAAAATCATTTGAGCATCAAAAGATTCGAGAGCTGCTTGAGCTTTACGATTTGCCCAAAACCCCTGCCACCTACAACGTCAAGCCGACTCAGTTAACGGTCGTTCAAACCTCGCTGCGAACCCTGTTTCCTTTGATCGAACTCACCTCAGATGCAACGTCTGGCCAACTCATCGTGGTGGCCACTGCGGAACAACACAAACGTATTGACGAGGTCATTGAGCTCATGCTCAATGGCCCCAATGCGGCTGAAAAAACCGTCAAAGTCTTCGTCGTCGATCAAGAACGGGTCGATCAAGTCAGCTTGCTGAGCGCACTTCAGGCCACCTTGCCTGCACAAATTCGCTTCGAATCCAATGTTCGCAACGGAACCCTCTTGGCGATCGGTACTCCAGAGGAGTTGGCGATGGTGGCGGAGAAGATTGTCAAACTGGAACAAGAGCTTTCGCTACCCGAAGGAAACACAACGGCCGTCTACCCATTGAAGTACGGCAATACGGTTAGCGCGCTCACGATTTTGCAGTCCTTGGTCCCTCGAGCCACCGTGGTTCAAGATCCGACTTCCAAAACAATTTCGGCATCCGCCAAGGCTCGTGAGCATCAAAAAATCCAAGAGTTCGTCAAGGCATTTGACGTCCCTAAATCGTCGAATCTAGATACGCGAGTCTATCGCCTAAAGCAAGCTAACGCGTTGGGGCTGGCGACGGTTCTAACGAGTTTGATGCCGGATGCAACGGTCTTTGGTTCTCGCGAGGAAGGTGTTTTGATTGCAACGGCAACATCCGAGCAGCACAAACGCATCGATGCGATTGTCAAGGATTTTGACATCGAGATGCGTGACAGCGAAACCCGCGTCTTCTCGATCGGCAAAGGAAATGCAGCCACCTTAAAAATCGCCTTGCAAGGCTTCTCGCCCAAGGCATCCACTACCGCCGACACCGCCACCAACAGCTTGATCGTGACCGCACCAGCGAGTGAAATGGAACGTATCGCTCAAATCGTGTCCGAAGTTGAAACGGGAAACTCAAAGCCAAAACTGACTCGCTATTATTCGCTCGTAGCCGCTGAACCAACACCGGTCGCAAAGGCATTGTTGGAAAGTTTTCCCAAGTCTGGATTTTCTGCTGACGCGACCAGTGGCGGTGTCTTTGCAACGGCGACTGAAGAGGAGCATGCCGCGATCGCTCAAGTCATAGATGAAATCAACGAACAGCCAACCAAACTCCCAACATTGAGAGCCTTCGTTCTTAAGAATGCAAATCCAGTGTCGGTCGCTGAAACGCTCCAAAACGCCTTTGGCAGACGCTCTACGGCAGGAATCAGTTTCAGTCGAGACGCCAAGAGTGTCTTCGTCGTCGGTAGTCATCAAGAGCAGCTTGTCGCAGAGCAAATCATAGAACAATTCGATGCGCCAAAGTCGACTCGCGAAGCCAAAAGGCTGCAGCTATTTCCTGTGAGCGGAGCGGATGGCAAGGCGATTACCACCTCCCTTGAAAGCTTGTTCAAGGACGACGCTAGTTCGATCGATATTCGGTATGACCCTTTACAAGAGCAATTGTTCGTGACCGGAAACGAATCACAGCTACGCTTGGTCGAGGAGACGATTCAACAATTTGCGCCTCCAAAACGCGAGCTGGAGATCATTCAATTGAACGCCATCGACCCCATGTCGTTCAAACTGGCTGCGGACGCTCTCTTTCAGGACGAGCCTTTGACCACTGCCCCTTCGATATCCGTTGATACCAGCCAACAGCAAATTTTAGTGCGAGCCACCAAGGATCAGCTCGAAAGCGTAAGAAAGCTCTTGAAGCAAATGGGGGAATCGCAAGTTCCAAAAGCATCGGCGGGAGCGGGCTCTGGCCGATTACGATTTGTTCCAGTATCACGCAATTCCAAGCGTTTGCTCGAAGATCTCCAAGAGCTCTGGCCGACCATACGAAACAACCCCATCAATATCGTCAACCCACAGTCTAATGATCGTTCGAATCAACAGGCTGCACCGCAATCGAACGAGAACAAGCTTGATCCCAATGCGGTTCCGGTACCGGCTGCTCCCAAGAAGCCAGAAACGCTCGGGACCATAACCAGCAGTCCAGTCCAGAAACTGACCAGTGCCGCTGTTGACCAAGCTCCACAGCAAGGTGCAGGACAACAGACCTCCCCGATCATCGTTGTGACCGGAGAAGATCAATGGACAATTGCCTCAGACGATACCGAAGCCTTGGAATTGTTTTCGAGACTCGTCGATACCCTAATGAGCCCAAAAGTGACTCCGATTGCTACGGCCGGAAACTATTCGGTCTATATTCTTCATCATGCCGATGCAAAGCACCTCCAAGAGCTTCTGGTCGAATTGTTCGGCTCCGGTAGCAATCGTCGTTCGTCTATCGGCGATGCGATGCAGCGAGTCAAAATTGTGGCCGACCCTCGCATCAATGGATTGGTGATCGGCGGTAATCGTTCTGACCGGAAAATCGTCGAGGAATTGCTGGCCGTTTTTGACTCCAAAGATTTGCTTGATACCATTCAAGAGATTTCGCCGACCATTGTTCAGCTTCGCAACGCCAGCGCCAAAAACGTAGTCGAAGTTCTAAGGGAGGTCTACAGGTCACAGCTCAAAACCGGTGCCGGCCGCGATCCCATCACTATCCCCGAAGGTGTTTCTGCGGAGGTCGCAACCGTTCTGCAACAGATCAACGCACAATCGGCTGGTCCACTTTTGACCGCCGCGATCGACGACACCACCAACGCGATTGTGCTGCGTGGGCCAGCCATGCTGATTGAAGAAGTGAAGCTCTTCATCGACAAGCTCGATCAGCAATCCGGTTCCGCATCCTCGCGCCGCATTCAGTTGCTCCGCTTGGAATCGACCAATTCCAAGAATCTGGAAAAAGCAATGAACCTGCTGCGGTCAAAATAAATCATCTACTGGCTTTTTTGCCGAGTAGCTACTGGCAGAAAAATCGAACGCAGAAAGATGAGTTGCTCAATTTTTCTGCGTTCGATCTTTCTGCCTATTTTTTCGCATTCATTATTTTGATTTTACGGTGCGAACCCGTGCGCTAAACGTGTGTGGAGACGGCACTGACCGAATTTGATGATGGGGTAACAGGAATTACCATGGGTTTTCGATCGAAGTAGCCCGCGATCATGGATATCAACTTAACCCGATCGATGGGTTTCGTAGCGTAGTCGTCACAACCGGCGTTCAAGCATTTGGCTTGGTCGCCACTCATCGCATGGGCTGTGAGAGCGATGATAGGGTCACGATAGCCCTTGGCTCGCAACAATGCCGTTGCACCATAGCCATCCATTACTGGCATTTGCATATCCATTAGGATGACGTGGAATGGACTATTGCTTTCGCGAGCATCTAATGCCGCAGTCACTGCTAGTTGTCCATTCTCGACCACGGAAATGTTGCCGCCTGCCTTCTTGAGAATAAAGGAAATCAATCGCTGGTTGTCGGGACCATCCTCTGCCAGAA
>CANHVO010000189.1 GCA_947463915.1 Planctomycetaceae bacterium
ACGTGCGGGCTTGTCCCGCTTGCGTCGCAAATGCTTGGTGGGCTACAGGGCCACAGCGCGTCTTGATCGCTTTTAGCACACCAAGCATGTTGCGAACGTTTGGCACGAGGCCCAAGTTCGCGGGGAGCGACGTGCGGGCTCGTCCCGCTTGCGTCGCAAATGCTTGGTGGGCTACAGGGCCACAACGCTTCTTGATCGCCTTTAGCACACCAAGCATATTGCGAACTTTGGGCACGAGGCCCAAGTTCGCGGGGAGCGACGGGTTCAACGTGCGCTCCGATTCTTCCGACTGGTTCGATTATCCGACTGCAATTGTGGACCGTACGCAATTGCTCAAACGATATCTGTCCCAATTTTCGCTGGGAACGACGCCTTCTAAATAGCGGATTTGTGTCTCCTATTTTACCGTTCGTTCCTCCGACAACCCAATTTGCGGTTGTCTAGTCAATCGACCCTGTCATGAAATTATTGAAGCTATTGTTCGCTCTCACAGCCATCGGCGCGATCGGTTTCGGAGCATCTATTGCTTACTCATCCAAGAGTAAACCCACTGTGACGCTTACCCAACCTGCATTCAGCACCGTCGAAATTGAGCAGGTCAAGTTGGTGAAGTCTTGGAACGCGATGACGCATATTTCTGGGATCGTCAAAGCAAAACGCAAAAGCGAATTAAGCTTCGAGCGCATGGGACGCGTGGATCAGTTTCATGTCGATAAAGGTGATCGTGCTCAAGAAGGGCAAGTGCTTGCGAACCTAAATACCGATGTGATAACCGCTCAGATTCGCAAGCTTCAAGCCGACAAGCAAGGAGCAATCGCGGTACTGAACGAAATGAAAGCAGGACCAAGGAAAGAAATCATCGACGCCGCGCGGGCGACGGTTCAAGATTTTGATGCTCAACTGGCGCTCGCAAAACGCAACGTAGAACGCCGGCAGCGACTGGTTAATACGGAAGCTCTTTCACGCGAGGATTTTGAGCAAGCTCAATCCACTGTCGTCCAATTGGAAGCGGGCCGCACAAACGCGCAAAAGACACTCGAAGATCTCGCACTCGGCACACGTTCTGAGAAAATTGAAGCTCAGGAATCGATCATTGAATCGCTTCAGGAATCCATTCTTGCGGCCCAAGTCGATTTGAAACATAGCGAGATTCGTTGCCCATACGACGGAATCATCATTGAGCGATTGCTGCACGAAGGTTCCGTTGCTACTCCCGGAATCACGGTGTTCGTGATAAGTGAGGTTGCTCATCTTGAGGCCCATTTTGGCATCCCACCGCAGATGATTGCCTCACTCAAAGTTGGGCAGCCGCTCGATCTGACCGTCCGTGGCGTTCCAGTGAATGCGACACTAAGATCGATCGTGCCCCAAGTAGACGACGAGACTCGAACTCTAAAGATCATCGCCTCCATAACGAGTACCGAGAATGCAAACGTCCTTGCCGGCGATGGGGCGAAACTTGTGTTGACTCGTCCGCAAAACGTGGAAGGCATTTGGTTGCGAACCCCATGCATCTTGCAAGGCCAACGCGGGCTTTGGGAATGCTTCGTAGCCGAAAAAGTTCCAGACTCGGAAACAAGCATGTTGGCCCGGCGGACTATTGAAATCCTTCATACCGAGGGAGATCGCGTTCTCGTCCGTGGGGCAATACACGATGGGGACTGGGTCGTCAGTTCTGCCGTGAATCGGGTTGTGACTGGACAGGTTGTTAACACCGTTGAGCGGGTGATGGAATGACACTTTCGCTGCTAAAGGATACAAGACTATTGCTTCTGACCCTTACATCGATTTTGATCGCGGGAATATTCTCGTTCGACGCGTTGCCTCGCATGGAGGACCCAGTTCTTACAGAGCGAGCCGCGTTGGTGAATACTCGTGTCCTCGGCTCCAGCGCCAGGCGAATCGAATCGCTGGTTACCGAACGAATCGTCGAAAAAGTAAGGGGGTTTGATGAAGTCAAAGAAGTGCGTTCAACGTCGCGTTCAAACATCTCGACCGTCGTCGTGACATTGGCCGACGAAATCGTCAACGTCGATGAAGTCTGGGCAAGGATACGGGACAAGATAAGCGACGTGCGTCCATTGCTGCCACCCGACGCTGACGCGCCGGAGTTTGAAGTTATCCGCGCTCGGGCTTTCGCTTCCATCGTAGGACTTGTTTGGAAAGGAGCAAGCAACCCAACGTACTCGTTGCTAACGCGAACCGCGCTGGAGCTCGAAGAGGCCATTCGAAACATTCCGAATACGGAAACGGTCGAATTGTTTGGCAAGCCAACCGAAGAAATCGTCCTCGAGGTCCAGCAATCGGAACTCTCCAAAATGGGAATGTCCGTAGAAGATCTCTCGAAACAGGTCACCGGCAGCGATTCCAAAATGCCTGCGGGCGTGATGCGAGGCAAGAGTCAGGAGATGCTTCTGGAAATCGGCGGAGAACTGGATTCGCTTACTCGTATAGGACGCATACCGATTCAGTCCCTCAAAAGTGGCCAAACCAGCTACATCTCCGACATTGCGAATATTCGAAAAGAAGTTGAGTTACCATTGCACAGCGAAACGATCGTTGATGGCAAGCCTGCGATCATGGTTTCTGTATCGGTTTTGCCAAAGGCTCGGATCGACCATTGGAATGCGGAGCTTCAGAACTGTTTGGTTGCATTTGCAAAGACACTTCCCCCCGACATGGAACTGCAACAGATCTTCAACCAAAACAAGTATGTCGAGGCGAGGACCAACTACTTAGTGCGAGATCTTTTCTTTAGCGCAGGCGCAGTCTTTGTCGTCGTTTTTCTCATGATGGGTTGGCGGAGCTCACTCGTCGTGGGCATGGCGCTACCGCTCGCATCGTGCATCGTGTTTATATGCTTTCGATTGTTGAACATACCGTTGCACCAAATGTCGTTGAGCGGTCTCGTGATCGCATTGGGGATGCTTGAGGGAACCGCGATCATTATCGTCGATGAGATTCAACGCCGAATTCGCAATGGGGAGACTCGTTACGAAGCAGTTCAAAACGGGGTAAGTCATATGGCCTTACCTTTGTTTGGCAGTGCTTCAACAACTGTCTTATCGTTCTTGCCGATTGCGATTATGCCAGGCCCGTCTGGCGAGTTTGTGGGAACGATCGGCACGTCGGTCATTCTCGCGCTCTGTTCGTCGTTGGTGCTTTCCTTTACTGTGATACCGGCACTCACAGCCTGGTATGCTCCTTCTACCTCTCAAAAAGACTCGTTTTGGACGCGAGGCTTTGCATCCGTCTGGATGAGCAATGCTTATCGACGCTCCTTGGTGTTTTGTTTTGATCGGCCTATCACCACTGTATTGATCGGCTTGCTTATCTCTCTTCCAGGCTTTATCGCGATTGCCGTCCTTCCAGTGCAGTTTTTCCCCTCGGCCGATCGCGACCAGCTGCATGTTGAGATTGAGCTGTCGCCTCAATCCTCTTTAGCGGAAACGAAACTGGTATCGGAACAGGTGACCAAAATCCTGCAATGTGAACCTGCGATCGTTCGTGTTGATTGGGTGCTGGGGCGTAATGCGCCTTCGTTTTACTACAACTTGATCGGTACTCGTCAAGATGCACCTCGTTTTGCCGAAGCGATGATAAAAATTCGTTCGGTCAAGAACATCGTCGATTTGGTTCGAAGATTACAACGCGAGCTGGATACAAAGATTATGTCTGCACAAGTTCGGCTTTTGATGTTAGAGCAAGGGCCGCCCTACAACGCGCCGATTGAACTACGCATCCTGGGCTACGACGAACAACAGATTCGCGACTACGGCGAGCGAATTCGAGGAATGCTCCATAAACATCCTGATGTCATACAGACTCAAGCAGACTTAACCGACTTCTTGCCTAAATTAGTATACGATGTGAATGAAGCAGAATCGCGGTTGGTGCGGATGCCGTTGGCTTCGATGGCCAAGCAGCTTCAAATGACCCTCGACGGCAGCTTGGGCGGTTCTATCCTGGAAGGGAACGAAGAGATTCCGGTTCGCGTTCGATTGGCCCATGAGGATCGGCGCGAACTAACGGACATTGAGAGCGTGAATTTCCTTAGCGAATTGGGCGGGGCGCACCGGTCGTCCGTTTCTCTCTCGACCTTAGGAACGCCCGTTTTTAAAGCGGAGTCGGATGCGATCGCGAGATTCAATGGGGTGCGAATCAACGAAGTGCGAGCCTTTTTAAAGGCCGGTGTATTACCTTCGTCAGTTCTAGCTGCGGTTGAAACAGATTTGAAAAATCCTGAGTATGTTCCGCCCAGCGGCTGTAAGATTGAATTCGGAGGGGAGTCCTCGAAACGAACAGAAGCCCTCAGCCAGCTCTTAGGCAACGTTAGCATGTTGGCTGCTGGAATTGTCTTCGTACTCGTATTCAGTTTGAAATCGTTTCGAGCTATGGCCATCATCCTTGCTATCGGTGTATTGTCCTTTGGGATGGCAATTCTAAGTTTGTGGGCAACGGATTTCGCTTTTGGGTTCACTGCAATCGTCGGCGCCATGGGAATGATTGGGATCGCGATCAATGACTCGATTGTGGTTCTGGCTGAATTACGGTCGGATGAACAGTGCCATCAGGGGAATCGTAAAGCGATTGTTGAAATGGTAATGCGATCGACTCGTCACGTTTTGTGCACGACCTTTACAGTTGGTTGCTCGTTTGTGCCGATGCTAATGGAGGGTGGGACGTTTTGGCCACCGATGGCCATGGTGATTTCGGGGGGAGTTTTTGGTGCAACTTTGCTGGCACTCTATTGGATCCCCGCGATGCACATTCTCCTTGCCGGAAAGCAACGTCCCTCGACAACTCTGGCTATGTAAGTACGATAAGTGACTAAGTGAGTTCCTCTACTCATCCCACTTCGCTCAGCTGGCAAATTTGATTTGTCGCGTACAAAACTAGGAGATTTGTCCAGTGAATCAATTGATCGCGTTTTGGCGGGATTCTTGGAAGCTTTGGGTTTGCTTCGCCGCTGTCGTAGTCGTCATGTCTGCGATTCAAAATTGGTTCTTTTTGGTTATCTTGCTTTTCCTGTTGGTTGAGTTTGCGTACTTCGCAATCATGCGCTACGACGAAGACGGGAATAAACGGGACGCAACCTAGTCTAGCTCGTCACCTTCTCGTTTTTTGATCGAGACTTTTCCATCATGAGCCTGTTAGATCTTTGGCAAATCACCGCCAACATCGTTACGGTTTTTGGACTGCCGCTAGCCATTTATACCTTTGTGCTGGAGCAACGTAAGGAACGCGAAAACGAGGATGAGGAGGTCTATCAGCTACTTTCGGATGCGTACATCGATTTCCTGAAACTTGTGCTCAAGCATTCGGATCTTAAACTTCGCACGCAAAGAGCCACTCCCGACCTGACAGACGAGCAACGAGAGCGAATGCAAGTCCTGTTTGAAATCTTGATCTCGCTCTTCGAACGGGCGTACTTAACCGCGTACCATGACGACATGACTCCCAACCAACGACGACGCTGGCTCTCGTGGGATGACTTTATGCGAGAGTGGTGTCGGCGAGACGACTTTCGATCGGCGTTACCAAATCTTTTGCAAGGCGAAGACGCTGACTTTGCAGAGTACATTCGTGTGATAGCGATGACGGAAGCGACTCCCGAGTGAGCCTCCTCATCTCCCGACCCCTTCTCCTCGAATCGAGGAGAAGGGGAGAATGAAGAGGGCAGAGACGCTGGCTTTATAGGTGAAATGGCACCTCAACAGGGCCTTCGGGCTGAGCTGGAAATTCGCCATTTGCCAGCCAAGCATCAATCCAGGGTCTGAGCAAGTCTGCTCGCCAGTTTGTGTAGCCCTGTTTCCCAAACCTCGCAATGTTCCATTGTTGTAGTTTTAGGATCGCTCCGTCTTGATGGAGTATTTTGCGAAAGAACGGCTTCACCACTGCATAACGCCAAGAGGCTCGCAGTCTTCCGTGAGGTAGGTAACAACGAACGAAGACCTTCAGCTTCCCTGCGGTCGTCGGAGTAAAGTGAGTTACCACTTTAAGCTCGATCCTTCGCTTGGACCGATACTCCAATTCGGCAGTGCAGGGAGGGACGAAACGGCCGAAACTGACCTCGCGGTCCGGTTCGAACCATTTCGAAATGAAGCCGTTCTGTTTCGCCTCGCCGCGGTACTCGGCTTCCACAAATTCATCGTGTCTGCGAACCAACGCTGTAAACGACTGCTTCGCATTTGAACTACGAACGAGTCCAGAGTGAACAAACGGCGTGTGTGTCCCGTCGAGCAGATTCTCGACCGCGTCGGCCAAGTTCGAATCGAGCTCAGCCACCATATTGAATCCGCGATAGTTTGATTCTTTCGCAATCGCCGGTCGATAATACGATTTCTTTGAAATCTCCTTTGATTTCGCAACCCAAATCCAACCGTCAGACTCTTGCACTTGCCAACGGTTGAGAGAAACATTGGGCAGGTCCCCCGAGCACACACCGGGAGCATCGACGCAACGCCCGTCTACGCCAAAGCCCCACCCGTGATAGGGGCATCTTAGTACGCCAGCCTGCACAAACCCTTGCGACAAGGGAGCATTGCGATGTGGACAACGGTCTTCGGCAACAACCATTCCATCCGAAGAACGATAGATCACAAGCGGTGTACCAAGCACCGTCATGCCAAGCGGACGTTTGCCTACTTGCGCGGAATCGCAACCAATGAACCAGTGTTGTGCAAGTCGGTTTTCGTCGGGAGTCATAACTGGTACTTTCGTAAAATCGGTTCGCCCACGTATCGCGTTAACCCGGCCAACGCCTGCCAAGCCAAACGACAAGGCAACGACAGATGGCGGCAATAGACTGCAGTGTATTCAATACAAGGTACTCCCCCGCGAATGCGTTTGAAGTGCGATGCGCCGCTGCTGAGGTTTAAACGCAACTTTCGATGCGATGCTTCTCGCAACACAATCGCCATTAAGATTCGATACAAGCCTAACTTTTTGGGCAATGCGGTATCGTATCCAACAACAGGCGCTGTCATGACGCCGTCTCGATCAAACGTACCCACAATCCCATCTAATTGTCCATTCGCATTTCGCAATCCCCACATGGTCAACAACCGGCGACGTCGACACTCGTCCAGCATTAGGGACGTAAACTGCGGGTTATGCGGCGAATACTTGTCGACGTACAACAATCGATACAATTCCTCGATTCGATCGGACTCGCTAGCGTTCAATTCATCATGCGAAACAACTGTGTAGTCAGTCGTTTTCAAAAGCTTCTGATCCCAGACGTTGTTTTGTTTGGAGAGGAACTCACCTGATTTTCCATCAAAGAAATAGACCTGACGACTCGGAGCCAATAGATAACCCTCCGCACTTAGACGCTCGAGCAGCTGCCCGTTCGAAACGTTATTCAGCGATCGGAATGCGATGGCATGCTTTGGGAATCGATACGTTAGTAACTGCGTCAATTCGGGAACTAATTTCAAATCAAACTCCGAATAGAGATTGGTCGAAAGCAACCAATTGTTGACGCAAACGGCGCGATTGATTCTAGCGGCACGCAATGGTGGTCCCATTCCCTTTACCAATGCCAAGATGGATGTCTGAACAAGTGCATTGTCGATCTTCTTGACCTCCGATTGTGGGTAGAGTACGCAACCTGAATAAGTCGAACAGACATAGGAATTTTCGTACTCGGTTTCGTTGATGGTCGTTGGTAGAGTGACCTCTCCCGCACGTACCAAGTTCCATCTAGTCTGAACGTTTCGGACTAAATCTTGAGCAGGAAACGTCAATAACATTTCGATCCATTGCCCATCGCGAGACTGTTGCTCACTCGGGTGGAGCACGAAACCGGTTGTGTCGTCCTGCAACGATACCGAATGGTTGATCACATTGGCTCCCCGTTCCATTCGATATCGAAAGTAGCGGCTCGCGTTAAAGGCTTGCCCGTACGGCAAGCAGTCACGAGGACCTCCAAAATGGATAGCGGTGACAACAAAGCAGGCATAGGGTCATTCCAAGCAAACATGACGTCTCTAGCTGCCAGCATATCTTTGAAAAGTGTAAGAACTCCGCCTCGTCGTAGTGTTTGTGGGAACGGAAACAAAAGCATGACCGAAGCGAGCATGGCCGGCGTCATCGATGTTGGCTCCAAAAGTGGACCGCTGCATTCTAAGAAAGTCGACGCGAGAGGTTCCATGGCAAGCATATGGAGACCGCTAGTGGCCCTCGGATTGCACTCCAAAACATAGAGCTTGCCATCCTGTCCTTGTATCAAGTCGAATCCAAGCTGCCCAGTAAAATCTTGTTGGGCCACAAACGTTTGAACGAACTCCCGTATGCGAGCGTCGTCCACTGCGAGGAAATAGATACCTGAACCAAGACCGGCGCGGTACTTCGATCGATAGCATGCGTGCGCTCGCAGTTTCCCCTGATGCGCTAAGCTGTATGTCGAAAACTCTTGGCCGACTATTCGGCGTTGTGCCACCCACGGGTCTGCCGCTGTTGGGCATAGCTTGGCGATTTCTTGGCTCGTTGGACCAACAAGCGTCCTCGATGCAAAACGAGAGAATACCGGCTTGAACACCCAATCGGATAACTGCGGATGAGCAATCCATGGTAACAGTTGTTCTTGACTTGCAACCAAATGTGTTTCGGGAGCTTGAACCGGTCCTTTGAGGTTCGAAACTTGTTGGACAAACTTCCACTTGTTGTGCAATATCTCGAGCTTCGGCAACGGTTCCGAGAAGACTTTCGTGTGATCGGGGAACAATTCTAGGCGGGAAGAAATGTAAAAGATCTCTTCGCAGGTAGGGACAACGAGATCGATCTGGTGGTTGCGAGCAATGGTCGCCAAGTCTTGGACAAACCGCGTAGGAGAGTGGACTGGTTTTGAAACGACAAAAGTTCGCTTTGCAAAACGGCTTAGACGTGCCAAGGGGAGATGAATGCTATCCGCCAAGTAGACTTCATGCCCAGATCGATGAAAGTGCCGTACCAAGTCGAGAGTTACCGGTGCTCTCGCCCCGGTCAAGAGAATGCGCTTCATTGCGAGCTTCGCTCCAATCGCTCCCGAACGACAGCGTCGAAACCATTTCTCTTTGCGATTTCTGGGCAATGGGTTGGAACAATGTCGATCGTAGGATATTGCTTCGAAAAGGTATGCAATTGCGCAAGTGTACTCTTAAGTTCCGTCACCGAATCGATGAAACTGTACGTTAACCAATGAGGGGGTCTATTTGCTCGCAGCGATGCAAGAGTCCATGTGGCATCCGCGGCCAGAAACGTTTTTTCGCTTGGCCCTGACTGCACTAAGGCTCCGATTTGACCGCGGGCATGGCCTGGTATGGGAATGAGACGCACACTACCGTCACCGAACAAATCGTGGGCATGCTTGAATGGGCCGATTCCGGGATCATGAAAGTGCTCAATCGGCCGGATTCGCTCGGAAAAGTCATTTGGCAGCAAGGCCGGCAAGAACCCTCGCTTCAACGCCGAGAAGGCTTGACGATTCTCCACATCGTCCCAAGCTGTTTGTGAGGCTATAAACTCAGATCGATCAAAGTCGCACAGCCCTGCGACGTGATCGGCATGGAAATGCGAAATGATGATGCCGCGAATCTCATGCGGTTCGATTCCACGTTCTTGGAGTTGGGCTCGTAACGTCAGCGACTTTGAATGAACCAAAGGACTCAAGGCTCCATAAACGCTATAGGGAAAGCGATGCGAGGCCGCGTAAAAGGCTGGCGAATAGCCCGTGTCGAAAAGAAAGAGTCCATGTCGAGGATGTTTGATCAAAGCGCAGGTGGCATGAAAAGGTTCTTTCGATCTTCCGCGACCTCGCTCAGCCAAGAAGAAGGGTTGTGGTGTGTAGCCAGTCGTGAACAGCGTTAGTTTGACCGAACTACTTGACGGGCCGTCGTCGTTTGCCTTTAGTGATTGCAGCGTATGCTCTGTCCCTTGGTCCATCGAAACGATAGGCCGATAGCCCAGCAACTTATGAGCCGCCTCTGGCGAAAACGTTTGGCTCTTTGCTAACAAACCAACGCTATACGTCGTTAGCTTGGGCTCACCTCTACGTTGAAGTAGCCGATGCCAGGTCGATGCGGCTTTGGCTGCAAACATTGCTGTTGTGTAGGTGACTCGCCGTCGCGTGGTTGCTAGTCCCAGGCTCTCGAAGATCCGATTGAGGGTTGGCCAAAGGGAAACTGGCTCTTCGTTCGTTATGGTGCAAACACTGCCCGACGCTCCTCTCACGATGGCCAAGCACAGAGCGTATGCCAAGTTGTCGACATACGTAAGATCGACGATGTTGTTACCGTCGCCTATTTGGGGCAAACTTCCTTTGCCGGCAGCGACAAGAAGACGAGGAAGGAGGCTATTGTCACCTGGGCCAAACACGGCTCGCGCTCGTATGGTGATTGCGTTTAGGCCGTTTTCAACTCCTTGCCTGATCACACTCTCTGCTTCCGCTTTGCTTTTCGCGTATTCGCATGCAAATTGTTTTGGCAAAACATCGTCTTCTCCGACGCCTTGTTTGTCGCGAAACTCAAAGTGGATTGCGGTCGACGATACATGCACGACTCGCACGTCGGGCCGACTGCGACACGCATCTACTATGTTCTGAGTGCCCTGAACATTGACGGCATAAAATTTCGTTGCATCTCCCCAGGTCGCCGCGAATGCTGCGGCGTGAATTACAGCATCGTGTCCGAGACAAATCGCATTTACAGACGAAGGATCGCGAATATCGGATACGACAAAATCAATTTTGGGGTGCCACAATCGGCTAGTTTTGTATCGATTGCGACCCGTCACGGTCACTTTTTGTCCGGCTTCTGCTAGCAGTTTGGCAACTGTTGAGCCAACGAAGCCCGTTCCCCCAGTGACTAAGATGCGAAGGACTCGGCTTCCAAACAGTTCCTTGACTAAGTTGACAACACGCGTATCTACCATCGGAGAAGCGCGGCTCCTAAAGAAACGCCAGCGGCTGTGCCGAGCAATAGGACTTGATCCCCCCGCGAAATGCGTCCTTCTTCGACAGCTACGGCCAATGCCATAGGAATGGATGCGGCAACGCAATTGCCGTAATCGCCAACAATATTCACGATACGTTCGGTCGAAAACCCGGACTGCTCAAGCAATCTAAGACCTGGCCCGGAAGCTTGGTGTGGAACAACCAGTTGCACATGATCGATGCTAGAGCCAGCCGTTGCCAAAAAGTGGGTCAAAAAACGGCGAAGGCGTGGACGAACAAAGCGGTAAAGCTGTGGTCCGAGCATATGGAAACAAAACAAAGCATCATGGGACATATCCGGCCGCGGCGGTGGATGGTTGCCTGCTCGAACGGCGCATAATTCGATGCCCTCGGACCACGTTTCAAGACTGGAGCTGATTAAGTCACTATCGCTTTCCGAAGAATATTCGACCATTGCAGCCGCGGCACCATCTCCCAAAAGTGCGGCCGACTCTGGCTCGTTGAAACTGCGTCCACGTGTGGCTAATTCCCCTGCGCAAATCAAGATCTTTGCGTAAGTGCCAGCTCGCAGCAATCCGTTTGCGACTTGGAGAGCCGCAATGAACGACAAGCAAGTTTGATTGACTGTGAAGCTTGGAACACCATCAAGTCCAAGTTCACGTTGGACGAAGGCTGACGTATCTGGCACCAATTGCTGTGTTAATGCGCCTGCGTATAAAATCAGATCAGGTGTGCCGGCAGCCTCAATCGTTTGCCTGGCTGCAACGGCTGCAAGCTGTGCCGGGGAAACGTCATCCTCCGCAACACGCCGAAAAGCAACTCCAGTGTGCTGTAAGATCCAATCTTCGCTGCGATGAATAAGAGATGCCAACTCGCCAGCCGTTTGCATTCGTGGCGGTACTGCCATTTTCACGGCCGTGATGCGCATCCCCAATTTACTGCTCCCTCATCGTACGCTATTCGACGCCATAAACACAGCCGACAAAAATGAGCCTGAGGCGCTAGCCGATTTTTGCAAGTCGATAGAACTCGGCTAGCGCCTCAGGCTCATGGTAACGAAAATCCACATTTGTCGCCTGCGTCAGTATAGCTTTATGTCATGGCGAGTAGTTGCCGCAGCGTCAACAAAAAAGGCCAAAGCAATTGCTTTGGCCTTGGAAGCTTCAAATCCGGCTAATCAAAATTAACTGCAACCGAGACTATTGCCACAGTTGTGGCATAAGTAGCAGTTGCCGTTGCGAACCGTAATCGATCCACAGCTATCGCAACTCGGCGCGTCGCTTTGGAAACCTGCAAACTGGCCGTCCCGTGAATCCAACTTGGCAGACTCTCTCATCGGTGTTCGGCTTTTCAGGTCGTCGAAGCCGATGAACCTAGCGTTGGTATAACTATTGCTTCGGTTCGAAACTTCGGCGCCATTTCCATTCACAGGAGTCTTGGTCAAATTACTCGCGGCCTTTGGGGCTGCCGGTGCAACCTTGGCTGAATCCGCCTTCGAAGCAGCGAGAATCTCGGCCTTGGCCTTTTGTTCTTCGCGATAGCTATCTAGGAAAGTCAACCCCAGCCAACGGAAGATGTAGTCGACCAAGCTCTTGGCAATTCGGATATCCGGATTGGTGGTGTGACCCATCGGCTCGAATCGAGTATTGCTGAACTTGTTGACCAACACCTCGAGTGGCACGCCGTATTGCAGGGAAATGGAAGTCGCAGTTCCGAAACTATCCATCAAACCGCCGATCGTGCTACCCTCTTTAGCCATCGTGATGAACACTTCACCGGGGCGGCCGTCTGGGTAGAGGCCAACGTTGATGTACCCTTCGTGACCACTGATGCTGAACTTGTGCGTAACCGAGTTGCGGGTATCAGGCAATCGTTCACGACGCGGCTTGTAAACCACCTTTTCTACCGCTGCGGCTGCAGCATCTTCGGCCTTCTTGCCTTCGCTTTTGGTCGAAAGCGGCTGGCTTTGTTTCGAGCCATCGCGGTAAATCGCAATGGCCTTGAGACCAAGTTCCCAACCCCAGAAATAAGCTTCTGAAATGTCAGCAACGGTACTGTCGGCCGGCATGTTAACGGTCTTGCTGATCGCACCAGACAAAAAGGGCTGAGCAGCGGCCATCATTTCCACGTGAGCTTGCCATCGAATGCTTCGAGTACCATTGGCTGGCTTGAATGCACAATCGAAAACGGACAAGTGCTCGTCCTTGAGATGCGGCGCGCCCTCGATCGTGTCTTTTTCGCTGATGTACTTCTCGATTTCGACGATTTGTTCAGG
>CANHVO010000190.1 GCA_947463915.1 Planctomycetaceae bacterium
GTCACCAAATGCCTCGATTGGGCACGGGGTCTCAAGCCAACCAAACCAGATTTCGGCCGCAACTGCTTTGGGTGTGTTTGAGTTGGAATCCGTCGATTGAGAATAGGCATTCGAAAAGGATGGCAAAAGAAAAGCAAGGGTAGTCGCGGACAGGAAAGAAAATGACTTGGAGATGGATAACATCTTGAGATATGGCTTAATTCGAGTTGGAACACACAGGACAAACAAACCCTTATTGTAATCGATCGAAAATTGCGGCGTTCAAATCTTTTTCAACTGTTGATTTAGTGGTTTAAAAGGCAGCCGAACCCGTACAGTGTTGATTTGGAAGTACTCCTGCGGCTGACTGTTCAACGAAATGCTTACAGAAGTATGAAAACACCTTAGCACGACGCGCAAGTTAGTGAATCGACGCCCAAAAAAAGTGAAACCGACAGAAGGCGAGCGTCGTCTGTTCAGGGTAGGATGAACAAAGCCAACGTCCCTTTTCCTCGAGAAAAACTTCCCTTATCTGGATGCACCTCATGCTCTCAACGCAATTTGCCAGATCAAACCTTGGACTTCTAAGAAGCATTGTCTCGACTTGGCTGCCAGCTATCGCAGCCCTAACTTCTTTATTTCTGCTTCACAAAGCAGCCTTTGCGGTACAGGAAAAGGATCGCAATTCAGATCAAACGTCTGACAAAGAAAGGACCATCTACATTCCTTATGACAAACTCAAAGACGTATTTGAACGCGAGGGACGCGGAGTATTTCTGCCGTATGATCAATTCCAAAAACTCTGGCAGGAAGCCCGGTCGGCAACGAAAAAGCCAGCCCCAGAGGTCTCTCCCGTTAGTGTAATTCTCGTATCCGCTGAGAATGTCGCTTCCGTTGAAAAAGAAGTCATGATGGTTCGAGCAATTCTTACGGTCGAACTGCTTCAATCCGGCTGGCAAAAGATTCCTCTGCAACTGAATGACGCAGCGATCATGACTGCGATCATCGACCAAGAGCCAGCGCGTGTCGTCCATGATCCGGCAACTGGTTATTCGCTCCTTTTCGATAACAAAGAAACCAAACCGGCCCGCATCCAAGTCGAACTGGAGTACGCAAAAGCTTTTGAAAAAACTCCCGGCCAAAATAGCGTCTCCTTTATGGCCCCCCAAGCACCCGTTAACAAATGGTTGATTCGCATTCCGGACACCGGCGTGAAAGTGCAAGTAGAGCCGATGCTGGCTACGACAGAGGCGCCTGCAAATACCGAATCGGACAATGAAAAGAAAAAAGGTACCGAGGTGCTTGCCTTCGTCGGTGTCTCTCCAACCATTCGCATCCGATGGGTCCCGAAAGCGGAAGGTGCAACCGGGATGACCGCTTTGGCAAACGTTCAAATGCAACACCGCGTCACGATCGACGAAGGGATAGCCCGAACCACTTCGCAATTTCAATACTCGATCGATCGCTCGGAGCTTAACCAGCTTTCCATTGAACTGCCGCCTGACCAAAAGGTGATCAACGTATTCGATCCGAATGTTCGTAAATGGTCTATCGAGCCCGCCAACTCCGAACAGAAAACGGCACCGAAGTTAGTCGTTGAGCTTTTCGAAGCGGCCAAGCGATCGCAAAGTCTAGCCCTAGAAATGGAGGCGATCTTGGACACAAAATCCAGTGCTGTTTTTTCGATCACAAGCTTTAACTGCTTGGACTCTAGCCGACAACAAGGGGTCGTGGCGGTTAAAGTTGGGCAAGGGCTTCGGGCTGAGCCAACTGATCGCAAGGGGCTGATGCAACTGGATCCGGCCGAATTGCCGCAACCAATGGCCGGAGAACCATGGACGTTTGCCTATCGATTTACCTCGGTACCGTACGACCTCAAGCTCAAGCTTGATAAGGTACTACCAACGATTCGCGTCGATCAGTTAGTCGAGGCTTTCCTGGACCCTCAGTCGCTAACTCTCGAGTTGTCCTCGACTCTCAAGATCGAAAACGCAGGCGTATTCCAATTGGAGTTCGAACTTCCTGCAGGGTTCGAATTGTTGCAAGTCTCTGGTCGCAGTGCCCAGACACGAGCGACAATTTTTGGCGGAGGCTTTGGCATGGGGCCACCCACGGGCATTGAGACGGGAATGGGAAGTGGCGCAGTTGGTGTCGAGGCAGCTTCGATCGACGCATACCGCTTTGCGAACGAAGAAAAAACTCGGCTCGTTGTCAGTCTCAATCGCCGGGCCATTGGTTTGGTTGGAACACGCATCCAAATGAGGCGTAAACTGGACGATCCTAACTTGCTCATGCCAACGGGTAGCGCAAGCGACATCGCAATCCCGATTCCTAGGTCGGCAGGCGATTACCTTCAGTGGATCGAAGGGATGGTTTCTATCAATGCACCCGAGAGTCTTCGAGTTAACCCAACGGAAAGAAAAGGAGTTCGGGATGGGGCGGCTTCTGAGCTGAGAAGCAAATGGCCTGATAGTTCAAGGGGCAAGTATCCGATGCTTTCGGAAGTCCTCGTGCTTGCCCATGCGGTCGAACCTGCATCGGTTGCTCTCGCCGTTGAACGCAAGAAACCGTTTGTATCGGTCCGCCAAATGCTTGATGCGATGGTCGAGCCCGGTACTGTCAAATTCAACTCGACACTCTTCACCAAGGTTCAATACAGCAGTTTGGCATCGCTACGCATTGACGTCCCTGAATCAATATCCAAGGAGATTCGTATCTCCACACCAGGGATTCGGGAAACAAGAATCGCTCCCCCACCAGCAGATCTATCAGTGGGCTACGTTGCCTGGGAGCTCTTTGGCGACACTCCTTGGCTGGGTGAACGAGTCGTTCAGCTAAGTTGGCAGCAGAAATTAGATGGTCTTGAAATCGGCAAGAAAATCAAAGTCGATATTCCTCGAGTAATCCCACGAAATGTTGACCAAGCCTGGGGACAAGTGGTCCTCAATCGTAAAGACTCGATCGACTTGCAATTGGAGGACGGGAGCGGTGGCCTAAGGCCAATCGATCCGCGATACGATCTGATGCCTGGGACGTCGTTTCCTGATGCCTCTCGAGCGTTTGAATATCAATCGGACTGGTCAATGCAAATCACGGCTACGCGATATGCTCTCGAAGAAGTAAAGCAAACGATCATCGAACGCGCCTTCGTTCGCGCCGTTGTCACTCGCAGTAACAGAATCGGTATGCACGCTACCTACCGAATGCGAAATGCGGGGCAGCGACTCTCATTGCAAATTCCGGAGGGGACAGAGTTTGACTCACAACCACTGCTTATCAACGGAAAAAACGTGTCGTTGGAACGCGGTAGTGCAAACCAACTCTACATCCCGCTTGCCGGTAACGATCCAACTCAACCCATTCTCGTTGAACTACGGTACACAACGCTAGGTAATCATCGACAGATCGACCTGCCGGTGTTTCCTGATGCACCTGCCGTCCAGACTGCGTATCTGGCCGTCTTTCTGCCCAAGGAGCGAACACTGCTAGCCTCCACAGGCCCTTGGACCGAAGAGTTTGAACAGCAGCCAGGTCTGTGGAAATCGGCACCTGCCTGCAAACTTAATGCGGTAGACCTTATCAACTGGGTCAAAGACGGAGCAGCCACCAACAAGATCTCCGATTTCCAGACGGATGGCGTCATGTATTTGTATTCAACCCTTCGACCTGAAACGGGAGTCGCCGGCGCACTCAGCCTGGTCGTCCTCGACGGTAATTGGTGGACAAGTGCCGTGCTCATCGGGTTATTGGTCTTCGGTCTTGTGTTCTTGTTTCGAGACGTCCAAACGAAAGTTGTTGCTATCGCTGGATTGTCGGCGATCATCATCGCAATTGGGGCTTTTGCACCAACCCTTGCCAGTCAATTTAGGACCACACCATCCATTCTGGGAGGGCTATTGGTATTGGTTCTATGGGGAGCACGCGAAATCTTGAACAGCCTCAACTCTCATGATGAAGATGACGAACCGGAACCTGATTCCATTTCTCCAGTAGCCGAGACAGCATCAACGGCAAAAATCGAAGCTGCGCAAGGAGGAGACGAAAATGCTTAGTCTTTCCAAAAAGCACGATTCGCTTAATTGCTTCTCCACTATCTTGCTCTTTAGTTTTTGTGTCTCACAACTTCTGTGCTTGTCTATGCTCGCGTCCCATTCGATGGCTCAAGTACCGTCAACGGCCGGCGAACTACTCAAGATACCCACTCGTGAGATTCGCGTGCCGTTCGATGATTTGCCCATCCTGCTGGGTGGCTCCAACCAGCGCATGTTCATGACCAGGACGGAGTACGATGAACTCTTGAAGAAAGCCAACATTTCTCCCGAACAAATTGCCACCGCTCGCCAACAACAGTTCGATGAAAACGCAATACCAACCAACGTTGTGATGCTGGACGCGTTGCACTCTGTGACGATCGAAACAGGTCGGGCCGTGATCCAAAGCGATATCGCGATCGAAGCTCTCAAGCCCGGCCTTCAATCCATTCATTTGGCTTTGCAGCACGTTGGGTTACTCGAGGCGACGATCGATGGAGAGCCTGCATTGCTTTCGCCAACGCTCGCCCCAAACCAGCCAGGTACTACCCTTTTCTTGAAAAGCAAAGGCCTGCATCGACTGCGTCTCAAAATGGTGGCCGCAGTTGCTACATCCGCAGCACAACAAACTCTTACGATTGGGCTGCCTCATGCTGCAACGAACAAGTGGACGATGGGAGTGCCTGGAAATGTCGAGATCCTTTCCGGCGCTTCTGTTCGCTCGCGAGTCGTCGATCCAACAACCAATCGGACCCTTTTTGACTGGCTACCAGCTAGAGTAGAGGGAATGCCTCGACAGAGCCCAGTCAGTATTGTAATGACGCTGAACAACAAGATGCTCCGAGAGACGCGAGCATTGGAAGCAAGGTCATTTCTCTCTACGGAAATCACAGAAGCGTACGAACAAGTTACCCAGCGTATTCTGATCAACGTCTTAAATGGAGCGGAGAGCAAATTTCAAATTACGATTCCGGACGGATTTGAGGTTCGGAAAGTCCAATCCGCACTTCTCTCGCGCTGGAACATTATCGAGAAAGATGGAGCCGACCGCGGTAATGACCAAATCTTAGCGATCGAGTTGCGGGAGCCGGTCGTAGATCAAGTTGCGTTGGATATTGTTGCAAGCAAGCCTGCTCGCGGCCGATTCACGGAGACGCCCACAACTTGGACTTGGCCTGCTTGGAACGTTCTCGAAGCTCAAAACCAAACAGCCATTCTCGCTATTAACCTTGAGCATGGGCTTCGAATGCATTCGCTTGAGTACGGAAAATTGATACCCGTCGATGCTAGCGCTTTCGCGGATTCTGGGATTCCAGCTGAAATGGACGTTCGCGAACCGACAGCACCGCAAGTCCGGCCAGTTGCAACTCTGTACGCGCCCGATGCATCGCAAAACGTTCAATCTCTAATCACCAAGCCGAAATCGACCACCAAAGCTTCATTCAATGCTCTTACGATCGTCGGTGAATCCGGCGTTCAATCGCGAGCATTGGTCGATTTGGAAACGGGCACCGAAAGTCTCGCTGACTTCGAAGTATCGCTGCCTGCGGGTTGGCGACTAAGAGCCGCTTTCGTTTCGGGAATTGCCGTACCTTTCGAAACTTTGAATTCGCACGAATCCAAAGCGAATGGGATAGAGCCAAGCGGCCCGAATCTGACCCGCGTCCGACTTGCACGTCCCTTCGCACCCAACTCCGTCAACCAAATTGTTTTGGAATGCACCATTGTTCCCAAGGGATGGCTCTCAACCTGGAGCGAACAACCGTTTTCATTTCCGACGATAGGAATCGTCGGAGCCGAGACGGGTTTGAACGTCCTATCCACGATGGCCGAAGGTGACTTTGCAATTGACGTTTCAAAAGCCGAGAACTTGATCGCATTGTTCGAAAGCGAGCGTATCACGCTCAAGATTCAAGGAGACGGAAGCGGCCCGTCTTATTCCGTCGAGGGTAACAAGTGGTCGCTGGATCTTTTGGCAAAACGGAAAAAACCCGAGATAACAGCAGAAGTGTTCTCGTTCTTCAAAATTGAATCCGAAGGGATCAGATCCGCCTTCGAACTGCATTTTGAGATCAAGCAAGCAACGACGGATAGCTTGGAGTTTTCGCTCCCCGACACCACACCAACAGAACTTTCGATCCAAGGTCTCGACGCCGTCGTTGTCAAAGAATCGACTAGCCGCTTGGAAGATGGGAAACGCATTTGGTCGATCAAGCTAGCAAGTCGCGTGACTGGAGTCGCTAAACTGCATGTCGATTTCATAAAGAATCTTGAGACAGCAGTTGATCTACTCATGCCGATCGCGAAGGTGAGCAATACAACGTACCAAACCGGAGTCATTGCGATCGAGGGAGACGACGAGCTGGAGGTTTCTGTGCTTCAACATCCTCGCGTGGCAGATGTCGGGGAGCTGACGGCATCGAATCACTCCGTCGGCAGTCGCCTGGTTGGCGTGTATGGCTACTCGGTTGGCTTACCTGGAGCGGAAGCCGTTTCGATACGCGCGACGCGTCGAGAGCTGCAATCTGTTCCAGCGACCATCGTTGAGCGGGCAGAACTTAGCACGGCCCTTTCCGCTCATGGAGCCAGCTATCATTTCGCAGAATTGCATTTAAAGACAACAGGCGGATTCATCCAAGCAAAACTGCCTGCGAATGCAGTCTTATGGTCCATAACCTTGAACGGGTTGCCAACTCTACCACAGCGGCTCGACGATCAATTGCTCATTGAATTGCGTGCTATTCAAATGGGTGGCGGATACGGGAACTCTGTCCCAAGTAGCGGAGCGCAAAGCGACGCGAATCTTCATGTTTTGCGGATTGCCTACGAGACACCAATCAAGGCGATTGAGGCGCGATCCGATGTGGAACTCGTAGCGCCCAGACTAGCTACCATGCAAACGTCAACGAGTCCGTCGACTCCGATTCCAACTGCGGATCTTTTATGGAAAGTGTGGGCGCCAGGCAATTTATCGATAGTCGACTCCAATGGGGATGTAAAACTCTCTGAGAGCGGTCAACCATCCAGCTTCCCAGGAAGTATTTTTGGCGTGTCGAGCTTTCCATTCAACTTGTTGCCAGTTTCAAGGAGCAGCAGTGTTGCGCAGTCCGTTCGAGCTCGCATAATGCTTGATAGCTCAGGTCCAGAAGCGGCTGCCAGCTCGGGCCCAGCTAAGGGCTTCAACTGGAGCCCAATCGTGGCCGAAGGCTCGAGACCTGTTGTGAAAAAAAACAAATCTACGGCAAATGAAGTGATCCAAGGAACTCTCAATTCGAACGAAATTAAGAAGCCCCCCTTTTACCAGAACAATCTTCTGGGAGATGCTTTTGACGATAGCTCGCAGGCAGCCGGTGCCAACCCAATTGTTCCAGACGACGTAGACGATCTCTTTGGGCCATCGGCACAGCAGCCTCAAGTTGCGAGCGTCAGTGCTGCGGGGGGGAACGTTTTTTCAAATCCAAAGTCGTTGGATGGGCTAAGAACGTTGCCGGTCGAATTTCAAAGCCCTAACACATGGCAATCATTTGAGATGGACGGATTTGGCGATTCGCTCAAGACGACTATTTCTGTCGTCAACAACGAAAGGGTTCACTGGATCGCAAGTGCGCTTTCGGCATTGCTCATTGCTTTTGGCCTCGCCACGCTTGGGAATCCGTTTTGGACTGTTCTTCGGTGGTCTGCGGTCATTGTATGTTTCGCTATTGCAGCATCTCTGTTAAGCCCATGGGAAGTGGAAACAGCGATCTTGGCAAGCGGTTGTTTCAATGGAGCTATGATCGTGCTGGCAATCCGAACTTTATTCTTGATCATCCAGCCAGTCGTTCGAGGGATAAAACGGATCGCGAATGCATTCGTGATGTTCGGCTTGATTCTCGTTCTTGCCGTAGGAGATTGCGCCGAAGCCCAAGAAATACCTCTCGGAAAGGACATTCGGTCAATCGATGATTTGATTGCGACGCTGCGATTGAATGTTGGGTCGGGTAATAGGCCGATTGAAATCCCGGCCGATGCAATCCTGGTTCCCTATCAACGGACTCAACCACCGTTGTCGGATGCCACCGAAAAAATTCTAGTACCTTATTCGACGTACTCACAACTGATGGAGATCGCAAACCCAAACAAAGCCACAGTCAAACCGCTACCGCCACCTTTCGACTATTCGCTCTCAAATCTATCCTACAAAGCAACTCTCGATCGGGATGATGCTCTATCGCTTTCCCTCAGCGTCGATGTTACGCCTCACACAGAACGTGGCATCCTAATTCCGTTTGGCTTCGCGGGAGCTGTCTTAACCTCCGCGAAACTCAACGACGTCTCTGCTTCGGTTAGCAGCGGCCCCAATGGCTTAGCGCTGCTTGTAACAGGCATACGATCGCATACGTTTACAGCAACCTTTCAGCTACCTATTCAACGTCAAGGAGGATGGCGTATCGTCAATGCCACTCTTCCAACCGCTCCATCGGGACAAACGCAACTGGTTGTTCCGGCCGCGAACACCGAAGTGCGATTCCTCGGATTGCCGGACGCAGAACAGCGTGAATCGACGCACGCCAATGAAGTGATTACAACAAGCGTCGCGCCGGACGGCAAATTTTCGCTTCAGTGGCGTCCTAAAGTATCGGAAAGCGTATCCGACCAAGGGTTGAGTGTGAATGCGGAGTGTTCTCTGGCTGTCGAGGAGCGAGGCCTCCATGCAGTTTGGGATGTCAAGCTGGAGTTTCGAAGAGGTCGAAGAGAACTGTTCGATTTTGAATTGCCAAAGGATGTCAATGTAGAACGTGTATCGGGCAAAAACATTCGAGGCTGGACCATTGACACTGCAAGTGACAAGCAGATCGTTAAGGTAACGCTGCTCAAATCCGCAGTCGAATCCGAGCAACTTTCTATCGTCGCGTCGCTACCGATGCGATTGGACTCAAATGTGGATGTGTCCGCAATTGTACCGAGATTGCAAGTTCCTGAAGCGATGTTGCAACGAGGAAAGATCACGATTCTCCGCAGTAAGCTGCTGGAGCTAGAGGTCGCAAAGTCCGACGGTCTCGTTCGTGAGGATTTGCTTCCGAACAATCAAACGGTTGCAACCAATAGTCCCGTGCCTCTTTTCGCATTCCAGACGTACCGATATGGCTCAATGGATTTTCAGCTTGGCCTGAAAGTTCATGAAGCCACTAATAAAGTTAAAAGCCAATTTGAGACAAGCCTTCGAGTTAGTCGCAACGACGCGAGACTTCAATGTCAGGTTCATTTCGTTATCGAAAATCGCCCCATGTTTCGAACTAGGCTCGAGGTTCCTGAGGATTGGAAATGGGAAGCACCAGAATCCGATGCACAAATGGAATGGACACTTTCTGAGCCCAAAGACGGCGTGAGGGTTTTCGATTTTCTATTCTTAAAGGGGCAAATAGGAAACACTTTCATTCGTCTCAATGCCATGCAGAATCGGACCAACGATCTACAATCTACCGAGTATGTTTTGCCAGTTCCGAAGATTCGCCCGTTGGATGCGTCATCTGAACAAGGTGACATTATCATTGACACAGATGCTGGAGTTGATGTCCGTACCGAGCAATTGGTCGGCTGCGAACGCGTGGGAAGCCCTGCAGTTGTTCCGCAGAATCCGAATTTCCAAACGGCGCCATCTCCAAGGCCCAGAGCTGTTCTTCGTTGTGCAACAAAAAATTATGAGGGGCAATTGCGGTTCCAATCCAGGACACCGCAAATAACCGCCATTTCCATAAGCAATGTAAAAGTGACTCGCCGCTCAATGGAGGAAACACTTTACTTCGGTTGGGAGATAAAAGAAGCTGGCGTGCATCGTTTTGAGTTCACCGTTCCCGCAAGACTAAAAGATGCTGTAATCTTGGCTCAAATGGTTCGGAGCATTCAGCGTACACCTACCAGCGAACAACTCGATGCGCCCGTGAAGTGTATCGTCGATTTGCAAGAGGACGTCATGGGCGAGTATCGCATCCTGCTCCAAAAAGACTCGCCGTTACCTTCCGTTCCCCAGAGTGTTCCCATTCCGGTCATTTTGACAGGCAATGTTGAAAATCGATTTGTGACGTTGGAGAACTCTGGACGCGATGAACTCGTCGTGGACTCGCTCAAGGGAATAACACAGCTGGTCCGTGGTGACTCGCTGTGGGTAAGGCTGCAATCGCTTTTGGGGGGCAAGTCAGCCGATGTCTACCGAGTCGATGAGCGTCTATCGCAGCTAACCGGTTCTGCGCCGACTGCCGCAAATGAGCCGTCGCTATTGTTCAAACCGCAATTGCGAATGCTCGTTGAAACAGCCAGTGCACGCATCGGGTTAGCACAGTGCACCCTATCCGTGGACGAGATGGGGAACTACCGGGCGATGCAGGAGCTTCGCGTTGAAAACACCAGCGAAGCGTACTTAGAATTGGAAATGCCTGATGGGGCACAGCTCTGGACGGCTATAGTTGCCGGTACGCCAGTTAAGCCCATTCAATCCTCGAACAAACCCAAACGGGCCGGAGCAACGCGATTCCGATTACCGCTAGTTCGAACGCAAACCGGAGATCTCGACTATGGCGTCGAGCTGAAGTATGCAGGAAAAATGAAAAAGTCAGGCTTCATGACTCAGCTCGACTTCCCCTTGATTGAGTCGGTCAATATCAACGTCGAGCTGAGTCAGGTCAAGCTGTTGCTGCCTGAGAATCAATATTGGTATGGGTTCGGCGGCACCCTGGGCCAAGTTCGAGACGAGTCCGATTTTCTAGCCGGCTGGTTGTCGCACAAAAACAAGCAAATTGGCAGACTCTCCGAGCTGACGACCAAAGACTCGGAGGTGTTTTCGAAAGCTCGCGCCGAGGAAAATCTTAAGCAATTAGGATCCGAAGTTAAACAGCAACTGGGAAACGCTCGATTTGATCTGAATTCCAATAGCAGTCTGCAAGAGCAAGTGATGCAAAATGACAAAGTTTCAAACCAAGCCTTAGCTCAAATTGCAAAGTCGGAAGCAGAAGTTGTTCCAAAAGCTGCGTTGGACAACCGCGGCTTCTTGAATGGGTTGTTAGACTCGCAAAACAACTATCGAGCGAATGGTAACGTGGACCAAACTAGAAGAAAGGGTGGCAACTCCGAAGCCGCCCAGTCGAGTTTGTCCCAAAGTAACGTGCAACAAGCGATCCCGGCCAAGCCAATTGCACCGCAGATTGCCGGCCAAATGCCAGCGATTTCAGCAGCTGACCTAAACGGCAATTCTTTTTTCTACCAAGGTAAAGGGGCCGGCAACAAACCTCAGGAGCAAGGCAACTTGGACGACAACTCCAACGACACCCAGGGGCTCGCGAGTCGCTATAAAAATAAACTCCAACAGCAGTCCAGCGTACAAACGGTTCGAAGCTTCAACAACATTCCCATGGCATCGCCCGTTGTACCACCAGCAGGACCCGGCGGTTTTGGAGGCGGGAGTTTTGGTGGCCGTGCTTCGACCTCCAATTCAATCCCTCAACTCCCCGGGGGCATGGAATCAGGTTCCGGAGGAATGGGAGGGATGGGCATGTCATCTGGGGCGAGTTCCTCATCGACCCGTGGTAACGAAGGCTTTGATGTGATACCACAAATGACAGTCCAAAACGAATGGCAGAACGGAGGAAACTCACTCCCTAGTCATTCTGGGCCAAATCTTTCCTTTGCTTTGGCAGCCCTTCAAGAAAACCATCAAGCCTACATGAAGAGTTTGGAAATCAACTTGCCAACGCGAGGTACAGAGTTCTACTTCACAACACCCCGCGGAGATGCCGTATTGAGTGCGAGTGGAGTTTCAAAATCGATTGTTCCCAAATCGATCGGGTTGCTCGCGCTTGTGATTGGCATTGCTTTGCTCGTGAGGAAAAAGTCCGATGGTCGCCCAACCGAGGGCAGCGTTAAAACGACAAATCATTAGTCGTTTAACAGTCAGCCAATGGCGTACTTACGTCCAGACAGTACGCCTACGGCTGACTGTTAAACGAAAGGCATTTGAATGGGATAATGTAGCGTAGAGCCCGCCTGACAAGATTTTTTTCCAGCCACTCAGCTCACCCGTCCAACGTCAATCATGGTCTTGCTCAGGCTCAGCCCAGACTTGTGCATCGCCATCCTCATCGATGGACACGTGAATGATATTGGCGCGGCAACAGACGGGACAGTCTTCGACATATTTCTGACTACTCCCTTCGCTCAAATCCAGCGGGATGACAATCTCTTCCCCGCACGCATCGCAGATGTAACTCGACTCACCTTGCATGGTTTCGCCGAGGTGATTCCCTTGTTTCGATTGATCCTCCAAAGAGTCGTCGGTCAGGCTCAACTTGGCGACCAGTTGCTCGCAACTCCAGAGCATTGCAGCCAGAGAACTTTCATCGGCTAACCGATGTTCGTACCCAACCTCAATCAATAGCTCCAATGGAAGTTTGCTTCTAACTAACAACTCCTCGCTGTCTTCAAACGGAATGACCTCATCCTGGCGACTATGAAGAATCGCTGACTTCGCTTTGAGTTTTTTCACCGTCCCCCAATTCTTCCAGGCAGGACACAAAAGAACCAATGGCGTATCACCTGAATCAATGTTCATGGCGATTGCTCCGCCCCTAGACGAGCCAACGACACAATCGGGTCGATGCAAATCGAAGTCCCGTTGCGCGATTTGAACAGCCGCCTCGAAGTCCTCATCATCCAGCTTTGGATTCTTGACCAAGCAGCCATGCTCAGAAAGATACTTCGGCTTGACACCGCCAGGAACAGATCGCCAACCATGTAGGAATAAGATTTTCATTCCCGATATGATACTGTCCCCTTTCCATTTGGCCGATTGGTTTTGGTGTCCTTTTCCGTTGGTTTCACTTGGGCGGCATGTCTTGGATGGACATCATTCCACCGCCCATTCTGCCGCCTCCACCACCCATACCACCACCCATACCACCACCCATACCACCACCCATACCACCACCCATACCACCTCCCATACCGCCTCCCATACCACCTCCCATGCCACCCATTCCGCCGCCCATTCCGCCCATGCCCATGGAACGGATGGGTACGACAAGATCACCTACGGGATAAACACGAACAACATTGGCTGAAGTCTTCTTGCTGGTGATTCGCATGACTTCGTCTTCGATCACATAGGTCAATTGCAATGGCTCTAAAATCAACTTCAACGCCGAGCGAAACGAAACCGTTGGCAAC
>CANHVO010000191.1 GCA_947463915.1 Planctomycetaceae bacterium
AAGTTCTGGATGCCGTGGGCGATTCCGCAAGATTGCTGATCGATTTGGAACCCGCATTCGAAACTCTGTTGGGTTCTTGCCCTGAGTTGCCCAAAATCAATCCCGTTGAAGCCAAGCACCGTTTTGCAAACGTGTTTCGCTGTTTTTTTGAGTCCATTTGCAAGCCAGAGCAACCCGTTGTCTTGTTTCTCGACGACTGGCAGTGGGCGGATTCCGCCTCGCAGGAGCTGTTGTTGTCCTTACGTGAACAACCTATTCGCTACTTGTTGATTATTGTTGCCTTCCGAAAGGATGAGATTGGTAGCGACAACCCATTTTCGATCACTTTAGAATCGCTCAAGGTTCAACAGAACTCGCTGTCATCGATCGAGCTTGCCAATCTAAGCGACAACGATCTTGGAACATTATTAGAAGAATTGCTTGGCCGGAACATTGAGTCTCGATCGTCCATCGTGGACTTGGTCATGGACCGCACCAAAGGAAATCCTTTTTGCATCTTAGCGTTTTTGGAATTTCTAATCAGTTGCGGGCAATTGAAATGGAACAGCCGGAGTGAGCACTGGCAATTGGACTCTCGGGCATTCGATTTTGATCGTTCGACCGATGTTGTGAATTGGTACACCCAGCGATTAAGGTCGCTTGACGATGAAAGTCGCAAGCTGGTATCACTTTCGGCCTGCTTAGGGTTTCGTTTTGATTCGAAAACACTTTCGATAATCAGCGAAATAAGCACAGAACGCTGTCATGAAATTCTCGCGTCAAAGTCGCTTAATGGAATTTTGGGTCTGGAGCCTGACAACCATAATCAAGCCGAAAGTTCGGCTGCCGAACCCTTCTCTCATCATTGGAGATTCCATCACGACCGGATTCAGCAAGCTGCTTATTCGTTGATTGCGCCTGCCATCATCCCGCAGATTCACTTAAAAATTGCTAAGTTACTTCTCAAACAACTGACAAGCCAGCATTTGTCAGAGAGATTGTTCGAGGTCACCGAACATCTTAATTACGCTTGGGACTTGATCGATAGCCTTCCGAACGCCTGGGAAGCGATTGAATTGAACTTAAGCGCTGCGGAAAGGTCCCGATCCGCATCTGCATTTGGAGCAGAACTGCTTTTTCTTTCGTGTGCTAAACAGGTTTTGGATTCGGCCAATTTTTCAAAAGACCTTTGGAATTCTCGACCAGAAACCGCGATCCAAGTGCTCCGTGAACTGGGTGAATCCCAGTTTCTCAATGGAAACCACGAACTGGCAACCCGGTATATTCGTGAGGCAGTCCAACGCTCCAAAACGCCTATCGAGAAAGCTGAGCTGCTAACTATTTCCGTGGTACACCACACCCTACTTGCGAAGTATCCGGTCGCTATTTCAATTGGACGCGAAGCCCTATCAATCTTGGGGGTAGAACTGCCCGAGCGCAATTTCAAGGATGCTCGCGAGCAAGAGCTGCGAGAGATCAGGCGAGCTCTTGGCAACAGGACGTTGGAGAACCTAGAAGCTTTGCCAGTCATGTCTGAACCTTTCGGGTGTGCCATCGCGAAAGTCTTGATTGCCATGGGGCCCCCATGCTACCGATCGCACCAAGAGCTTTGGGGGATCATTGTTCCCAAGGTTGTGAATCTAACTCTGGTTTACGGGCACATACCCCAAGTCGGATACAGTCACAACGCAATTGCTGGATTGCTCATTTGGGAGCAAAATGATTTCCTGACAGCAGAAATTTTTGGTGAGCTTGGTGAAAGACTGATGTCAAGCTCATTCGTGGCATCAACCGACCGAACCGTTTACCACCTCATGGCGGGTAGTTCCGTACGCCATTGGTTTGGTCATATGAAGCGAAGCAGCGAAGACTACGAACTCGCATATGAAATTGGCTTGAATAGCGGGAACCTGCAATACGCTGCGTATGCCTTCGGACACAACATGTACTGCCGGTTCTTTCAAGGTACCAACTTAACTACGCTTGGAGGTGAAATCAAAAAGTCGCTAATCTTTAGTCGATCTCGTCGAAACCAATGGGCAGTGGATTTGCTTGAATCCGGTACTCGAGTGGTTGATTCGCTGACTTGCCTTGGTGAAAGCACAAACGGAGATATCGAATCGGAGATTTCTTTTTGCAATCAAGTTGAATCTCATCAGAATCACCAGGTCCTTTGCATCTACGACGTGATGCGTTCGTTTTGCAGCTTGATCCTAGAAGATTACCAAGCGGCATTGTCCTTTTCGGACAAGGCCGAATCCACCATCTCGATGGTCGGAACTCAAGGCTTACTTCCTTGGCCCGAGCATGTCTGTATTCGATTTTTGATTCGCACGTCACTCTTTCAAACGTTCGACTCAGAAACCAAATCGAAATGGAGAAGCGAACTACTTGCCACACTTGAACTTCTCACGAAATGGTCTTTGCAATCGCCCGAAAACTTCGAACATAAGCGACTGCTTGCAATGGCGGAACTTGCTCGACTAGAGAAGAGGATCTGGGACGCCGCCACTTTTTATGATTGTGCAATACTTGCAGCGAATCGGGGCGGGTTTGTTCCTTGGGAAGCACTTGCTAACGAACGAGCCGCAAATCTGTGGCGGGAAGAAAATGCGAATGAGATTGAGCAATCTTACCGGTCCGAAGCGTATTCCGCCTATCAACGATGGGGCGCGACCGCAAAACTCCAACGCATCGAAAACCAACTAATTGATTCGATTTCGCAAAAATTGAGAAACCTAGTACCAATTCATTCACTCGATGCGAACCCCGTACGAGATAAATTCATCGCATGCCAAATTGAAAAGCTGCGTTATGAAAGTTCAAAAAAGGAACGCGATCACGATGAAAACAGCATTCGCAAACATGCTGAGGAACTCAGAATGGCAACAGAGCGGATGCGGGCCGAAGTTGCAGAACGAAAAAAGGCCGAAGCTGCACTCAGGCTACAGAATGATCTACTAGAAGTTCGGGTTCAGGAACGAACCCAGCAACTACAAAAAAGTCATGACGAATTCGAAATTCTAGCTGAACGGCTTGAGCTGGCGACGCGAGCAAAAGATATGGGGATATGGGACTGGGACATCCCGCGCGACAGGATTGTCTGCGACCAAATGCTTTGCAATCTCTACGGTATCCCAAAAGAAACCTTCAACTGGACTCTTGAGGGTTGGCTTGCTTGCATCCATCCGTCCGATCTAGAACGAGTGCGGCTCGGTATCGAAAATTCAGTCAAACACGCCCGATCTTTCGATATGGAATTTCGAATTCGTCGTAGAGATGGCCAGGTACGAACCGTTCAGTCGCAACGGCAAGTCATTTGCGATCCAGCAGGAAATGCAATGCGAATGATCGGCATTAGTTACGATATCACCGAAAATCGAAAACAGTCGATTTTGTTGACATTACGACAAGAAGTGACTGAACGAATCGCGAGAGGACTAGAGCTGAGTAAGGTTCTCGCGTTTTTGGCATCTTCGATAGACGATCTTGAACTGGAAATGTCTTGCGACTTTATCGTAAATCCAACGCAAGAGAATCGGGAATTCATTGGGGATTGCTCTAGGCTGTCACGTTCAGCGACCGGAGACGATACGAGTTTTCAAAAGCGATGGGAGTTGCCTATTCTGTCGTCAGCACGCGAGGAATTGGGCAAACTAGTGCTGTACAGTGAAATGCGCAGCGAAGCCAAACCATTCGATATGGCTTTTGCCGTTTCTATTGCAGAGCTAGCAGCAATCGCAATTGAACACACTCGCTACGTCGAAAATTTGCAATGGGCGCGTGAGACCGCCATGGTCGCAAATCAAGCCAAGAGCGAATTCCTTGCAAACATGAGTCACGAAATTAGGACGCCGATGACTGCAATCCTCGGGTTCACTGAGTTGCTGCTTGATCGTCGCAACTTCGAAAATCGAGAGCTACACGTTGAATCGATCAAGACCATTCAACGCAATGGAGAGCATCTACTTGGAATTATTGATGACATCCTGGATTTGTCGAAGATCGAGTCGGGTAAGCTCGAAGTAGAGGCGATTGAATATTCACCGGTAACGATTTTGCGGGAAGTCATTTCCTTGATGTCGATTCGCGCAAGTGCCAAAGGTATCTACTTGGAGTATGAGTTTGCAAGCCGCATCCCCATATCGATCCAAACGGATCCAACTCGAATGCGTCAAGTGATTTTGAATCTCGTTAGCAACGCAATTAAGTTCACGGAAATTGGCGGAGTTCGTATCGTAGTTCAATTTGAAGATGGGACTCAACCTATGCTTCATTTCGATATTATCGATACTGGAGTAGGACTTACCTCAGAACAACAAGCAAGGCTTTTCAAACCTTTCGCGCAGGCCGACACTTCAACAACGCGTCAATTTGGCGGCACGGGGCTAGGCTTAACGATCTGCCGACGATTGGCAGAAATGATGGGTGGCGGGGTCATCATTGCATCATCGGAACGGGGCGTTGGCTCATGCTTCCGGGCCTCCTTCGGCGGGGCGAAGCAAAATGCCGAGTTGCATGAGCCCAAGAATTGTGTTGAAGCGCAGACAACAAACCAATCACTAGAAGAAACAACAACGACTACGATGTTGCCGCTCGACGGACGCCGCGTGTTGCTCGCCGAAGACGGACCGGATAATCAGCGGCTATTGTCGTTTGTACTCAATAAAGCAGGAGCAATCGTTACCGTCGTAGAAAACGGACTGCTGGCGATCGAAGCGTGCCTAGCCGCTATTGAAAAGGATGAGCCGTATGACACCGTACTGATGGACATGCAGATGCCTGTATTGGATGGGTACAAAGCGACGAGCCGGTTGCGGTCGCTCGGTTATGAGGGCTCTATCATCGCCCTCACGGCACACGCGATGGATGGTGATGAAGAGAAATGTCGCAGCGCTGGCTGTTCAGACTACTCCACCAAGCCAATCAACCGCGATCAACTAATCACAAAAATCGCGAAGTCCAAAAACACATAAAAGATTAAAAAACGAAGGCTTAATTAGCTTAATTACACGTGTAGCACACCAAGCATCTGCGACTTTGCGGGACAAGCCCGCCAGTCGCTAAGCAATGATCTTGTGGACGACATGCCCTTTTACGTCGGTCAGTCGCATATCACGCCCCCCGAATCGAAACGTCGAACGCGTGTGATCGACCCCTAGCAAATGCAGCATCGTCGCATGCAAGTCGTGCATCTCCGTACGGTCTTCGATGGCTTTGTATCCAAACTCATCCGTCTGGCCATAAACGGTGCCGCCCTTTGCTCCTCCGCCAGCAAGCCATACCGTAAAGCCGAATGGATTATGGTCGCGACCATTGGCACCTTGTGCAAACGGCGTCCGGCCAAATTCACCCGCCCAGACGACTAGCGTCGTTTCTAAAAGCCCGCGCTGCTTCAGATCCTTCAGCAATGCCGCAATCGGTTGGTCGACAGCTTTCGCATTATTTTCATGTCCTTCCTTGAGATTGGAATGTTGATCCCAGCGATCTCCACTGACACTTGGGCAAGTCAGTTCAATGAACCTTACTCCTCGCTCGACCAGTCTTCGCGCCATCAAGCATTCGGCAGCAAAGGTACGGGTCGGCTCATAGGCGGCATCAAAGCCATACATTGTTTGCGTCGCCTGTGTTTCGTCGCCGAAGGCCATCAACTCCGGAATCGCGGTCTGCATTTGAGAGGCCAATTCGTAATTACGAATTGCTGACTCAATGTTATCGCTCGTCCCAAACTGATCGCTCGCCAATTGGTCTAGTTCATTGACCAGACTGAGCTTGCTCCGCTGACGTTCCACTGTCTTCTCAAGCGGTTGGACGTTGGCGACAGCTGTCCCCTTGGGCTTAAACACCGACCCTTGATAACTTGCAGGCAAGAAGCCACTGCCAAAACAGTCGAGCCCTCCCGGCGGAATCAAGCCACCGTTGACCACAACGAAGCCGGGCAAATTCTGATTCACGCTTCCGAGACCATAGTTGATCCAAGCGCCCATGCTCGGCCGCCCTTGGAGACCACTGCCTGTATGCAAAAAATAGTTTGCAAAAGTATGCTCAGGAAATTCAGAAACCATCGAACGGACAAGGCAAAGATCGTCTGCACAAGTCGCTACGTTCGGAAATAGATCGCTGACCTGCAGCCCACATTCGCCATACGGATTGAACTTCCACGGGCTCGCAAGCACTTTGCCGTTGTTGTTGAATTGAGTTGCCTCAACCTTGAAGAACTCGCCTGGATCCTTGCCGTTGTACTTGTCGAGCATCGGCTTGGGATCAAACGTATCGACCTGCGAAGGCCCTCCATCCATGTAGAGGAAGATAACCGATGTCGCCTTGGCCGGATGGTGTAAGCCATGGTTTGGCATGCCCCCTTTGGCTTCGGACTTAGAGTCTTCCAAGGCCAATGCTCCGTAGGCAGAATCGTGCATGAGCGCGGTCAAGGCAGTTAGCCCGAAGCCGCTACCAAAACGTTGCAGGAGCTCACGGCGATTGATAGGTGCCGGTCGAAATCGATTGCAGTGGTTCATAAGTGCTATCTCTGAAAGACGAATTCTTTCTTGTTGACTAGGGCATGTGCGAAGTCTTCCCACAACGCTTCGTCGCGGATCGTCAAGCCAAATTCCTGTCCATGCTTGTCCAAAAAAGCGCGAGCCGCGGCGAGCTCTGGTTCATTGGCCTCACGTGCAAAAGCGGTCATGACCATCCAGCGAATTCTCGCATCTGGCGATTGCCCCTCATTCAATGGGACGGTAGAGCACGCTCGCAGGGCCCAAGCCTTTGCAAGTTCGGCGACGAGCGGGTCGTTCATCAGAATCAATGCCTGGGCGGGAACATTGGAGACATTGCGGCGGCCCATAGAACTAAACGGGGTTGGAGTATCAAACGCAACAAACATCGGCGACAAAAAGTTTCGTCGAACTTCTAGGTAAATCGATCTGCGATTGGAACCATCGAGCGGTCCGTTTTGTCCTGGACGTCCGCGACCATCCATAAACGAACTCAAGTAGACCTTGATCGATGGTCCATACAGAGTGGAATCCAATCGACCAGATATGGCTAAAAGAGTGTCGCGGATCGCCTCGCCTTCGAGACGCTTCGCCGGATGATAGTGCAAAAATTGGTTCTTTGGATCCAGTTGTGTCGAGATCGCGTCTGGCCTACTTCCCAATTGATAGGTTTTGGAGAGCACGACATAGCGAATCATCTTTTTGATCGAGCGACCGTCGGATAGGAACTTCGTCGCGAGATGATCGAGAAGTTCTGGATGGCTTGGCCTTTGTCCTAGGACGCCGAAGTCATCGGTGGTTGGCACAATTCCGCGTCCCATTAAGTGATGCCAAATACGGTTGACGATGACTCGCGAGGCCAACGGATTGGTCACTGAATTGATGCGTTCTGCCAACTCCAATCGTCCGCTTCCATGTTCGATTGCGAGAGGTTCTTGACCATCGACCGCTGCAAGAAATCGGCGAGCTACCGAACGCCCAGGATTGGAGGAATTGCCTCGAATCAGAACGTGTTCGTCCTCTCCCGTTCCGTCCATCATCGACATCGCGACACGTGATGTCGTCTTTATTTGTTGCTGAAGCTCAAGTCTCGCTTTTGACCACGACTCGACGATCGCCGTGACTTTCTCCGCCGCATCCTTGTCTTTTTGCAGTTCCAAATCGACTCTTTTGGCCGCCTCAGCAATTTGAATTGCGACTTTTGCTTGTGTGGCCTCGATCGCTTTGAGCTGCTCGGGGCTCGCTCCTTGCGTCACGATTTGAACCTCCATCAACGTATCGACGTCAGGGGTAAATTCGAGATGCAGCCGATGCCCTACATATCGACCAAGATTCAAAGTCACCCATTGAAATCCATCCGCCTTGGGAATGCCTCGAACCGTCTCGCCATGCAACGGGCCGGCCAGCAATCTGTGCGAATCCACGCAAGCGACAACATGCCCTTGGCCTTGGATTCGGCAATCCACTTTGCCATCGCGAAGAGTAAACGTAGGTGAACGCAAGGTTCGTCCGCTTCGCGGTAGTTTCCCAATGCTGCTCATCTGATTGGGGGAATTCGCTTCTTGTTTCTTGAACGAGTTCCAAAACAAGTCGCTAGCAGCAGTACTCGTTCGAACGAAATCTAATTTTGCCTTGCCGTCGGATATTGCCAAGCTGATCCCACCCGCATGGCGAGACCGTTTGCCAAAAATTTCTCCATCGACAAAAAACTGGCTTGGTTCCGAATTCGCATAATCGACGATCACGTTATCGCCCAAGCTTGACACGTTGGCTACTATGGCTTCTCTGGAGGCGAGATTCATCGCCTGAACGGCTCCCGGAGCAGCTTTCGCGAGAAGTACTTCGATTTTATCCCGGTAACTTTTGTCCAGCTCTGCAAGTTGAGTCCCAATCTCGCGATTGCGTTCTATGGCATCGAAGGCGACTTCGCGATAGTCGCTGCTTTGCAAAAAACCGGCTAAGGAGTAGTAGTCTTCTGTAGAGATCGCATCAAACTTGTGGTCGTGACATCGGGCGCAGGAAACCGTTACACCTAAAAACGTTTTCGACATGACATCAATCATGTTGTCAAACCGATCGGACTCATCTTTTCTGATATCGACTGGCGAATGCACCCACTCTCCGAGATGCCAGAATCCAGTTCCCAAAATGGATTCATTAAAATGCTCCACGGCATTGAGACGAGGTGATTTCAGCAAGTCGCCCGCGAGGTGTTCGCGAACGAATTGATCGTAAGGGACGTCTTCATTCAACGCTCGTATGACGTAATCCCGATATTGGTAAGCGTAGGGTGCATCGTTGTCAAACTCATGTCCTCTTGATTCTGCAAAGCGAACCAGGTCCAACCAGTGCCTTCCCCAACGTTCGCCAAAATGAGGCGATGCAAGCAACTGATCGACCAGTTGCTCTGTACCCATAGTGTTGGGATTCGAAACAAATTGTTGAACTTGCTCAGGTGTAGGTGGCAAGCCGATGATATCGAGGTAAAGACGACGGACCAATGCATACTTGTCCGATTGTTCAGTCGGCTTAAGCCCGGCTTTCTCGAGCGAAGACAGAACAAAAAAGTCGATGTCGCTTTTCGGCCAGTCAGAACCAACAATGTTTGGTCGAGTCGGGTTTTGGATGCTTTGCCAAACCCAATGCCCTTCTTTTCGTTTTTGCAAATCGAAAGCCTCGCGATCGGAGCCTTCATCGGCCGGTTGTTCGGCCGGCCAAGGCGCTCCCATCGCGACCCATTTGGTTAGTATGTCGATTTCTTTGGCTGGCAGTTTGCCTTTGGGAGGCATTTCGAATCCATCGTAACGAACAGCTTGGATGATCGAACTTTCATCGGGCTTGGATGCGATCAAAGCGGGACCCGAATCGCCCCCTTTCAAAATGGCTTTTCGCGAATCGACTCGAAGCCCCGCCTGGAGTTTCTTCGATTTGCCACTATGACATTCGTAGCAATGTTCAACGAGAATCGGTCGCACTTCCTTTTCGAAGAACTCCAATTGCTTAGAAGTCGCTTGCAATTGTCCTTGGGCCGTTTCTTCTTGGCCGTGAACCGCAGAACAAGTCAACGAAAGAGTCACCGAGCAAATCATCAAAGGCCAGGCAACCAAGAAGGTTACAGGCAACAGGTGACGGTACCGCAAATGAGGAAATGAGTTGTGCAATCCGTTCTTCCTTTGGATTTGCTGGCGGGACAATGCAGCCACGGGAGCGTGGCACACTGAGTGGGGCGGGGAAGGGCGTTCTTCTATCATACTCCAATTGAGTTCGGCCTGCAGCAAGTTGGATTGCACGACACACCATCTGCCGTGCCGAGAGGCACCGCACTCGCTATTCCCAGGAATTTGAAGACCTGAAGGGGCGATACACTCGTTCGTGTGTCGCCCCTTCGGACAACACGGTGAAGCATTTCAGGCCGGCTGGGGATTGCCCACTACCATCCGCAGCTTTGGAGTTCTAGATTCACGTCACCCGATCGAACATCTTGTATCGCCGTTTCACAGCTCTTGTATTCGATTTCGGAATTTGCCTGTGGGGCGAGCGGGCTGTTGGTTTAGTCGTTTAACAGTCAGCCGAAGGCGTACTCTGCAGCTTTGACATTACGCATACGGCTGACTGTTAAATGAAATGCATTTGGAAAGGCACTAAATCAACAGTCAGCGGCTAGTTTCTCCGGCCGTTCATATTGAAGCATTAGATTCGAACGGGATTTTTTCCGGTACCGTCAAACCACCTGACAACAGCAACTTCCACGGCGAAGTTGCCTCCCATCCCGTAACAATGACGTCTTCCCTTGGGAAGATCAACGTGTAACCCGATGGTGGAAATAGTCCGATCGGAATGTAGACACACGCTAAGGGCTTGCCGGTGGCAACGTCCTGACATTCTCCCATCAAGAAGCCGGTCGCCTTCGCCCCTGCATGCGGAAACGGTACCAGCACCACCGTATCAATCTTCTTCAAACCATCCGGGCCTTGCATGGCCTGCGAAGCATCCCTCACCGCTCGATACAATACGGAGATACCAGGAATGTAACTAAACCCCCAATCCACCCATCGGCTCAATCGCGATTGAAATGCATATCCCAGGATGTAAAAAATCAAAAGCACCGTCAAAAGCGAAACGGGATTCGTCACGTATTTCTCAAAAGCGGTCCAGTTTTTGTCGTCGAGTCCCTTGGGAAAAATCAGAGGTGCGATCAACGACGCGACCGGATCAATCACCCACGAATTTAGAATGAGATAAATCTGATAGACGACAAAAAGCGTCAGAAGAATCGGAGCAGCGAATAGAACGCCAAACACGATTCGCCGAAGGAATGAGCGAAGTCCAGAAACTCGAGGTTGGACCGGCACTTGCGAAGGAAATCCAGCCGCCGAATCAGCGATGTTACTCATGTATTTCGATTCTTAACACAGTGGAAACAATCCAATTCGCTCTATCTTACAGGAAAAAAGCTAAACTGTCTCAAATCCTCTCCGATATCCAAACAGCAAATTGAAACGATGGGAGATAGCTACCTTTGGGTTTGCACGTGCGTGCGATTGAAGCTCAATTGCCCGGTGCGTTTTAGCCCGGAGGGCGATACATACATGCCGGTGGCGTGAGCCACCGGTTGACTGAACATCCAATGGAAAGCCCGGAGGGCGACACACCAATTGTTCTGTTGTGTGTCGCCCTCCGGGCTCAATACGACTGATTACCCAAAACCGGTGGCTTACGCTGGCTTACGCTACCGGTAGGGATATACCGCACTCCGGGCTTTGCGGCCCGACGATCCTACTTGAGTATCTTGCCTACTTGAGAATCTTGACCGCGTGGGCGACAGCCTCAACGAAACGAGTGACTTCGGCCGGCGTGTTGTACAAATAGAAACTTGCCCTGCAAGTAACCGAGACTCCCAAACGCGTATGCAACGGCATCGCGCAATGATGCCCGACTCGGATTGCAACCCCCCGCCCATCCAACACCCGAGCGATCTCTTCGCCGTGAATTCCATCCACTGCAAACGAAACAACACCACTCTTCAGCTCAAGTGAAGGCGAGAAAACCTGAACGCCCTTTATCTCCAATAGCCCCTTCATCGCTTGATCGGCCAGCAATCGCTCATGCTCCATGAGTCGTTCGTGCCCGATCGCTTCCAAATACTCGATAGCAGGTTTCATCGAAATGATTTCGGCTATCGCAGGTGTTCCCGCTTCAAATTTGTGCGGCAAATCCGCCAGAGCAAAGCCGTCGAATGTCACGGACTTGATCATGCTCCCACCACCTTGCCATTCGGGCATGCTCTCCAAAATGGTTCGCTTACCATAGCACACGCCAACCCCAGTCGAGGCGAGCATCTTGTGACCACTAAAGACGACGAAATCTGCGTCCCAATCTCGCACGTTGATCGCACCGTGCGGTGTGGCCTGGGCCGCATCCACAACAACCGTAGCACCTACTTGATGAGCCATCCGAACAAGTTGTTTCGCCGGATTGATCGTGCCGAGTACGTTAGAAACAGCCGTGAACGAAACAAGCTTGGTGCGAGACGAAAGCAGCTTCTCAAATTGCTCAATATCCAGCGTATAGTCGGATCGGATAGGTACCCACCGAATCTGGCAACCTTTTCGCTGACAAAGCTGCTGCCATGGAACAATGTTGGAGTGATGCTCCATTTCGGTCAGCAGAATTTCGTCACCTGGGCCTAAATGGATATTGCCCCAAGCGTTGGCAATCAAATTGACCGATGCGGTCGCACCTGCGGTGAAGATGATTTCTTCGGTCCGGGCCGCGTTGATAAATCGCCGAACAGCCTCTCGGCTGGCCTCTACCCCTTCCGTGGACTTCACGGCCCATTCATGCCCAGATCGATGCACGTTGGCGTAGTGTTCTGAGAACACGCGAGAAATCGAATCGATCACCGACTCCGGACGCTGCGACGAAGCGGCATTGTCCAAGTACGCGATCTCGATCCCGTCTTGATTCTTTTCACTCAAAATCGGGAAATCCGCGCGAATCTGATCTATCCTTGCGAGAAGCGGACCTTGATCATCCGCACTGGAACGATTCTGCGAAACCGATTCTGCGTCAACACTGTTTGGTGACTGTTGGGATTCAGCATAAGCTCGAATCCGCTTGATCATCGAATGCAGGCCGTTGCTTCGCAACGGCGACAGAAACGACTTCAAATGCATTCCATCGAGGACCTGTTCAATCGGAAACGCCGTGATCTCATCCGGTGTCTTGGCCGAATAAGCAGACATCAAAACAGCAACCAATCCACGCACCATGGGAGCGTCGCTGGAGGCTGAAAAATGATATGCTTTGCCATCCCAACTCGGAACGATCCATACCATGCTTTGACAACCGACGACCCGAAACTCCTCAGTGCAATACTCCTCAGGGAAGTGAGGAAGCGATTGCCCCAATTCAATCAGAAACTGAATGCGATCCTCGGATGTCTCCAGATCGTCGATCTCTTCTTGCAACTCCGATAGATCGGGGTAGATGATTTGACTGTCCATACGTTTAGAACACTTCTGAATGGGTGCGTGGCGTATTGAAAACGACGTAGCTGGATTCTCCAGAATTCAGAACTTACTGAATTCTGGCGAATCCAGCTACGAATCGCGTTATGTTTTCTGCCGCCGCTCGCCTAGAAAATCCCGAGTTGGTCTCGGGCGTCTTCCGTCATACGGTCCTGAGTCCAAGGTGGATCCATGACAACCTTGATGTCGACAGCGCC
>CANHVO010000192.1 GCA_947463915.1 Planctomycetaceae bacterium
GCGAAGTTGTTAAAAGCATCACACCCGGGCCTTGCCGAACGATTAGAGCGTATTCCCTACGCATCTTCGGCCGTGGCTCTGCTCGCGATCCAGCGCAATGAGATTCGCCCCGAAGCATTTTGCTTTGGTGTTGTAGTCCCCAAAATGGAGCATCGCGACTGCTTGGCCATCAGCCTTTCGAGCGAGAAGTACCCAGGTCGGTGCCCGGATGGCCTAGTCCTAGTGCGAGTGTTCATGGGGGGGGCGATTCGCCCTGAATTGATGGACAAAACGGACGACGAACTACTGGCAATCGCCCGAAAAGAAGTGAAAGAGCTTCTAGGGGCAAGCAGTTTGCCGCGATGGCAATCGATTGTCCGATGGAACGAAGCAATGCCACAATACTTGGTGGGACACACGCAGCTGGTTGCTTCCATTCGCCAATCGCTTGCCGAAGATCCATCGCTTCGATTGGTTGGAAATGCCTTCGATGGCGTTGGGATTCCACAATGCATTCGGCTTGCACGGCAAACGGCGGAGCATTTTGCAGCTTTGGTGCAATAGCTCGACGCGCCAGTTTTGAAGTTGTGTAAATTAGGCCTGAAAGGCCGGCATATCCCTAGCTGTGGCTGATAAGCCACGGTGTGAATCTAGAACACCAAAACTGCGGACGGAGGGGCAAGCCCCAGCCGTCCTGAAAGGCTTCATGCCTTGAAATCACTCGGAAACGCAAGTCCGGTACCTCTCGGCACCGGCAGAGGGTGTGTCGAGCCTTCGGCCCTAAATACAAAGATCGCAGCGCTCAAAACTCGTTGGCATGTGATTCGTGCGGTTCACTAGCTGGCGCGTCCTGCCGGGGGCGGTTCACTAGCTTGCGCGTCGTGCTAGGCCTCAGATTTGTTTGGAAAAGGGGCGGAAAGTTCGGGAAAGATGTTTGTTTGCTGGTCTGCCTTTGCGATATACTTGTAAGCTTGGACCAGACTGAACAGGTCTGTTGCCCCTAATTCCAACTCTTCTCAACCCACTCTGCTTTTTGCTGGAGACTATTCCATGGACCAGCCAATGCGCGAATTTACCGACCTCATGCTCACGCGAGGAGTCATCTCCCTCGACCAGCTCTCCGAGGCCAAGCTCATCTCGAAAAAAGAAGATAAGCAAGTCGGCCAAATCTTGGTCCGGCTCGGCTACGCGTCAGGTGAAGAAGTCACCCAGGCAATCGCGGAATTTTACAAGTTTGAATACGTTGACCTTGCTACCATCCGGATCCCAGACCATGTGATCCAGCTGGTTCCAGAATCGGTCGCTCGAGAAAACAAAATCATCCCCGTCTCTGACGAAGATGAGACGATCAAGGTTCTGGTCTCCGACCCATTTGATATCGAGACAATCGAAAAACTACGTTTCATTCTTAACCGAAAGGTGGAGACGGCATTAGCCAGCCAGGAACAAATTCAAGAGGCTATTAATAAATATTATGGTCAGGTTGAGGGTGAGTCCGCTGACTCGATGCTGCAAGAGTTCACCGACACGCAGATTGACTTTACCGAAACGGAAGAGGACAAGGCTCAGGCGGAAGAGGGGGCTGACGAAAACAGCGCTCCGGTGGTTCGCCTAGTTCAGTACATGATCCAGGAGGCCGTGCAGTTGCGGGCGTCCGACATCCACGTTGAGCCATTTGAAGATCGGGTTCGGATCCGATATCGAATTGACGGCACTTTGGTGGAGCGCGACAGCCCCCCCCGACGGCTGCTGGGGGCAATTCTTTCGCGTATCAAGATTCTGGCCAAAATGGATATCGCCGAGCGTCGGCGCCCTCAGGACGGACGAATCACGATCACGGTTGGGGAAAAGGAGCTCGATCTCCGGGTTAGCGTTATTCCGACCAATCACGGTCAGTCGACAGTTATGCGACTGCTTGATAAAGACAACATCAAAGTTGGGGTCAAGCAGCTCGGTTTGGGTGATCGAGACTTCAAGGTCTTCACCAGTCTGATCAAACGACCGAACGGCATCCTCTTGGTCACGGGGCCGACGGGTTCTGGAAAGACCACCACATTGTACGCAGCATTAAATGCGTTGAACCGACCTGACCGGAAGATCATCACCGCCGAAGACCCGGTCGAATACTACTTGCCCGGGATCAACCAGGTTGAGGTTCGCCACAACATCGGACTCGACTTCGCACGCATTATTCGAGCGATGTTGCGACAAGCACCGAATATTATTCTGGTCGGCGAGATGCGGGATACTGAAACGGCTCAGATGGGTATCCAGGCCAGTCTGACTGGACACTTGGTATTTAGTACGCTGCATACGAACGATGCGCCCAGTGCTGTCACTCGAATGACGGACATGGGGGTTCCAGGCTACATGGTCGCGAGCAGCGTTATTGCCGTTATGGCACAGCGTTTGGTTCGCAAGATTTGCACTCGCTGCAAGAGTCCGATCACCCTGAGCGAAGCGGTTTTGGCCGATGCTGGCATTCCTAGCGAGGTCGTGCCGTTCGCCAAATTCTCGAAAGGCAAGGGCTGCCCTTACTGCCAGAAGAAGGCCTACCGAGGTCGAATGGGTATTTACGAATTGATGGTCGTGAACGGCAAATTGCGCGAGATGATGTTCTCGGGACAGTCGTCTGCAACGCTTCGAGCAGAAGCGATAAGAGCTGGCATGACAACACTTTACTGCGACGGACTTCGCAAAGTCATCAATGGCATCACCACGATGGACGAAGTCTACAAGACAGCCAAAAAGACCGAGCAAGAACACATCGCAATCGAAAAGGTTGTCAAGGAAGTCCTGGGTTAGCCCAGGTTGTCTATTCATCTGGGGCGTCCGTGTGTAGCGAGGCTGCGCCCCGGGAACAGCGCGTTCCTGGGCAGAGCCTGGGAACGAGTCGTACCAGTCGCTCGCCTCTGCAGCGAATTGCGTTAAAGGGGTTTTCGGCGCCTTTCGCTGCATTCAGGGCGATTTTCCCGTGCTTCTGGTTTTTGCAGAAACCATGCGAATTAATGTCACAAAGATTTTTTCCAAGACCAGCGTTGACTACAATCTTTCTGGCACGAGAAATGTTTTGTGTTTCGAAGTGTCCTCCTTTTGATCTCATCTGACTAATTCAACTATGGCAACAGTCTTAATTGACAAACTTCTTCAGGCGTGCGTTAAGCAAGGGGCTAGCGACATCCACATTGTGGTTGGGCAGCCTCCCGTTTTTCGATTGCACGGTCGGATGCGAAAGCTCGAGACCAAGGTTCTGGAGGCGGACGACACCGTCCAGTTGATGAAGAGTATCGCACCAGAGCGATGCCAGCGCGAGCTTCAAGAGTCGGGAAGTTCTGACTTTGGGTTTGCGTTCGGGACGCTGGCTCGGTTCCGTGTTTCGATTTTCAAGCAACGCGGTTTCATTTCGATGGTGTTGCGTCAGATACCAACGGACAAGCTGACGCCTGAGCAGTTGGGATTGCCAGAGGCGGTGATCAAATTGTGTTTGCGTCCCCGCGGGCTTGTGTTGGTGACGGGGCCGACGGGGTCGGGCAAGAGTACAACACTGGCGAGTTTGATCAACTTCATTAACGAAGGTCACGATCACCACATTATCACGATCGAGGATCCGATCGAGTTTTATCATGAGCACAAGAAGTCGACGATCAACCAGCGCGAGGTTGGCGTAGACGTTCCGAGTTTTTCCGAAGCGATTCGACGGGCGTTGCGTCAAGACCCGGATTGTATTCTGGTCGGTGAAATGCGGGACTTGGAAACCATTTCGGCGGCGATCAGTGCTGCGGAAACTGGGCACATTGTGTTCGGTACTTTGCACACGAACAGTGCGATGGGTACTGTCAATCGTTTGATCGACGCGTTCCCAGGTAACTTGCAGGATCAGATTCGAACTCAGCTTTCGACGAGTTTGCTCGGAGTTGTGGCGCAGACGCTCATTCCAAAGATCGGCGGTGGTCGAGTGGCGGCTTATGAGGTTTTGATTGTGACCTCGGGTATCGCCAATTTGATTCGCGAAAACAAGACTTTCCGAATTGGGTCAGCGATTCAGACCGGTTCCAAGTTCGGAATGAAGTTGATGGACGATGCGCTTTTCGACCATTGGAAGGAAGGACGTGTGACCGTCGAGGATATTTTATCGAAAGCTCACCGTCCTGATGAGCTTGCAAAACGGATTGTGAATGCGAGACACGGAGTGGTTGACGACCAGGAAGGCGAAGAAGCGGAAGAGCATTGAGAAAGAATAAAGTTACCCTCCCTCAAAGTTACCCTCCCTCTGGGAGGGTCGGCCAGAGGCCGGGGAGGGTGCACTGAATTGTGCAATTGCGATTGGCACTTTGCCCTCCCCTCGCTTCGCTCGACCCTCCCAGAGGGAGGGTGACACAAAAAACGCCAAGCACAAAAAACGCCAATCGCTATAAATCGCCCAAGCAACACCAAAGTTGAAACCAGGAATTGAAGCATGAATACACGACGCATCGGCCAGATTTTTGTTGACATGGGTTTTATTACCGATGAGCAACTGCTATTGCTGTTGGAAGAACAGCAGCAACAGCCTGGTGCGTTGTTGGGTAAATTGGCCGAAGACATGGCGCTGATCACCGACGAGCAGTTGGCTCAGGCGCTCGGCGAGCAGATGAACATGAAGGTCGTGTCATTAGGTGATGCACCGATCGCCGCTGACTTGTTGGAAAAGCTGACCGAGACGATGGCTCAGCTGTATCGCGTGATTCCGGTGAAGTACGACGGCCACAGGTTGACGGTGGCGACATGCGACCCGCAGAATTTGAGCATCCAAGATGAATTGCGAACGTTTCTTGGATTTGAGATTGAGATGGTGGTTGCCACCGAGCGTGAAATCAAAGCCTCGATCGAACGGTTTTATTCGTCCGAGAGTTTGAGCGTTGAGAAGATTGTTAAGGAGTTGGCTGAGGATACCGAGCTTTTCAAGGCTGCGACCAGTTTGTTGCAGGGTGAGAAGTTTAGTCTGGACGGTGCAGAGGCTTTGGCGGACAGTGCACCGGTTCGCAAACTGCTCAATCTGGTTTTGCTTTTGGCGATCAAGGATCACGCTAGCGACATTCACTTCGAGCCATTTGAAGACGAGTTCCGAATTCGAATCAAGGCGGAAGGGGTTCTGTATGAAATGGTTCCGCCGCCTCGCCACTTGGCGTTTGCGATCACCACGCGAATCAAGGTTATGGCAAATCTGGACATTGCAGAACGACGGTTGCCTCAGGACGGTCGAATCGAATTGATGGTGGGTGGTCACCAAGTGGACTTGCGAGTGAGCGTCTTGCCAACGATGTTTGGTGAGAGCGTGGTTATGCGGATCTTGGACCGATCCGTGGTTTCCTTGTCGCTGACCAAAGTGGGGATGGATGAGACGACGATGTCTCAATTCCGCAACGTCATGAAGCGTCCGAACGGCATCGTGCTCGTGACGGGGCCAACGGGTTCGGGCAAGACGACCACTTTGTACTCGGCCCTTTCGGAAATGAATGAGATTTCGGAAAAGTTGGTGACGACCGAAGATCCGGTCGAGTACGACATCGACGGAATTGTTCAGATTCCGATCGACCATGACATCGGTGTTACGTTTGCGTCTTGCTTGCGAGCGATTTTGCGACAGGACCCAGATATCATTTTGGTGGGTGAGATTCGAGACTTGGAGACAGCGGAGATTGCTGTTCAAGCGTCGTTGACGGGGCACTTGGTGTTTAGCACGTTGCACACCAACGACGCACCGAGCACGATCACGCGTATGAAGGACATGGGGATCCCGACCTTCTTGATCACAGCGACCGTGGAGGCGATTCTGGCGCAGCGACTTGTTCGGCGCATATGCACCAAATGCAGAGAAGAGTCGGATCCACCGATGGAGATTTTGTACGATCTTGGTCTCACCGAAGAGACACGGGGTAACTACAAATTTTATCGCGGCAAAGGCTGCGACAATTGCAACAACACGGGCTACAAGGGCCGTATTGGATTGTTTGAACTGATGATCATGAACGACGACCTTCGGGACATGATTATGCAAAACGCGACTTCGGATGAGTTGCGAGCCAAAGCGGTTGGATACGGCATGATCACGCTTCGCGATTACGGCAAGCAGTTCGTGTTCGACGGCTTTACAACAGCAGAAGAGATCGTGCGAGAGACCGTGCTCGATCACTAAGGAAAGTGGTCAGTTGTAAGTTATCAGTTGTCAGTGGATGAACTCAAGTTTGGGACTGCCAACGACAAACTTCTAACTGACAACCGCCAACGGAAAACTGCCACTAAAGACTGACGACTGCCCACTGAAAACTGACGACTGAAAACTGACGACTGACGACTGAAAAATAAGGACTCAAACTATGCCTGTATACCAATTCGAAGCCATGGATCGCACCGGTCAAGAAATCCGGGACGTCATCGACGCGGCGACTGAAGAGGAGGCACAGAATACCATCCGGCAGATGGGTTACTTCGTAACCAAGCTGTCGCTCAAGAAAGGTGTGCAGGCCAAAGCGGTCGGCGTAAAGCGCAAGCGTCCGTTTGCGATGGGTGGTGCCAAGACCAAGCATATCTGTACGTTTACCCGTCAGTTGTCGATTCTTCAGGATGCAGGTCTGCCGATTCTGCGTTCGTTGAAGATTTTGGAAAACAATCAAAAGCCGGGCAAGCTCAAGAATGCGTTGATGGATGTTTGCGATGAGATCGAGACCGGCTCGACCCTTTCGGAGTCGATGTCCAAGTGCCCGAAGGTTTTTAGTCGTCTTTATGTCAACATGGTGAAGGCGGGTGAAGCGGGCGGTGCGTTGGAAACGATTCTGCAACGTCTATCGGAGTTCTTGGAGCGGTCGGAATCGCTGAAGCGAAAAGTCAAGGGAGCGATGATTTACCCGGTCGCGGTCGTTATGGTAGCGATTGCGATTTTGGCAGGGATCATGTTCTTTATCGTTCCGACATTTAAGAAGATGTTCGACGAGTTTGAATTGAAGCTGCCAGCTGCGACCCAATTGTTGATGGCGATGAGCGAGTACGTGGTCAGTTATTACTGGTTGATGTTCTTGTTGCCCATATGTTGTTGGCTGGTGGGGAAGATTATCCGGAAGTTCAAACATGGGCGGATGGGGTACGACCAGTTCATCATAAAAATACCGCTTTTCGGTGGCCTCGTTGAGAAGAATATTTTGGCCCGAACGACGCGGACGTTAGGGACGTTGGTAACGTCGGGTGTGCCGATCCTTGAGGCGCTCAATATCACGCGAGAGACATCGGGCAATGCGATGTTCGAACGGATCTTCACTAAGGTGACGGAGGCGATTCGAGAGGGTGAAGTTATTTCGAAGCCGATGAAAGAGAATTCGGTTCCAGGTTTCCACCCGTTGGCTCTGTTTTACTGGGCTTGGACCGGTGCGTTCCCTGGGATCATGATCATGTCGGTCGCGTTGACATCGGGGCGTGGTGTCAACACGAAAAAGGATGCATCGGGTAAAGCGGTCGCACAAGCCGTGAAAAAAGGTGCCAAGGCAGACGACGGAGGCGCGCTGATCACGGTGGGCCTTGGGGCGATTCTGATTGGGGTTGTTGTCGCGTGCTTGCTGTACATGCTCAAGATGAATTCGCGGGTTATGGATGACTTGGTGGTCAACATGATCGACGTGGGTGAAGAGACGGGCGAGCTCGACACGATGCTTTATAAGATTGCGGACAACTACGACGAAGAAGTGAGCGTGATGACGGAAGGTTTGACGAAGCTGATCGAACCGATGTTGATTGTGTTCCTCGGGGTAGCGGTCGGTTTCATCGTGATCTCGTTGTTCATGCCGCTGATCTCGCTGATCACCAGCTTGAGCGGTTAATTTTAGCGGAACGCCAAAACGTTTGCGGAACGGCGCAAGCCGGAATGGCGTTGAGATAGCAAGTAGTGGAATCTCGTAAGAGTTCCTGTAGTGCCTCGAGCTCCAGGAAGTTTTACAACTTCCTCTACGGGCACAGACTTAATTCAAAGCCACTCGGCGCAAGCCGGGGCAAGTGGACCGAAGACACTTCGGGGCCATATATGTCCAGTCGATCGGGCTGGATGACCAAAACGAAATAGCCAATGCGCATAAAGAGCCAGTACCAAAAGCCAATTGTGGAGGATGAGCAAATGAATCAATCAGTTTCGACTTGGATACAAATGAATACTGGCAAGAGAATCAAGACTAGCCGAGCCAAGCGAGGTTTCACGTTGGTGGAGTTGCTGGTAGTGATCGCGATCATTATTTTGCTCGTAGGCTTGCTCTTGCCTGCGATCATGGGTGTCAGAGCATCGTTCGAACGCGCTGCTTCGAAGTTTGAGGTGCAGGCTTTAGACAATGCGGTTGAGAACTATCGAACCAAATATGGAGATTATCCGCCGGACGCAAGCAGTTGGGGGCTGACAGAGAGGCATCTTCGAAAGGCCTTTCCGAACATTTTGAGTTCCGAACTCAGTTTGCTCAAGGGTTTCGACATAGACCCGGCAGAAGCACTGGTTTTTTATCTGGGCGGTTTCAGCTCGGATTCACAAAGGCCATTTACTGGCAAAGGTGGTCCCCTTACAGTAACTGGTGGTACGCCTGCAGCGCCTATTTGTAAGTACAATGCGTCGCGTGAAAATTCCTTTTTCGAATTTCCGCCAGCACGCTTGACATTAAATTCGGATGGTACTGCTTCACTGGACGAAGCAACCCTGTTTAACACTGGCAAAGCGGACGATCTGTTTCCTGTCTTCATGGGGCGTCTCAATACGAAAGAGGCTGGAGTGCCATATGTGTATTTCGATAGTCGAACTTATTCTTCCGTCATTGGCGGCACCGCAGCAGCGCCAATTTTCAACTTCTATCAACCTTCGAATGTTCTGACGGTAACGGGTCCTGCCGTGAATCGTGGTGATCTCGGTGCAGTTCGGCCTTATCTCGCGGAAGTAACTGGTGCTGGTGCGTTTAAGTTTGAGAACAGCAAAACATTCCAGATCATTGCACCGGGTATTGATGGCCGATACGGCGGACGGCTTCTTGCCGTGGGGCAGCAATGGTTTTCGTCGTCTGGAGACAGCAAAGGCAAGTCGTTCACCTACAACGTACCGAGCATGATCATGGTTCCTGATACCAACGCGACGAAGAAGTTACAGCTGAACGAGAACCTTCCCATACAAGGACTAGAACAGCCTGCGCACAACAACATCAGCAATTTCACAGAAACACCAACGATTGGCGAAAGCGCTGGTTGATTCGGTTTCCAGACCATGTCGGTTAATGACGTATTTGACTGTTAGGAGAGGGCTCCGATGCATAACAAGAACAAGCGAATTTCCCAAGCGTTTACGTTGGTTGAGCTGTTGACCGTGATTACGATTATCGGACTCATGTCAGGCATGTTCTTGATCGCTTATCAAGGTGCTGCGCAGGAATCGAATGCACAGAAGACTCGCACTACGATTCAAAAAATTAGTGATATTTTGAATTCGCGGATGGAGGAGTATTCAAGTTATCCACTGGTGCTTAAGACGCCATTTGGTACTCCGCTGCCTTCGTCCGTAACTCCAATTCTCGCAACGGATTCGAAAACGTTGTTGTTGGAGCGTGCGAGATTGTTGTGCTTGCGAGAGTTAATCGCAATGGAGATGCCTGATAATCCAGATGACTTAAAATGGAGCGATAAGTGGGGAGCCGCTCTAACAATGTCAACATTTCTGAACGGCGTTCCGAGAGTAATCCCTACGGGACTAGCTGCTGGGGGAAGTCCCTACTTCGTTCAAAATAAGCCGAGTTCGCGTGTCTTTGGCCTTGCTCGTAAACTCTCTGGAACAAACGGACAGCCGATCCCTGGATGGCAGACGGTTAATGCAAATGCAGAATTGCTCTTTCTAATCATTGAGGATTCGGACATTGACGGGTCGAGTGCCATCGAAATGTTTGGTGCTTCCGAGATCCGCGATTCCGATAACGACGGTCTCAAGGAATTTGTCGACGCTTATGGACGACCCATTCAATGGATACGTTGGCCAACTGCATATGAGGGGATCGCGCGATATCATCCGGACATGTTGGATCCGGGAATTATCACCGGCAGCGGTGCTAGTCTAAAGGTTACGATCGAAAGTGATCCGTTGGACAGAATGGCTGCAGATCCCGGATATGTGCCTGGCCTTGCTGCTTCGTTGGTGCCAGGGCCTGGAGCGTTCCCTCTCGTAATGAGTGCAGGACTGGATGGGCAGCTTGGGATTCGCATTGAATTGGCGAGCCCAACCATGACGGTTGGTAGCATAAGCTCATATTCCTTGATCGACTCGCAATGGAGTGGTCCCGGATATTTGAGCAATGCTCGCTTCACGGATCCATGGTCACGTAATCTTCCGGCAGATCGTCTTGGAAGCCGAACCGACACATCGCAAGACTCGTTTGACAACATTACGAACTACGATGGAAATGGAGCGTCGCTATGACAATCAAGAGAACTCGTGCTTCGCATTCTTGCGGTCGCATAACTTTGCCGAAAAAGCGTCCAAAGGGTTTTACCCTGATAGAGCTCTTGACGGTTCTAGGAGTCGCCGCTTTGTTGGCTGCATTGGTTTTACCCTCTTTAAAGGGGATGATGGCGGATCGAAAGACGAGCCAAGCAGCAATCGTTGTCAAGAACTATATCGAGGCAGCGAGAGCGAGGGCTATTGGAAAAAATCGGTCCGTCTCGGTGGTGCTTGAACGCCTTTCGGGCAGAGCCGCAGACTTGAACGGTGACGGAGTGATCAATCTTCTGGACACCGATTCAACATTAACTCCTCCAAGGTTTGTGTCGTCGACGGCGACCAGCTTTTCTATCGCCTCTAGAGCGACTCAATCACCGGATCTCAATTTTCTTCCCTACAACGCTTGTATCAAGCTGAGTATGGCAGAAGAGCCATTGCCTGTAACAGAGAGATCACTACCGACCGCTTTTTCGTTCACTGCTCGCTCGCCATCCGTGCCCGATACGCCAATGATCCCGACGCCCTACGATCCGTTGATGCCTTTGTTGGATGTCGACCAAGTATCAAGCGGAATCAACGAAGTTCGAGTCATTAAAGTCACGAGTCCGTTCGCGAACGCTGCAGCATTGCTAGGCGAGTACTTGGTTGCGGGCAATGAAGTCAGTTTTGGTTCTTCCCCAGCGCGATACACGATAACCTCTCCAACATCGAGAACTCCCCACGACAACTATGCAGCTACGGATCCAACGACCATTTGGTTTTCTGTTCTCAACGAGCGAGGTCTAGATGGTCTTGGAGAAATGTCTGCGGCACCCTATGTCAATATCCAAGCCGGTGAAGTTTGGGGACAATTCAAGATCTTTCAAAAACCAAAGACGATCTACACGCAAGCGGTCCAGTTGCCTAAAGGAACCTGCATTGACTTGTCGTTAAGTGGTTTTGCCAACGATCGATTAGGATACTCGGATTATCGTGCTCGATTTTCATCGGATTGGGTTATAGGTGGCACGGCAGGCGTGCCGAGACCGGACGAGATGCGTCCAATTCACTTGGTCTTTTCACCTAATGGCGCACTCACCCGAGTTTATGCAAATCAGAAGGCGATTGGCTCGACGGTCAGTCCTCAGTCCGTGCGAGTCGATACGGTCGACGATGTGTTTTTGCACATTGGACGGATCGATCAGGTTTATATGCCAGTTGACACGACGTTGAGTGGTCGTTCGCGGGCTGCATTGGAGTTGGCAGAGGCAAACGGCATCAAACAGAATTTGACCGATCCAAGCAGTTACGTCGTCCGATTGTCGCCCAAGTCGGGAGCGATATCGGCTGCACCCATCGCAAATTTTTTGCCAGTCGCGACAGATAGTCTGTTTGATATCGTGGGCAAATCAAGATCGGGTACCTATTCCTCAACGATCACAGGGCAATAACATGAGAACCAATCCAGCGCAATGCAGATTGAATTTGCATAAACTTGGCCTAACGGTGGTTGAGGTATTGTTTGCGATGGTGATCATTCTGGTGGGACTGATTGGCATCGCAGCGATGATTCCTTTTGCAGGACGTCAAGCCGAGGAGAGCGTTAAGACGACGCAAGCACTTGCTGCAGGTGAGAGTGCTTTGGCGCAATTCAATTCGAGCTCTGTCTTAAGACCACGAAACGATGCACCGTGGTTTTACATTTCCGAACAGGTTACGAATGGCTTACCGTCATCAATACCGGCAGTGACCTCTTCGCTAACTCAGTTTTATTTGAACGAGTACAACTCCAGGTTGTTGCCTCCTTACACGGCCCCAACAACTCCGCTAGCCCAGGCAGTACTGCAAAACCAAGTCATTGGTATGGGGTTCTGTATCGATCCTTTGTTTTGGGGGTACCAAACTTCCGCTGCCGGTTCGGGCTACTTTGCTAAGACAAGGTTTCCGTATTATGCAGACTTTCAGCCTACGAGTTACGATCCCTTGGCTGCCAGCGGTGGTCCCACTTTTTTTACGCCGAGGCTGCGCCGCGTTAGTCTGTACGATCCAAGTTCCTCAATGGCTCTTCCAAGATGGTTGCGATTGCCTGCATCTATTCAATTGGCAACCGTAGGTGGCGGCGACTTGATACAAGCCAAGCCAGATGAGGACCGAAGCTCCGCTCCGCTGCGAGGCGAGTATGCCGACTCTGCAGGTGCATTGATTCAATCCCCAACCTCTGGCTCGTCCGTATCTTGGCTTGCCACCCTCACGCCGGTCGATGAAACACCTGTGATCCATAGGGACTTGCTGACCGGTTCTACGACTTCCATGGTCTTTGCTCCTGAGAGCTTCAACCTAGCGGTCGTCGTATTCAGCAAGAGGGATGTTCGAGATTTGAACTTGGATCCTGTTTCTGGGATTCCGGCTACGCGTGAGCTTCCTGAAAGCGAACGAGTTGGTTTCTTTAATGGCTTGGGAGGAGCTCCGTTGCCGAGTTGGAATGCGGGATCGTTTGACATAACGATCGAGGCAGATTCGAAATTTGATCCCAAGATCAAGATCGGCGATTGGTTGATGCTCTCGCGAACGACTGCTGTACAAGTAGTACAGCAAGTTCCGTTTGCAACTGCCCTAGCGTTCCGCCAACGCCATAAGTGGTATCGAGTTATCGGAGTTAGCGGCGACGCAACCTTTCCTCGCGAAGTTCGCGTTGCGGGAGAGCCTTGGTATTGGACGAAACGCGAACAAGAGATACTCATGTCGCCA
>CANHVO010000193.1 GCA_947463915.1 Planctomycetaceae bacterium
ACCCACAAAACTGTCAACAGACTGTATACTCAAGATCGGCCTCCCTGATGTTCCTTAAGTTGCTTCGTAACAACAACTTATACGCAGGAGAGGCCACTTTTGTTTGCGACATGAATGAATAATCCGGGTTTAACAGTCAGCCGAAGGCGTACTTTGCTTCTTTGACAGTACGCCTACGGCTGGCTGTTAAACGAAGTGCAATTGAACAAGGTTTAAATCAACAGCCCGCAAATTACGAAGGCGAAATCGATGCAGAAGATCGCAGCCACGATGAACCATGACAGACCTTGGATACCATGCGAACGTTGCTTAACGCTATTGTTGGCAACTTTATTTCTGCTTTGGCAAAATGCGGGCGCGTACGCGGATGAGACACTTACCTGGGACAAACTGCCATCATTGCCTGATCTTCATGGCTTCGCAGGACCATTCGTGGGTAGCCATCACGATGCATTGCTCATCGCAGGTGGAGCAAACTTCCCGCAGAAGAAACCGTGGGACGGTGGCAGCAAAGTTTGGTACGACACGGTGTTTCTTTTGGAGCGGCCTGACGGAAAATGGAAAGTGGCTGGCAAACTACCTCAACCGCTGGCTTATGGAGTGTCGTTGAGCACGAACGATGGAATTGTCTGTATTGGTGGTAGCGACGCCAATCGACACTATGCAGACGTATTCCTGTTGCGATGGGAGAATGGGGAATTGAAAACGACTGTTCTTCCGTCGTTGCCGAAGCGGTGTGCCAATTTCTGCGGAGCCATCTTGGGCAGTACGATTTTGGTAGCGGGTGGTATCGAAAGTCCTTCGGCAACAGAAGCACTCAAAACTTTTTGGTCGCTGGAGCTCGGCTCTCTCACCCCCCAGTGGCACGCGTTAGAAGCATGGCCTGGGCCAGCGAGAATGCTGTCTGTTGCTGCAGTTCAGGACAACGCGTTTTTTCTCGCAGGTGGGGTCGACCTAAAAGCAGATACCAAGGGCAAACCGATCCGCAATTACCTGCGAGACGCCTATCGATACAAACCAGACCACGGATGGACACGCATTGCGGACTTGCCAGGCCCATCCGCGGCAGCGCCATCGCCTGCCCCCGTGATGGAACCGTCGAGTTTCCTAGTCCTCGGAGGGGACGATGGTTCGCTGGTAGACTTCAAGCCACTTGAAAAACATCCTGGATTCCCGAAGACCTTGTGGGCTTACAATACGAAAAGCAACAACTGGCGTGCAGCTGGAGAAATGCCATCGGCTCAAGTAACGACGACCATGACATTTTGGAGGGATCAATTTGTGATGCCGACAGGTGAGGTAAGGCCCGGCGTCAGAACACCTGAGGTATGGGCGATTCGTCCTGCCGCGAAATGATATCTCCGTAGCTGAATTCCTAAGAATTCAGTACCAGGTGAATTCTTACGAATTCAGCTACGAATCGTAGAAAACGCTCCAACGATTATCCTTGAATATTCCCTATCCTCGCAAATAATCTCGAAATGAAAACGATCTTCACTTCATTCCTTTTATTGTTTTGCTCCCAAGCTGCTTTCTCGCAGCCGTTTCTTGAGTCCGTCGATGTTTTCACTTCTGGCCAAAACGGTGTTGCTCTCTATCGTATCCCTGGGGTCGTGACGACTGCCAAGGGAACCGTACTCGCGTACTGCGAAGCCAGGAAGAGCACCAAAGCAGACTGGGGCGAAATCGAAGTTCACTTAGCGCGTTCCACCGATGGTGGCCAGACTTGGGAACAACCCAAACACATAGCTCATCATGCGGATCGTATCGAAGGAAATCCAACCAAGAAGACAGGGGGCGAGCGGGAGCAAACCGTAAACAACCCAGTCGCCATCATCGATCGAGAAACGGGAGCCATCGAGTTTCTGTACTGCGTGAACTATGCACGTTGCTTTTCCATGCGCAGCACCGACGATGGAGTGAACTGGAGCAAGCCCATTGAAATTACTTCCGCATTCGAGCCGTTTCGATCCAAGTATGACTGGAAAGTCATCGCAACTGGACCGGGACACGGGATTCAGCTCAAGACTGGACGTCTCGTCGTTCCTATTTGGCTCGCCTTCGGAAAACTCGGAGATCACCATCCTTCGGCGGCCGGAACGATCTTTAGTGACGATCATGGTAAAACGTGGCAAGCGGGCGCTATCTCGGTTCCAAACGACGGGGCATATAAGGATCCAAATGAGTCCATTCTGGCGGTTCTATCCGACGGTCGCGTCATGATGGTTTCTCGAAGCGAATCAAAGCCAAGTCGCAAGCTGATAACCTATAGCCCCGATGGTGCCACGAATTGGACGACTCCGATTTTTCAAGACGAGCTTTGGGAGCCGATCTGCATGGCGAGCATTATCGAGCATCCATCAAGCCCAGGAACACTCATCTTTTCCAATCCGCACAGCCTTGGCAGAGACAAAGCGGGTAACGAGATACCCGCGGGGCGAGGCAAACGGGAAAACCTTTCCATCAAGCTGAGTCGCGATTTCGGAAAGACTTGGATAGCGAACAAGACACTGGAACCGAGTCACAGCGCTTACTCGGATCTCACGGTTCTTCCTGATGGAAAGATCCTATGCTTTTACGAAGGCCAAAACAAATTGGTTGCATCTAGGTTCAATTTGCAGTGGGCTGCGTCGCCCTAGATGGGCAGCGTGTTGAACAGTAACGCTTGAGTCTGAGGCTACCCAGGCAAACATGTTTTTCGGGAAGGTCCTGCCGAACTATTGCACTGTTGGCTCAGGATCTTAAAGACCAACAGAATCGGTATACTAAAAGTGTTACCTATGTGTCCGAACATGTGTTACCCATGTCCCCGGCTTTTTCAAGGAGCCTCGCCCTCCCCAAAGTCTGAACTGGTCTTGATATTGCAAAAATGTTTACAGCGGTGGCCCAATGCTGCAACCCAAAATCCGACGAGCGCGTTACCTTACGCGGAGAAATCAAATCCAGAGTAAGAATCCTCGCCGGAGCTGCTAGGCGAGTAAGACTCGGATACCTCGCGCCGCACGAGCATCTCCCATGAGTCTTTCTCAATCTCAAGAATTTCCGTCACGTTTTTGAGTGTTTCGGTATCCTGCGTCTGAGCGGATAAAACCAACAACTTGGTCAGGAAAACATACAGGTCCGACTGCTGCTTTGCTAGCTCATGCTTTGGGTCGATGATTCCTTGTAGCAGCTCAGTGAAGATGTCCTGCACTAGAATGAGCCACTGCTTGGCCTCTTCCGATTGCCCGGCAAGCCAGAGCTCACGAATCGATAAGGTTAGGCCGTGGGCTTTTTGGAGCAATAACCACCGCAGCTTGGCTGGAGTGGCGGATTCAACTTCTTGTCGCAAAAAAGCGTCAGTGTCGATCATGGTTTGGTTTTTGTGATTGGAATGAATTCGCCTTATCCAGCTCCTTCGGATGTCCGCTGGAATTCCGTAAGGAAAACCATCGTTGACGCCGCGAATTGATGCGTGTCGTCCGCTGCAATCGTTAAATCCCGAACGGCTCGCTTGGGCAGCCACCGTCGGCTATTATGGAAGCTTACGTTCCCCCAAATTGAAACTCGAAGAAGGGTGATTCATGCGAAAACTGAACGCATTGTTCTGTCTTGGTAGCGTTGTATTTTCCATTGCGGGCTGCAAGCCAGAAGCGGATCGCATTCGGGATGAACAGGCAGCTGCGGCAGTAGTCCCGGCACAGGAACCACAAATGCAGAATCAGGTTGCCAAAGCAGGCGTCGGAGTGCAAGGCAACTCGCTTGATAGCATTCAGGGAAATGACCCGAGAATGATGCTCGCAGGGCCTGTGAAAGCATACTTTCAAGTTAAGGAACGACTTGTCTTCGATCTGCAAGTGAAACCGATGGAGCAAACCTTCAACGCGATCAACGGTCGAAACCCAAAGTCGCACGAAGAGTACATGAAAGAAATTGTGGGGCAGATACAACTTCCGAAATTACCGGACGGAATGGTCTATCGGTATCATCCAGAAACCAATGAGCTCTGGGTCGAGGCAGAAAAGGCCAAGTAAGGCAGGATTTCGGATCGCCAGATGGCGATCTGCGCCGCCTGAAGGCGGTACACCAGCACATCGCCCCGCAGCTAGCCTAAGGCGAGCGGCGGAATGAAAACTATCGTAGCTGAATTCGTGAGAATTCAGAACCAGCTGAATTCTTAGGAATCCAGCTACGAGTCGTGGTATTTTTTGTCCTGCCACTCGCCTTAATAGGCACTTTCCAATATCGCAACCAAATCTTGCTCGCTCGGGCGACGCGGATTCACATCCATCAGTCGCTTGATTTGAAACGCTTTGCCGGCAACCCAAGGGATCTGCTTATGCTCCAGACCAAGCTCGCTTAAGCGCATGCGAATATTGACTGCCTGCTGCAGCTTCACAACGGCCTCAATCGCTGCTTCTGCAGCCACGTTCGCAGGCAGTCCATTGGTGTCGCTCCCCAACCACATAGCCACCTCAGCCATCGACGCCGCGGAGGCCGGCAGGTTAAATCGCATGACGTGCGGCAAAAGCAAGCCGTTTCCCTCGCCATGGCTACAATGAGTAAGCCCGCCAATGGGATACTCTAGCGCATGCACCAACGCCACTCCGCTATTCGAAAACGCCATGCCGGCCAATAACGCAGCTAATGCCATACCGTCGCGAGCTTCCTGATCGCTTGGGGTCTGATATGCTCTCACTAGAAACTTCCCCACTAACCGAATGGCTTCGCCACCTATCAATCGAGTCAAGGGATAGCTACCTTCATAAGCGCGTGCTTGCGGATCAACTCCAGTCATCTCGCTGTAGTCTCTGTTCGTAACAGCCTCAATCGCATGCACCAAGGCATCGATGCCACTATGCGCCGTCACCACGGCCGGACAGGAATCGGTCAAAGCTGGATCGACAATCGCAACGCTCGGCCGAAGCCAACGACTAAGCGTACTCACTTTGGTCTGTGCAATCGTGTCGGTAAGAACAGCCGAATGCGAAACTTCACTTCCCGTACCAGCCGTTGTCGGAATCGCAATCAATGGCAACGTCGGGCCTGGTACGACATCAAAGCCAAAGTAATCACGAGGCGCACCGCCATGCCTCAATACTGTTGCAACGATTTTCCCAATATCCAAATTGCTGCCACCACCCAGCGCAACAATTCCGTCAACGCCACTTGCGGTTCCAAACGCAATAGCGGCTTCAGCAGTTTCTATGGGTGGTTCGGGGACACAACCATCGAAAACCGTCACACTAGTAAAGCTTCGTTGCAAAGATTGCAGTAGTGGGGCGACCGACGGCAGATTGGCAATGGTTTTGTCCGTGATGACCATAGGACGCGTTACATGGAAACGCTGAAGTTCAATTGCCAATTGTCCGGAGCAGCCGCGTCCAAAACGAATGTTTGCAGCCGTCGCAAATTGCCAGATCGTGTTCATTTGCATTGGTTCTCTCTCACTCGAAGGGCAGAAAAATCGAACGCAGAAAGAGGAGTCGCAACTATTTTTTTGCGCTCGATCTTTCTTCCTATTTGGGTTTCGAATGAGGCGGAGCCTCGAAGATCATGCGTTCCAAGGCGGAGCCCAACGCCGCGAAGCATTTTGTAGCGAAACTCGTCAAGAGTTTCGGTCTTTTAGGCGACGCTACCGAAAGTCTTGACGACTTTCGCTTCAAGAAAGCCAGTTCTAAATAAGAGAAAATCGTTCACGGCATTGGGCGTAGCCTTGGAACGAGCTCAATGCCATATGCCCTCCGCCTGGAAACCTCGAATTCGCTATCGAGCGGACGGCACACGGAGTGTGCCTGCTACTCCTTAGACTAGTCCGCGTTTCCGTTGGCTGTGCTCCACCATAGATCATGCGGTTCGCCAGCAAGCGGCAATTCGATTTGGTCGATCTCATTCCAAAGGCGCTGAGCCGTTTCTGCAGCAGGCTCTTCGTCGTAATCGTACCACAATCGATCGATTCCAACCGGTTCTTTCTCTGCGGGAACAATTGGCTCTGGAATCGGCTGACGACGAGGCTTTCGCACAATCCGTTCCAGCTTGGGTCGCGGCGGCAATTCAATTGGCTCAATCGCAACAGGCATCAATGGCGCCGGAGGCAATGTCAAGGGTTCAGGAGGTAGCATCACGGGGGCAGGTGGCAGCTCAATCACCGGCATTACAGGCCGCTCGACCACGACCGGAACAACCACTTCCTCTACCTTCGGCACGACAACAACCGGCTTTTCGACAATGACCTCTGGCGCTCGTCGCACTGGCTTTTGGACAGCGACCGGCACGTCATGCGGTTGATAGATTCTCGCTTCACCTGTCTGCCCTTGCGTTGGCAACACTCTGACCTGAACATCGATGCCATGGAAGATTTTCATGATATGCTCATGGCAAGTGAACATGATGACCTGATGTCCCAGTGAAGCGAAATCACGCAACACTTTCGCCGCATGTGTTGCCCGAATCGAATCGAAATTGACAAGCACGTCATCCAAGACCAATGGCAACGTCACACCACGTCGCGAATAGGCTGCTGCCAATGACAATCGCAGAGCAATGAAGACCGCTTCACGGGTTCCGCGACTCAAGACCTCAAGCGGCAGACTTTGATTCTTTTCGTTGTCGATGCGAAGCGCATTCTTACCCAGCGGAGTCCAGACCCGTACATACTTGCCATCCGTCAGTTGCTTTAGGAAAGCCGAAGCCTCCCGAAGCGTCTCAGGCTGCCTTTCTGTTTCGTAGACTTCACATACTTTTTCCAGCATCGAAGTGGTCGCGCCCAAGGTCCGCCAATGTTCAGCACATGCGGCAAGCTGCTTCTCGAGGCAAGCCAATTCGAGCTTTACTTCCGCCAATCGACGATCTGCCGCTAGGCTCTTCATCTCTTGAGCGGTTTCTCCCTGGCGTTGCAGCAGTTGCGATACGCGTTCGTCCGCTTGTTGGCTACGTTGACCAAGCGTTTCCCATCGCTTTTCCAATTCGCCCGGAGGTGCGTTCTCCAACAATCGAGCGATCGACTCATAAGGAACGTGCCCACCGATGATGGCGGTGATTCGCGAGTCGAGGTCCAGGATTTCTTGCTTGAGCTTCAAAAACTGATGCTTGAGCGAAAGCTGCTCTTCAAGCTGCTGTTGGTTTTCGACGCCCATTTCGGCCAAGTGCGTTTGTCTCGCTCGAATCCATCGATCCATCAAACGCTGCATCGACTTTTGCTTCTTCGAAAGCTCTTCGTCTTCCGTTCGTAATTGACGACGCAATGTAACGTACTGCTGATGTTGAGCGAGCGTGTTGGAAAGCTCTTGCAACTTAAGCAACGGACCATCGGTCACACCATCCTTAGGCAACGCGGTCGCAGCAGCGGCTCGCAACGCAACTTGGTCCTCGCGATTTCGCTGATCGCGTTTGTCCGATCGGTCTTTCGCTTCTCGGCGGTCTCGCTCCGAATTTTTGTTGACGTTGCTTGATGCATTTCCAGTTTCTCGGGATTGCTCAACTCGCTCTAAGAGCGAACGTGCGGCCGGATCTTTGTAATCATGGTTCGAGTCCTCGACCGCAACTTTCAATTGCAACGCAAGAGCTTCGATTCGCTGCAAGCCAGTCGCCAATTCAAGTTTGCGTTGATCGAGTTCATCTTCATGCGCCTTCAAACGGCGACGCGTTTGCAAAAGCGATTCATACCCCTCGGCGAGCAAGCGAATGCTCTTGGGTGAGAGAGAATCTGCAAGGCCGAGTTGCCCCAGTGTCTTCTTCCACTGGTTTTTTGCTGACTTCACTCCATTGGCGGCCTCCAACCCTTGCTGCTTAACGGCCTTATATCGCTGTTTGGCCGCTTGCAAATTATGATAAACAGGCAAAAAGCTTTCGCATTGGCGAACTTCATGCTCTGCTTCTCGGATACGTTGCTCTAGCGAGCCGGTCCCTTCCGGAAGCAGCTTCAACAAGTCCTCGCGTTCAGCTTCCGTACGGCGAACTTGCAAACTGATGGCTTCCAATTCTGAATCGCAGTCCACAAGCTCATTGTTCGATCCGTCTTCGAGATTCTTCCAGTAGAAATAAGTACCGACCAGGACAGCCATGCCCAAAAGGAATAGCAACAATCCGGTTGTGAGATCAGCCGACGCAGCTTCTTGTGCAGCCCTTAGTTTGTCATTTGCAGAAGCGAGCGGAGACAAAATGCTCGGTGGCGAACTAGCCCATTTCCAATGAAAGAATTTACCTAGGCCCAAGATCAACATGATCGACCCGAGGATAAACGGGGTCGCGAGTCGGAACACGTGATCGACAGGAAGCCCTTCTTCGCTTTCGATACTTACCGCTCGTTCCTCAATCTCTCGTTTGTGCCGAACGTGCTTCTCTAGCCTCTCTTCCAAGTTTTGGCTCTTGCGCAACGACAGCAACAAGTTGTCCGCGTTCTTGTGCGCTTTTTGAAGGTCCTTTTCGTTCCTTACAGCCAGAAACTCGTTGATCTCAGCAGTCAGCCTTTCCGCTTCTTTCTTATCGATCAAGCCGCGTTCTTTGGCTTGCTTCAGTCGAACCTGATGGGTACGAACATCGCGTGCAGGTCCGGCGAGCTGCCCCAGTGCTTGTCGTGACAAGTCCGGCATGTTTGCCAAACGCTTATCATTGAGCAATGCTTCTTGATCTTGCTCGCTGAGCCCCAATCGCTTGGCGTCCTCGATCAGTTGCTCTTGCGTTTGAAGATAATCGGATTCAAGGCGCTGGATTTGCTTTTGAAGCGAAATGATCCATGGACCTTGTTCGCCAGCTGCCTCGATCTTGCCAGCCAAGGAAAGAATGCCCTTGCTAACGGGCATGTCGACCGCTCGCTGACGGATCTGCTTGCGTTCCTCTTTGATGGTTTGGACTTGTCGACGCTTGTCCTCGATTTGCTCTTGGATTTCGCGAAGCTTTTCAACCGCGTTGTCGGGCAAATCAACTCGTGCATTGAGCGACTTCACTCGAGCACGAATGTTCTCGCGTTGCACCCAAGGTTCTCGTACTTGCAAGGCCGTTTCAACGGCTCGGGCTTCGAGCTCCCACTGTTCGCTCCGTTGTCGAAGCTCATCGATTTCGGTCTGCTGATTCTTTCTATGGGCGGCGAGTTCACCCCAGCGTCGTCCGCGAGCTGTGTACTGCTCGAGTTCGTCACGAAGCTTCTCTCGCTTGGCCATCATCGTCGACATTTGGCCAACGTCGGCCGAAGGGGAAACGATTTGACCTCGCGCCGTCTTGAGCTGTCGCATGACATCGACAAGAGAGACACGATCGAGCCCGCTCGATAGCTTGTAAAGTTCGTCTGCCGCTGCGGTATCGTCCAAAGTACTCAGCTCTTGCAACTCACGCAGGCCGATAGCAAACACATTGGTGAAGATCGATTCGTCGACGCTGCCGAGCAATGCAGTGAGCCGGTGCTGCCCCTGTGTCACGCCGTCGCTGCTCGTAACGGTGAGCTGACCGACAATGCTGGGGTCGTTGAGCGTTGCACGCCGCGCAATTTCGTAACCGCCGCCAGGTCCGCTAACCCGCATCGCCCCGCCGGGCTTTCCCGGGAACACCGGAGGCAAATACCTTTGCCTTCGTTCGGCAGTAAATCCGTACAACATCGTGCGCAAAAACTGCATCAATGTCGTCTTGCCCGCTTCGTTGGGACCATAAAAAACCGTCATGCCATCCGGCAAGGAATCGACGGATAGACCCGACCAAACACCAAAGCCATCAATCTGAATGTCGCGTACCTTCATGCCTTGGTACCTCCAAATTTCCTTGTGGATGCCAGCAAGTCGATCTTATGACCACGAAGCAGATCGACTCCCAATAATGTAGCACGGTCGAGCATTCCCGTGACGGTGTTCACGTCTTCGTTAACGAGCAGCGATTGCCATGCGGGATTGCCCGGCGTTTCACTTTCCACCAACGTCTTCAAGTTGATGTTCTTTCCCAAATTCTTTCGGCTGTCAGCACAGGTCCGCAAGAAATCGCCAAGAATCGTTTCCTCTTCTTGCCATTTCTTCGGAAACGCCTTAGGCGAAAGAACTTCGATGTCGGTCGACCAAACGGAACAAGAGCCGTGCCCGTACTCCCGGCGAAGCCAGGACAGTATCTCTTCCAAAGCAGCGGGCCCAACTTGAGTGGCGTTTTCCAAATCCATTTCAATTCGCCAGTTCACAATCAAGTGGCGAGTGCCATTCTCCGATTGCAAACGTGAAATTCGCTTGGTCATCAATTGCCGAACATCTCGGCCCATCGCGAGATCCTCGGTATCCAATGTTTGCGTCACATAACGAAACACATCGACGTCTTGGGCAGTGATTTGAGCATCGTGATTCCCGTCCACTTCAACGGTCCAATAACCATGCGCGCCATCTTCGCTAAAGGAGCGACCTTGAGGCGTGCCGCAGATTCGCATATGGGGTGCTTCGCCGTGAAGCGTCTGCCGTTGGTGGCTGCCACCAAGCGCCCAATAGTCGATTCGCTGACTCAGCAACGAGTCGCGATCTGCGACACCATGCGCGAGAGCGATCACATAAGTGTCATCAGCTTCGGTTTGAAATTCAGCGGCTCGGATCGACTCGCGGCCATCACTCGAACGACCTAGGATCGTTGCCAATGCAAAACCGTTGCGGCGATAGATGACCGGCTCAAGCTGCCGCTTGGAGAACAAATGAACATTGCTTGGGAGAGCAACTGCGTCTGGCCATCGATCTGGATCGTCAACTTGACCTCCAGCCCAGTAAACCTGGATGTTTCGTTTTTGCAGCTCTTCGAATTGCTGAATTAAAAAGGCAGGGCCAGCCGCCCCGCACGAAACGGGATTGAGCAAGTCTCCGGCTAGAAGAACAAAATCCACGTTTTCTACAATGGCGGTTTCAAAAATGGCCTCCGCCGCCTTCCATGGGGCATCGACAAGCGCTTGCTTAAGGTGCTCAGGCAGATCGATGAGATCTTGCATCGGACGCTCGAGATGAAAGTCTCCGGCGTGTATAAAGCGAATGGATTCCTTGCCCATGGCCACCCTCCCTGTGGATTGGTTTCGACGACTCTGCATCATAGCAGCAGCCTGTCACGACCGTTCATACCGAAAGCGTTGCTCTGCTAGCGTTCAGATGTTGAGTCGCGACAAGTGGGAAGTTTAGTGGAAATGGATAGTCTCTGCCAATGTCGATTCGGTGCAAGCAAAGTTAATTGCCAAAAAAAGATTCGTAGCTGGATTCGTGAGAATTCAGCCATTTCTGAATTCTCACGAATTCAGCTACGTTCGTTTTCATCCCTTGGCTCACCTAATGTATTAGGCACCATGGTTACAAACCACATCCCACCGAGCACCGCCGCAGTCAAGCTGGCCAAAAGCACAGCGATTTGAGATAGATTGACAACCTCTGAGTCTTCGAATGCTAGCGTCGAAATAAAAATCGACATCGTGAATCCAATCCCTGCTAACATTCCCGCACCCACCAAATGCGAAAATCGTAACCCATCCGGCATGCGTCCCAATTTCAATTGAATTGCGATAAGACAAAACAATGCAATACCCAACGGCTTGCCTAGGACAAGACCGAAGTAAACGCCGAGCGAATTCGGCTTGAGAAGCTGCCAATACCAATCGCCATGCAATGGGATACACGTATTCACCAACGCAAAAATGGGCAAGATGCCTAGAGCAACCGGATAGTGCAGACGATGCTGAAGCTGATGAGAAATGCAGTCCTCGTGACGCTTTGCAAACGGAATGGCGAAAGCCAGCAAAACTCCGCCGATCGTGGCGTGCACGCCAGACTGGAGAAAAAACCACCACATGGCGAGCCCGCCAATCAAGTATGGCCAGAGCTTCATGACTCGAAGCCCATTGAGGCAGCACAGGAACGCAAAGACACCCAACGCTCCAAATAGATAGGCTAACGAAAGTTCCTTGGTGTAAAAAATAGCAATCACAACGATCGCCCCAAGATCGTCCGCGATAGCTAATGCGGTCAGAAAAATTTTGAGCGAATAAGGCACTTTCTTGGAAAACAAAGCCAACACTCCGAGCGAGAAAGCAATGTCGGTAGCCATCGGAATGCCAGCCCCACCCTGGGTTCCGGTTCCGATGTTAAAAAGAAAGTGAATGAGCGCCGGAACACACATTCCCCCCACAGCAGCGACAATCGGCAAGGAAGCGTTTTTCCAAGACGAAAGTTCTCCTACATAAATTTCTCGCTCGAGCTCCAAACCTATCATCAAAAAGAAGATAACCATAAGCCCATCGTTGACCCATCCTTCAATGGACAAACCAAGGAATGCCGTATGCAAAAAATGGTGTATCGGCTCTCCGAGCGCAGTATTGGCAAGGGTCAGCGAAACCGCCGTAGCAATCATCAACAAAAACGCACCAGCTCGCTCGCTGGAAAAGAACTCCTTAAACGCTTTCGTAGTTACCATTTACTAGTTTCGTTGGTGTGAACTCATCGTCGGACACTCGAAGCCGAAATGACAGCAACGACCCCTACGAGTATCAGGCCGCCCCAAAGCAGCGTGAATATCAGCCCGCATCCTATACCGATCCCAGCATGGACACTACCCTTGATTGCTGGGTTCTTTTTCCGATCATTCAGCCCCATGATCCCCAAAACAAAGGCCGCAATTCCAAGCGGTAAGCCTATCAGAGGCAATCCACTGAGAATCCCAAGATAGTAGGCGATCAATGCCTTAGGGTTTTTATAAGGTATCAACCCACCTGTAGAATCTCCTCCTTCAGGGTTGTGCGGCTGTTGGTACGTGACCGGACTGCTTGTGTTTTGCGGTCCAGCGTAAGGATTCTCAGCGTAACGATTGGAGGCTTTTTGCGGATCAAACTCAGACATCGGTGACTTTTACTTATTAGAAGTGACAAATCGAGGAGCAACCATCATCACGAGCCCTAGAGCAGCAACCCCTAGTCGAATCATTGTCCCCACCGCCGGCCCCCAATTGTCAACCCACATTAGCAGTGCGAATTCAAACCCAATCATGTTCAGTAAAAACGACCCAAGTCCAAAAATGACCAATGTCATCCCCCAGCCGCCCATGCTCAATCTCCCGGTTTGATTGCAATACTATTGAAAATCAGCCTTTAAGAATGAACAGTATGGCAGTCGTCGGTAGGTGAGTGCAACCACTCTAGCTGCAAATAGTTGGAAAAGCGTAACCAAAGTCACCCTCCCTCGGAGAGGGGCGGGCCTTCGGCTCGG
>CANHVO010000194.1 GCA_947463915.1 Planctomycetaceae bacterium
CGTTTTTGGCAACACAATCAAGCCTTTTTGGCGACCGTGAAGGAGCTTGGCGACAAGACTCGGCGTCGCGATCTCGTCGTTGATCCCTATGTGTTGACCGATTTTTATCGAGCTCGAATCCCCGAGTTTGTGGTCGATCGAGTGACGCTAGAGAAATGGGACAGGACGGTTCAGCCTCTTAATCAACTAGCAAAGCCAGCGGCTAACGCAGCGGCCAAGCCTGGTGCGTTATCGCCTTATTTGACATGGGACGATATCGTGGTCGAATTGGACCGCGACGAGATCCAAGAACGCTTTCCCTCCAAGCTCGAAATCGGGGTAAGCCAGCTACCGGTAAAGTATCTCTATGAGCCCGGCGATCAAGCGGACGGAGTGAGTCTGGTTGTACCGCAAGCGATCGTGCACCAGCTGCACAACGAACGTTTGGAGTGGTTGGTGCCTGGTTTGCTTGAGGAGAAGCTGACGTGTCTGATCAAATCGCTTCCGAAACGTCTTCGGCGGCAATTGGTTCCTGTTCCAGATACGGTGAAGCAACTCCTGCCCAAAGTCATCGAACGCCAAAGCCAGCAGGCTCCTTTTTGGAAATCGATTTGTGATGTTTTAAGTAGTTTTCTTGGCGAGTCCGTCAAGCAGAGTGACTTTGATTTGACTGGAGTGCCTGAGCACTTGCGAATGCGCATTGAGATCGTTGATGAGAAAGGAGTGGCCGTCCAGTCGAGTCGCGACCTATCGGAATTGCAGCAGACTCAACGAACGGCGGCCGTCCAAGCGTTGCCAACGACCACACCGGGCAAAACGGTCGCATACGACTGGGCGCGCACGTCGATGGATACGTGGGATATCGAGACATTGCCGAAAAGTGTTGTTGAGCTGCGAGGTGGTGTTCGGATGAACATGTATCCGACGTTGATCGTCGGCAAAGAGAAGATCGCAACAGGGTTGGTCGACCACGAAATTTTTGCGGAACAATTGTTTCGTCGAGGCATGACCTCGTTGTTCAGCAAGATCGAGCGACGAGAAATTCGAAGTCAGATCCAGTTCCTGCCGCAATGGACCACGTCGTCTTTGTGGTTGTCGGATCGATATGCTGGGGATCGGCTGAAAGACTTGGTGAGCGATCTCATCGCTAGGCTTGCGTTTATTGATACGAACTGGGCGAGCGAGCAGGTTGCTCCGGTCTTTCGAACGAAGGTGGAGTTTGAGATTTGTCGCATCAAACGAATTGAGCGAATCGCAGGTGCGGCAGCAGAAATTGGTCGATGGTTGCCCAAGTTTGCCGAAGCGAATCATAAAGTTCGTGCCTTGCTGGAGAAGACGCCTGCAACATGGGCCGAGAATGTTCGATCGATACGCGAGCAATTGACTGCGTTATTTCAAGATTCCCTTTCGTATCATGTGCCATGGTGTTACGTTCGAGAGCTTCCGCGATACTTGCAAGCCATCGCGGTACGGCTCGACCGACTCAAGTCGGTTGGTCCAATCAAGGACTTGGCAACGGACGCAACGGCAACGCTTTATTGGAAAGACTGTGCAGCTCAAATCGCGGGCATGCAGCCATCGCCAACCACGTTGCAATCAATTCCAGGCGGAGCGACTCAAAAGCTCGAGCCGACCGGGACGTTGCTCGAATACCGCTGGCTGATCGAAGAGCTTCGCGTCTCAATCTTTGCACAGCAATTAGGCACCCGCGTAAGCGTATCGCCAAAGCGATTGGACAAGCTCAAGGAACAACTCCCGTCGTCTAGCTGAAATTGAAGCTTGCTGAAGTGGGTCGCACCTAAAGTGGGTCGCATCTGCCGGATGCGACTCCCCGCACAACCTTCCAAATCGAAGAGCTCATCTATTTCAGCAGATAATTAGCTTACCAAACCCATGGTGTCGTCCGATTGATCCGATCGACTTCAAGTCGATGACGTCACATCGGCACATACCGTCGCTTGAAAGCAGGATAATCCGAAAAGCCCTGGCATTTCGAACGCACGTTACCAAAGTACGGTTTCGGCACGGACTTTGCGTATTCGGAAATTTGCTGCATGGAACGAGCCTCAAGGGGAGCGCTCGTCGTTCGCAGGTTTGTTTAAGGGAATAGGGCAATGCTTCGAAGTACTTTGTGTACCGTGCTGGCTGGTTTGGGCTTGATTGGTTTGGGGAATTCCGCACAGGCCCAACACTATGTACCTCACATATCCACACATATCGATTACGTTCCGCATACCACGACTCACTTCGATGAAGTCCGACATTGGAATCACTACGATCTCGTCCCGCACACAACAACCCATCTGGATGCGGTGCCACATACAACCACTCATTTGGATGCCGTCCCTTACACTTCGCATCGCATGAGTGTTGGCGGATACTCCGCATATCAATCGCATCGCCCAGTAGTTGTGGTGCCACACTACTCGTACCGACCATCGGTGCGTCACACGACAACGCATTTGGATGTGGTTCCACATCACGGACATGTCCATGTCGTACCGCATACGACAACTCGCCGATATCATTGATAAGTTATTCGGTGCAAATGAAACCGATGTGGATTCTCCCCCTCGCCCGAACGCTATGAAGCATTTTGTAGCGAAACTCGTCAAGAGTTTCGGTGGTTTTAGGCGATGCAACCGAAAGTCTTGACGACTTTCGCTACATTCCAAAGGCTAAATGACCGGTCGAACACATGGTCACTCTCGGCAAGAGCGACCCACCGGGGCTACGAACTGCAGGAGAGCATGGAGCATCCGGCTTTGTGTCTTGCCCATTCCGGGCGTTTTATCGCATACGCGTCCATACCCTGCTGAAATTGGTATGGGTTCTTGAGCACCTGCAGGACACGAACGATCTCGCTGAAGTCGCCTTGTTCCGCCAAATCGATGGATTGTTGAGCGATGTAGTTGCGAAGGACATAAAGAGGATTGACCGCGTCCATCTGAGCGGACCGTTCTACGTCGCTTCGGTGATCTTGCGACAACCGCATTAAGTATGACTTCATCCAATCTTGGGTTTGCGAAAGTACCTCGCGGTTCACCTTACTGAGATCATAGTATGCGTCTTCAAAATGGCGAAGAAGCCAGTCGTCGGTGACCAAGCCATCGATACCTTCGGGCGAGACTTGATCGAGCGATATTCTCGCGAGCCTCCGATAGAAAATCGACATGTCCGTCTCAACCAACTGCAAAACCGAATCCAATTGTTGAGTTAACCCTGCATCAGAGGCATCGTCCCATTTTCGTAACCCAAGTTTGTTTGCCATCATGGATTGGTATGCCGACTTAAACGCATCCAAGTAGCGATCGAGGCCTTCTTGCAAAGGAGCTTCTTGTTCGATAATCGGCCAAAGCGCATTGGCTAGCTGCAATAGATTCCAATGTGCGACTTGTGGTTGTTGGCCGAATGCGTACCGATGGTGGGCGGAGTCGGTCGTATTGGGAGTCCAGTCCGGATCGTACCCCTCAAGCCAACCGTAGGGACCGTAATCGATGGTTTGGCCGAGAATCGACATGTTGTCCGTGTTCATCACACCATGGACGAATCCAACTCGCATCCAATGCACAACCATTTCCGCAGTCCGAACGCAAACTTCGGCAAACCACTTTTGCAAAACGTCGGGGTCATTTGGATCCAAATGCGGAAAGTCATTTGCGATGGTGAAGTCGACAAGCATCTGTAGTGTTTCGTTTTCATGGCGATGGGCAAAGATTTCGAAATTCCCGAATCGCGTGAAGGACGGTGCTACTCGGCAAACGATGGCTCCTGGTTCTTTGCGAGGGCGTCCATCGTAGAACATGTCACGTGTGACTTGCTCGCCGGTTAAGACTAAACTTAATGCTCGAGTGGTTGGCACGCCAAGGTGATGCATGGCTTCGCTGCATAGGAACTCGCGAACCGAAGAGCGAAGCACCGCGAGTCCATCACCGGAGCGAGAGTAAGGGGTGCGTCCAGAGCCTTTCAATTGCATCGCCCAACGCTGTCCGCTTGAGGCGATAGCTTCGCCGAGATTGATCGCGCGACCATCTCCAAGTTGACCTGCCCAGTTGCCGAATTGATGGCCCCCATAACAAGCGGCAAAGGGTTTCATTCCAGGCAACAATTCATTGCCCCCTAACACAGAGGCGGCTTGTTGGCTTTGCATCCAGTCTAGCTCAATACCCAGCAGACCAGCAACATCACTAGAAAATGCGATTACGGATGGCTGCAAAACTGGCGTTGGCTTAACCAAGGAATAGCAACTGCCAAAAACTTGTCGGCAAAAGTTGCGTTGTTCTGCGTCACCTGGCAATTGATCTACGAAACGGTTGTCAAAAGAAATCATGGGAGCAATTTACCATGCCGCAGCGATTGAATCTAGTTTCACTCCCTCGTTTGACCGTTCGCGGCTTGGCAGCAGCCAAAGCAGGCATGCTCCGCCATGCCGTCCGAAAGTAGCAGGCACGCTCCGCCGTTCCGTCCGCTGGAGTGAATCGACAATCATTCTTGGTGAACGGCACATGGAATGTGCCTACTACATTGACTTTTGTCGGCTTTGTCCGCTTGCGTGCTGTGGCTATATTGAGAGCGAACCATCAAACCCTTTCTCGGAGCAATACTCTTGTCCACGAATACGCCCAACAAATATGAATTGCCGCCAGCTCAATCTTCGAAGTCCGGCATCAGCGTATCCGCGATCATCTCCATCATTTTGGTGTGTATCTTAGGAGCGATGCTCGTTTGTAGCGGTCTTTTTAGTCTGTTCATCTACCCGACTTTGATTCGCAATCGGGATATCACCCAGCGTTTGAAGTGCAGCAACAACCTCAGTCAAATTGCGAAAGCCATTCAAAACTACGAATCGACCTACCAACAACTGCCGCCCGCATACACGGTGGATGCAGAAGGAAAGCGACTGCACAGTTGGAGAACGTTAATATTGCCTTTCATGGGCGAGCAAGCTTTGTATAGCCGAATCGACTTGTCGAAACCTTGGGATGATCCTGCAAACGCATTTCTAAAAGAATTGGATGTTTCGCTGTTCCGTTGCCCTTCGTCCAAGATCGCCCCGGGCATGACAACGTACCAAGCGATTGATGATCCGAGGATCGCATTTCCAGGGAGCACACCCCAAAAGATCGAAAACATTTCGGATGGAACGAGCAATACGATTTTGCTTTTTGAGAGTGATGTTTTGGATGCAGTGCATTGGGCAGAGCCCAAGGACGAAAGCAAGTCAAGTTTCTTATCCGCATCCAGGCTTCAAGCACGCATTAACAACGATTCCTCCCCCGTAAAGTTTTCGCACCGTGGCGGGCGAAACGCTGTGATGGTGGATGGCTCTACTAAATTCGTCCCGAACGGTATCAACCTGGAAATCCTAGAGGGGCTTGCAACCAGCCAGGGAGAAGAAGCAGTAGAACTGGACAATAAATAATCGTAGCCAGTACATTGAAGTCTTGAGGCGGCTATATTAGAAAGCGGTACTTCTAAATCAATTTTGCTGGAGCACGAATCTTGTCTACAAACACGCCCTACAACTATCAACTCCCGTCCTCGCAACCGCCTCGTTCGGGAATGAGCACAGCCGCTATTATCGCCGTGATCTTGGCATCCATGCTTGGCATGATGCTAGTATGTGGTGGGATTCTGGCTGGATTACTTTTGCCGGCGGTTCAAGCTGCTCGCGAGGCAGCTCGTCGAATGCAGTGTAGCAACAACATCAAGCAGATTGCATTGGCACTTCATAATTACGAATCGGCTTACCAACAATTGCCGCCCGCCTACACGGTCGATGCGGAAGGCAAACGATTGCACAGTTGGAGAACCTTTCTATTGCCTTTCTTGGGGGAGCAAGCTTTGTTTAGCCGAATCGATTTATCGAAGCCTTGGGATGATCCCGCCAACGCGTTCCTTCAAGATATCGACAACCCAATATTTCGTTGCCCTTCGTCGACAACCGCCCCTGGAATGACAACCTATCAAGTGATCGACGACCCGACGAGCGCTTTTCCTGGAAGCACTGCCCTGAAGTTCAAAAACATCAAGGACGGCTTGGCCAATACTCTGTTCGTCGTCGAATTCGATGAAAATCTCGCAGTGCATTGGGCGGAGCCTAAGGACCAAAGCTTGTCAAGTTTCTTGTCTGTTTCCAAGGGCTCGCATACAGGCGGAAGAAACGTTGCAATGGGAGACGGCTCAGTGTCATTCATTTCGAACCAAACGAACAAGCAAGTTCTGCAAGGTATGGTAACTAGCCAGGGTGGGGAAGACCCCGGATTGGGAAATAGGTAGACGCGGTTCGAAGCTCTTGAGAATCATAACGTAACGTAATGGAAGGTAACATGCATATTACATGTGCCGTATGCAAGGTGCACGCCGCCTGAAGGCGGTACACCAACCTCCCTCTGCTTGAAAGACAAAGAGAATGGCCAAAAAGAAAAGCGGAACCCCAACGGATATCCTCGCTTCCTCACCGACTGCCGGGATGGCCCCCTCAAACGCGATGCCGTCTGCCGTCGCACCTCAAATGGGAATGCCTCAAATGGGAATGCCCGGTGCGCAGATGCCCGGAAATCCGATGGCAGGCAATCCCATGTTTGCCATGATGCAAATGATGCAGTCCATGATGGGTGGTGGGATGCCGATGGCAACCGGTGGCATGATGGATCCGTCGGCCGTTCCGTTTGCAAGCGGTGCAACCGCAACCGATGACGATGCTGGTCTCAACTCCGATATCATTCGACCGATGCTGCTGAAGAATCGGATCAAGAACCAACAAGGGATTTCGCTGGGTTGTGTCCTGGATCATCTTTGTTTGACCAACGATCGCAAGAACTCGCTGGGCGGTGTCCCTAAGGGATGTACGATCGCATTGGCCGGGCCTCCAGGAAAAGGCAAAACCCGGTCCAGTTTGGCTGGCCTTTCGAAAGTTGCTTTATCCGGTATGCCGGTCGCGTTTGTGATTGCCGAAGAAGGCTTTTACAATCCGCCGGAATTTGGCCGAGATGACCTCTGCAGCCGTATGACCAAAATTGGAATGAAAGCGACTGGGCTCGGTGAAGAAGAGTTTGCGCAAAAAGTCTTAAGCAATATCTTCGTCATGCAAAGCCAGTACCATCGTGGCAAGAGCTGGGATGACTTTGTCGGCAAGTATCGTTATCTGGTCGAAAAGGAAAACATCCGCTTCGTGGTGATCGACTCGCTGAACATGCTCGATCCGACTCGCAATCGAACAGCCGACAATCTTTCGGCCTTAAAGACCTATAACCATGAAAAAGGGATCACTTGCATTTGCATCGGCCAAATCCGAGATACCGGCATGCCGGTTGGGGGCGAAGCGTTAATGCATACCGCGGATGTGGTTTACTTGGTCGAGGAAATGAGCCTGGGTTCGAAAGAAATTGCGGACTTCTGGGGGGGCAAGTACCGTGAAAAAATTGAAGTCGTTTCCGCTATCAAGAGCGTTACGACACCCATTTTGCAGTATCCCATCCGAACGGATCGTGACCCCGAGACAGGTGTCATGATTGCACACGCTTCGCAGCCCGCGGACTATCCCGTTCTGCCAGTGTTGTGATTATGTTTAACTCCGTTTAACAGTCAGCCAAAAGCGTACTGGCGAGTTCCCGTTGCCTGGCGAGAGATCCTCCGGTTTCTTTAAAGGGATTTCCAATAAAGCCACCCTCCCTCGGGGAGGGTCGGGCCTTTGGCCCGGGGAGGGTGAACTGACTTGTGCAATGGTTGTCGGAACTACACCCTCCCCTCGCTACGCTCGACCCTCTCAGCGGGAGGGTGCCTAATCGGGAGCGTGTCTAAACCGGAAGGTTGCCAATGTACTGAACAATACCCTGAACAACGGTATCCCAATCCCCCACCGCTGGCTGCCGGAAGAGCGTGCAAGTTGGATACCAAGGGCTGTCAGTTCTGTTTTGGAGCCAACGCCAGTCCGGCGTATATCCCAGCATGACACAAGCTGGTCTGGCTAATGCTCCCGCCAAATGCGCCATGGATGTATCGCTTGTTACAACCAGATCCAGAAAATGGAGAATAGCCGACGTGTCCATAAACGCACCGCTGGTTTGATCGATGCTCTCCGGCAAGCAATAAATGAGCTTGCTCCCCTTCCAAGTCTTGAGCTGCTCCGTCCCCGCCCCACGCTGCAAGCTTATCAATTGAATTCCATCAATCTCAGCCAACGGAGCCAGCTTTTCTAGCGGAACCGACCGAAACATGTCCGCCTGATGGTCCGGGTTCCCTTGCCAAACTATCCCAACCCGCAATTTTGCCGGCGGCAGTTCTCGGGTCAAGATTCCTCGCCAGTAGTCGATCAATTGCTTAGAGCACGCGATATAAGGCACTTGGTTTGGAATGTTGGTGCTGTCGATGCCCAATACGTATGCAACATCCAAAAGGGAGCAATGGTAGTCAAAGGGTTGGTCGATTTTGAGCGAGTTGGGAACCAGATAGTCGATCCCTTTGCAGCCTTGCAGCAGCGCTAGTAGAGGTGGTTGGATATGGACAATCGTTCTTGCGCCTCGATCCTTTAATGCCTTGGCAAATCGAATAAAGTGGATCGTGTCTCCAAGGCCTTGTTCGCAGTAAAGCAGGATTGTTTTGCCGTCGAGCGGTTCGCCTTGCCATTTCGGCTGACGATAGTTGTGCTGAATCGCTTCGGTGCATTTCCAGCGATAATCGTACTCGCGCCAGCCTTCTTGGAAATTCCCTTGCAGGAGATGAATGACGCCGAGGTTGCGATGAAGTTCGGCGTCGTTTGGATTGAGCTGCATCGCCTGATGATAGTACTTGAACGCAAGATCGATACGTCCAGTCCAAGCGTGCAGCGTTCCCCGATTGCGAAACGCATTGAAGTATTTGGGCGATTGATCGATCGCCTTTTGAAATGCCGCATCGGCGTCTTGAACGCGTCCGAGATAGCGAAGCGAGTTTCCCAAATTGTTCAAGGCGATTGGGAAATTGGGCTGCAACGCCAAAGCTCGCTCGTAGGCTTGTACCGATTGATCGTACCTCTTCAAGTCATGCATCGCGATGCCGAGGTAGCACCAAGCGTTTACGTGGTTCGGCTCTTTTTCCAAGACAGAGCGGTAAACTTTTTCCGCGTAGGGAGTGTTACCTTGTTGGTGTATTTGCCAGGCATGGGCCAGTAGTTCATCCGAAGTAGGCATTGCAATCCATTGGTGAGCGTCGTTTAACAGTCAGCCGAAGGCGTACTGGTCGCTCTAGCAAACAAGTACGCCTACGGCTGACTGTTAAACGAATGATCGAGTCAAAATTAGTTCAATTCTTGATTCCGATACAATATAACGAAGTTCGCGTTCGCACGACTAGATCATCCCCTAAAACAGCAGGCGATGCCAAACAGCCTGCTTCCAATGTGTTTTCGGCAAGTGCCTTGCCATCCGAAGAATAAACGTGCCCTTTGCCCTTTTCATCAAAGCAATAGATTCGATCTCCGGCTAAGACAGACGAACTACTGAAATCGCCACCGAGTCTCTCTTGCCAAACGACGTCGCCCGTCGCACGCTTCATTGCCGTTAATACCCCGCGATCGTCTAGGGTGCAGATTTGATCGTTGCCAATCAGCATCGGCGACGGTTTGCTGCCGATAGCTTTGGCAGCTTCCCAGGTCAGGTGTGTTTTGGTGATGTCACCCTTGCCCCCTGCTTCAATCGCCAACAATTTGCCTTTACTAAAACCTGTGTTGGTGAAGATGTGTTTGCCGTCAAAAACGGGTCGAGTCGCGGAAGAAAATTCCGAATAGCGGACACGCCAAATTTCTTTACCGGTCAATGGTTCGTATGCAAGCACCGCTTTGGAGGTTGTGCTAACCAATTGAAGCTGCTTTTCGGACTGGCCGGGAACCGTAACTTCGATGACCTGAGGCGTTCCAAAAGCTTTTTTGACATCTCCGTCGTCTGTTCCGTAATCGACAGTACGATCCACTCTCCACACGTTTTCGCCCGTTTGCTTGTTGAGTGCGACGACATATTGCTCATCATGCCCATCCATATGAAAGATGAGTAGATTTCGAAAGAGAATCGGTGAGGAACCCGAACCTCGAAAGTGGTTGCATTTCAGATCTCGTCGCTGCCAAACCATTTCCCCAGTCTTTCTTTTCAGAGCCGCGGTGCCATATGCGCCAAACGAAACGTAAAGATGTTCACCGTCGAGAACGGGTGTTGGGGAGGCGTACGAATTGAATACGTGGAAATCTTTTTGCGTTTCGGTATTGGTAAAGACTTCTTTGTCCCATCGAATCTTGCCGGTCTTTCGATCGATTGCCATTGCGGACATGCTCAATCCATTTTCCGAAGCCGTGGTCAGCCAAAGTGTGTCTCCCCAAGCCACAGGGGACGACCAAGCACGGCCGGCGATCTCGGTTCGCCATCGAACATTCTCCGTTTCGCTCCACTTGATCGGTGGATTGGCATTTTGCTTTGCATGGCCGTCACCAGCCGGTCCGCGGAATTGTGGCCAAAAAGAATCGCCTGCCGACTCAACTTCCTTTGCCGACCATGCCCAACCGACAGCAAAGGGCTCCTGGGCCAGAACAGCATTTTGCCCGCCGCAATGAATTGCGATCAGCGACAAGGAGAAAACAATGGCGGGAAAAGAAAGGCGAGGCATGGAACGGTCCTTGGGGGTGAGGAGGGGCACTGGCTGGTTTCAATTGTGTTCTTGTAGCGGCAGGGCGCGAGCCCTCCGGTGTCGATGCAATCAAAGCGAACACCGGACGGCTTGATTTTTTCGTTTAACAGTCAGCCGTAGGCGTACGTGGCTGTCTATGACAGTACGCCTACGGCTGACTGTTAAACGAAAGACATTTGGACAAGTTCTACATCAACAAGCCGCTCTCGCCGTTCCACTAACAAAGCCAGACAGCGTCGCATTATATTCCAAAAGCGCCCAAGGTGGCTCTTGGGGGTGCACAATGGCCCTATACTTCCTCGCAAAACCGGTTTAAAAATAGGCTGGTTGGCACCTCTAATCCTCAACTCAAACCCGTACCGATCGCTCACTATGGCTGCAAAACGAATCTTGTTTCTCGTTGGTGACTTCGTTGAAGACTACGAAATCATGGTTCCTTTTCAGATGCTTTTGATGATTGGACACCATTGCGACGCCGTCAGCCCGGACAAAAAGCCTGGCGACACCATCCTGACCGCGATCCACGATTTCGAAGGCCACCAGACTTATAGCGAGAAGCCCGGTCACCGTTTCCGAATCAATGCTGACTTCGCGACAATCGATCCAACAACGTACGATGCACTTGTCGTCCCAGGAGGCAGAGCCCCCGAGTATCTTCGCCTAAACGATCGGCTGCTTGATATCGTGCGCCACTTTGATGCAGCCAAGAAACCGATCGCTGCGATTTGCCACGGCCCGCAGATTTTGGCAGCAGCCGGAGTCCTTACCGGAAAACATTGCAGTTGCTACCCTGCCGTTCGCTACGAAGTTTCGAGCACCGGCGGGACTTACGTCGAACCCTCGGCTGGTTTTGATTCAGCTTACACCGACGGCAATTTGGTTTCCGCACCCGCTTGGCCCGCCCACCCAGCTTGGATCGCTCAGTTTGCGAAGCTGCTCGGTTCCAAGATCGAGGCATAAGCGTTGTCGATGTCGAGCACCGCCACCGATCCGATCGAAATCCTCAAGCGACGATTTGGTTACAACAGCTTCCGATCAACACAACAGAAGATCATCGATCGGACGTTAGCTGGCGGCAATAGCTTGGTCATCATGCCAACTGGCGGTGGCAAGTCGCTTTGCTTTCAGATCCCTGCGCTCGTTTATGCCCAAGAGCATGCGAACAAGTCCGCGAGCGAACGGGCGGCATGTAGCCCCCCTCTGACGCTTGTGCTGTCACCTTTGATCGCTTTGATGAAGGACCAAGTGGATGCATTGCAAGCGAAGGGAATCGAAGCAACCTTCGTGAACTCGTCGCTCGATCGAGACGAACGCAATCGTCGTTATCGCCAAATCGCAGCGGGGCAATACTCGTTGCTCTATGTCACTCCCGAACGATTTCGCAAGGAAGAGTTCGTGGCTGTTCTCCACGCCCGCGAAATCAAACTGCTGGCCGTCGACGAAGCTCATTGCATCAGCGAATGGGGGCATGACTTCAGGCCAGACTACACGCGAGTGGGCGAATTCCGTCGCGAACTAGGCAATCCTACCACCATTGCTCTCACGGCCACGGCCACGCCTGATGTTCAATCGGACATCCTGCGGCAACTTGGCATCGCAGCCTTCGGTGAAGCGACGGAACTGTGTCAGCTGTTTCACGAAGGAATCCAACGACCGAACCTATCCCTTCAAGTGAGAGAGGTTTGGGGGCTCGATGAAAAGGTGGGTGTCGTTGATGAGACCTTAAAACGCTGGGGCAATGCGAGCGGCATCGTTTACTTTACTTTGATTCGAACGCTGGAAGAGATGAGCGAACGACTCTTCAAGCAAGGGATCGAGCACGTCTGCTATCACGGCGATCTCGCGAGAAACGATCGGCGCCGAGTTCAAGATGGTTTTATGCGAGGGCGAAACCCGCTCGTTTTAGCGACCAATGCGTTTGGCATGGGAATTGACAAAGAGGACATTCGATTCGTTCTGCACGCCGAAGTGCCAGGATCGATGGAGTCGTACTATCAAGAAATCGGACGGTCAGGTCGAGATGGTTTACCGTCCGAGTGCATTCTCATGTACGACCAGCGCGACTTGAATACACAGGTCGAATTCATGCGATGGAGCAACCCCGACGCGGACTTCTATGAACGCACCTACGATTTGTTATTACACGATACCGATGCGGTTCGCTCATTTGGTTTGGAGTGGCTGCGGGAGCGCCTTTGCGATCGACAAAAGCGAGATCGCAGACTTGAGACGGTGCTTGCGATGCTTCAGCGATATGGTGTCATCGAAGATGAGTTGGACCTAACGAATGTCCGCGTCGACGGCCCATTGCCGGATCCCCTCTCCGACAACCAGCAGCGAGCGGCTAAGCTTTTGCGAGACCAAAAGAAGCTGTATGCGTTGGTCGAGTACTCGAAAGCAGAGGATCCGCGAGAGTTCATTCATTCTTATTTTTCTGCTGCGACCGAGCGATTGCCATGAGTCAACGCGAACAAGGCAAGCTGCCAACTTCAACGAAGTGGCTGGTCGATGGCTTCTGCTGGTATATCCAA
>CANHVO010000195.1 GCA_947463915.1 Planctomycetaceae bacterium
ATCGAGAAGGACCAAAACCGCGTCGGCTTTGACCGCACAAGCCAATTTGCCAGCCGACTCTATAACACTGGCTAATTCTCGCGTGAACTTCTGGACAGTCATCTTGCAGGAGATCCGCGAGGAATGAGGAGTTTTTTTGGAATGGACCGAGCGCCGAATGTCAACCTCGACGCTTTTCAGTCGCTACTGAGTGTAATTTCCCTGTGATTTTTCATCAATCGGGGCAACGAAGATCTGTTTTGATGTTGCGACCTTCCGATGGAAGGCTATACTTCGATCCCCATTATGGGACAAAAGTCAGTACTTTAAGGTTCGATTCGTCGGTGGTGTAAGGTAGATCATGTCCAGGTCCTGTGAAGTTTGTCAAAAAGTAGCGTCCGTCGGAAATCAAGTTGAGATCCGTGGTAAGGCAAAGTACTTGGGCGGCGTTGGTACCAAAGTTACTGGTATCACCAAGCGTCGGTTCACCCCAAACCTTCAAAACTGCAAGGTTTCTCTGCCAAATGGCGAAGTTAGAACCATCCGTGTTTGCACCCAGTGCATCCGCAGCGGTCGAATTCGCAAGGCGGTTCGAGCCAAGCCTTTCGCTTTGCCTAAGTAATTTAACCGAGGTCCGTCGATGGCTTTATCTGCCGAAGATGTGATTCGAATCGGAAATCTTGCCAGACTTTCCCTCACTCCAGCCGAAGTGGTGGAACTAACGGACAAGCTGGGCAAGATCGTTGGGTTAGTCGATCAACTAAGCGAAGTGAACACCGACGACGTGGTCCCGATGGTCCACGCGTTCGATCTTCAAAATGTTCTTGCACCTGACTTATGCAGCCCGTCTCTGTCACGGGAACAAGCACTCCAAAACGCGCCCTCCGCTGATTCGGAATGCTTTCGAGTCCCCGCGGTATTGGGGTAATGACCGTGCGGACGATCAGGTCATTTCTGAACACTGATACTCCCTTCTTGGCCAATCTTTGGCACGAACATCACGCCGTTTTTCACTCCAGAAGCGCATGCCCCATCAGCGTCTGGGATCAGTGCATCCTGAGCAAGCCGTTCTTTCATGCGAACGAGCTCGCCATTGCATTGGACCCAGCCAAGAAGCCAGTGGGTTTTATCCATTTCGGTTTCGCGAGCAACCCGGAAGGAAGCAACGCCAGCGATTCAGCTGCGATCGTGCACAAAATTTGCATCGCACCTCATGCCGGCGAAGATACTATAGCCCAAGACCTGATTGAGCATGCGCTCCAACAATTACGAAATCGCCAAGCTACGACTTGCACTGCCCTCGGCTCGACAGAAGCAAACGCTTTTTACTTGGGGGTAGGCGAAGGGGACAACCTTATGGGAGTCATCGCCAAGGATTCGCGAACGCAACGCTGGCTGAACCTGGCCGGATTTGTCCAATCGCGACCGACAGAGTGCTGGGAATTGGACTTGTCTTCATTTCGCCCGCCGATGGACCGTACTCAGATCGGCATTCGCCGAACCTGTACGGTTGGTCGGCTTCTCGACGAAGACACACATGGATGGTGGCTCAGCTCGGTACTTGGCCATTGCGAACAGATTCGATTTAATTTGGTGCTGCGATCGCCTCCGAAGGTGGAAAGCGAAATTATGTTTTGGTTTCCAGACCCAACGATCGCCGGAGTTGATTCCAGCGTCGTGAGACTTTGGTTGCCAAGCGTACCGGAAGAGGATGAGGCAAGAGAACGATTCGTTTATTTGATGGCGGAATCGTTGAGGCAAATGCAGCAGGAGCGTAGACGAGCTGTCCGAACTTTTGCGGCTGCTGACCAGCAACGATCGATTACGTTGCTCGAACGGCTAGGCTTTCGGTCGGTAGAGCACGGTGTTGTTTTCGCGAAAGCGTTGTGAGCAGCATCGAACGATTGTCTCAATCGTTTTCTGGCACCCAACCCTTGCTAAATCTCGGAGAGATTACAGAAAGTAGCCGTGGGTTGAGCGAAGCGACACCCACGGCTACGTTACCCTCCACATGACATTCGATCCTGAAGGGATCGTAGATCCGAGCGGGCTAAATACCTGTGCCCCCAGAGTATTCGACATCTGGCATCCCTTTAGGATGCTCACGGTCCCCTTTACATCTATCCGGTGGTGTCGTCGCGTCGCTCCTCAACCACCGGCTAATATCTTTCAAGCCTTCAGCTTGATCTGGCCGTTGCGCCCCAGCGACACCGAAGGTAAAGACACCGAAGGTAAATTGGCCTAGGTCTCAAACAAAACGCATGCGATGGTCAGGATAACCACAAATGCAAAAGCAAGTCCCCAAAATCGCAGTCGGCTCGTCGGAATCAAAGGGAGGTCCAAAACACCTGTGATGAGCAATGCTATGCTCCAGCAAGCGCAACTAAGAGGGATAATCACCGAAAGAAATACATTGAGCTTTCGGAAGCCGTCGCCAATGCTTCCGTTGTTGAGGTCAGCGATGGCGTAACCAACAATCATGAAAACGATTGGGCAAATAACGAAAGGGGCGCACCAAAGGATCTTCGCGAGTCGTCGCATTCTGGTACTACTTCGCCGAATCAGCCATGACGCAGTACAAGTAGTTGTACGATCTCAGAAACAGCTGGCCATTGCTAACGGCTGGTGTTGCGTTGAACACACTGCTATCCGAAGCGAATCGGTTCTGATGGAGCACATTCATCTTGGGCGTCCCATCGAGGACAAACAGACCGCTCGTGCGAGTTTGCATATAGAGCTTACCATTGATGGCAACCGGTGATGCATATACTGGATTGCCGCCCGACTCGATTCCGGACACTCGCTGCTTGTCGAGCAACTCTCCGGTCTCGGTCGACATGCAGCTGTAAATCCCCTTGTCATTGATCCAATACAAGTTGCCTTCGTGTAGGACCGGTGTCACGACATACGATGAATTTCGGCTAGACCAAAGCGTATTCGATTTCGTAACGTCCCCTTTGCCACCGAGCTTGATCGCCAAACTGCCGGACGAGTTGAAGCCACCAAAGACGTAGAGCTTATCACCGTCCGGAACAACACTCGGCGACAGATTCCCTGTTAGCTTGGTCTCCACAAACCAAACCAGTTTGCCGGTGCTTGGATTGAGGCCCCAAACTTCACTGGGAACCGCGACCACCAAATCATCTCGGTCGTCAGCAACGCGAGCGATCACAGGGGTACCGTAAGCCAACTCCAAAATAGAACCAGGGGCTTTCCAAACGACTTCGCCAGTGCTCTTGTTAATTCCAAAGATGTTTTGGCTTTCTTCGGCAGCGTTAACGATCAGTATGTCTTTGTAAAGGATTAAGCTAGCCGCAGTTCCCCAGCCGCGGTTTCCGGATTGAGTACCCACGGACACCTTCCACAATTCGTTACCAGCCATATCGTAAGCGAACACACCCGATTTGCCCAAAAATGCATAGACCACTTTGCCATCCGTTACCATCGAGTTGGTTGCGTATCCGTGCTCGGGCAGTCCCTTTCCCTGATAGGCGTCCTCGGGTTGAGCGGCATCGACCGTGCGAGACCAAACGATGGTGCCGACCTGGCGATCGATGCAATGGATCTGTCGCTTTAGTTCCCCGACTTGGCCTTTGCGCCCGTCTTCCCCGTAACCTGTGTACGATGTCAAAAATACGTGTTGGTTAGTAAGAACAGGACTGGAGGAACCTGGGCCTGGAAGTTTTGTTTTCCACCGAAGGTTTTGCGTATCACTCCACTGGGTTGGGATGGCCGTGTCCATGCTGACACCGGTCCCATTTGGCCCCCGAAAACGAGACCAATCGAGCGAGGGTTCGGCGTTACTTGGCTCCGTCGAGTTCGCTGCCGAAATGAGTTTCGCGCCAGCGATTTCGGATTCGATTTGCTGGGGCGATTCGGCAATCGCCGACTCCGATTGGCTTTCTGGTCGATGCGATTGCGAGGAACCAAGTCGACCATGTCGAGGTGGTTTTCGAGTTGCAAAAAAAGCACCTCCAGCGACGAGTCCTAGAATCAAAAAGGAAGCGATGGTTTTGCCGAAGGTAATTTTCATTGGGCTCTTTCGTTTGGTTTTACTGAGATTCCGTCCACAGCCACTTGAGCTGATCATCGTTTAACAGTCTGCCGTAGGCGTGCTGTCAGACCAACAGAGTACGCCTTCGGCTGGCTGTTAAACGATGATCCCAGATGTACCTTAATAGAACGTGAAGCGGCTCCGTTTCTTCACCTAAGCGAGAACTTGATAGATTACGCCAGAACTTCTCGAACGACTCTTGCTGGCTGGACTCCAGTCAATCGAAAATCTAGCCCCTGCGAACGGATACTAAGTCGTTCATGGTTTAGACCAAGCTGATGCAAGAGCGTCGCGTGGATGTCGCGAACATGCACAGAATGATCAACTGGCCCGAAGCCAAACTCGTCCGTTTCACCATAAATCGTACCCGGCTTGAAACCGCCGCCAGCAAACCACATCGTAAAAGCATCGATATGGTGGTTTCGACCGGTTGATTCGCGAACTTCGCCCATTGGCGTGCGCCCAAACTCACCACCCCAGATGACAATCGTATCCTCAAGCAACCCGCGCTGCTTAAGGTCCATCACCAAGGCGGCGCCGGATTGATCGATCTCACGGCTTATCGATGGCAGATGCTCTTCGAGGTTCTCCGTTGGTCCGCCGTGGTGATCCCAGTTGGTGTGATAGAGCTGAACAAACCGAACGCCTCGTTCAATCAATCGCCGAGCCAACAAACAGTTTCGGGCAAAGCTAGTTTCCTTGGGATCCTTGATGCCATACAGATCGAGCGTCTCTTTGCTCTCTTTGTTCGTATCCATCAATTCCGGCGCGCTGGTTTGCATGCGATACGCCATTTCATAAGCGTTGATGCGGGTGGAGATCTCCTCGTCCCCTGTCTCGGCGAGTCGCTTTGCGTTCAATTTGCGAACTGCCTCAAGTACTTGAACTTGCTGAGCATTTGAGATCGACTCTGGGGTCGTGAGATTGAGGATCGGTTCGCCTTGGTTGCGAAGTGGCACGCCTTGATACGTGGTTGGCAGCATGCCGCTCCCCCATAGAACCGAGCCGCCGCGTGGACCGCGCGGGCCGCTTTGAAGCACAACGAAGCCGGGCAAGTCTTCGCACTCACTGCCTAGACCGTAAGTCAACCAAGAGCCCAAGCTCGGTCGTCCGAATTGCCCCGTACCGGTATTCATGAACAGCTTGGCAGGGGCATGATTAAAGAGATCGGTTTTGCAGGTTCGAATGAACGTTAACTCATCGACGATGCGAGCCGTGTGTGGCAACAGATCGCTCACCCAAGCACCGCATTGTCCGTGTTGCTGAAAGGTCCGTCGCGTGCCGAGCAAGTTGATGCGGTGACTGCTATCCATAAAAGCAAATCGTTTGCCCTCGAGATAGCTCTGGGGAATCGGCTGGCCATTGAGCTGATTCAACATCGGCTTGTGATCGAATAGATCAAGCTGTGATGGTCCGCCTGCCATGAACATGTAGATGACTCGCTTGGCGCGAGCAGGAAAGTGAGTCGGCTTAGGGGCGAGCGGATTGCCAGAGACGTCCTCAGAAGAGCCTTGAGAAGCCGAAGCCATTAGGTTGGCAAGAGCAATCGAACCAACTCCAATTCCACACTGGTTGAAAAAGTGGCGGCGAGTTTGCTGTTGAAGGAAGGTTTCGTTGGACATAATCGGCAGCGAGAACTTTATTCGCGGGTTACGGTTTCGTCTAAGTTGAGCAGCGCACGGGCAGCGCTCAAGGAATCGAGACTTTGCAGGATCGCAACTTCTTCCGTTGTTGGTGGTCTTGCAACACATCGTCGAAAGGCAACGACGATCCCTTCCGTCTGGATGATCTTTTCCAAAGCGAGGGCAAACTCAAAGAAACCAGCGTCATTCATCAATGTTAACGCTTGCAGGGGTGTGTTGCTGCGCGGGCGACGAGTACAAGTACTGTAGCCATCTGGAGCATCAAAGACATTGAGCGCTGGGGGGGGTGTTGCTCGATAGACAAACGTGTAAAGCCCACGACGATATCGATCCTCTCCTTTGCTAACTTTCCATTCTCGTTTGACTTGCCCCTGGCTCATGACCCCATCGGGAATAGGAGGGTAAACAGGCGGTCCACCGAGTTTGGGAGACAGTAGTCCACATGCCGCGAGCTCAACGTCGCGCACGATTTCGCCGTCCAGCCGCAATCGCCTTTGCCTGGCTAGCCAATAGTTGCCCCGGTCTTTCTCTCTCAAGTCCGCTCGGTCCGCAGAGGATTGCTGGTACGTTTTGGAGTGCACAATCAATCGATGCAGTTCTTTGAGGCTCCAGCCTTGTTCGACGAATTGGACTGCTAGCCAATCCAGCAACTCGGGGTGACTCGGCGATGTCCCTTGCAATCCGAAGTCGTTTTCGGTTTCGACCAATCCGCGGCCAAAGTAGTGTTGCCAGACGCGATTAACGATAACGCGCGGAGTGAGAGGATTGCTAGGCGCCGCGATCCACTTTGCAAGATCGAGTCGATTCAACTTGCTCGCATTGGTTTCTAACGCTGGAAGTATTGACGGTGTGCCAGAAGTGACTTCGTCGGCCGGACGAGTGAAATCACCTTGAATGAAGAGGTTTGTTTTGCGAGGAGTTGGCCGCTCCTTCATTACCAGTGTACTGACACCTTCGGCAAGTAGTTTTCCAATTTCCTTGAGACGTTTCTGGATATCCTGAAATTTTTCGTCGGTCGCGCCTGGGCCTGCATCGTAGAGGCTCCGCATTTGACCCGCGTTACGTTTTGCTTTGTCGCTGGACAGCAGTTTCTGAATCTCTTTGGAAAGCGGTTTCTTTTGCTCTTCCGAGAGCGATTCTTCCCACTTGCTAATTGCCTCAGCAGCGTTGCTCACGACATCGCGAGTGGCGACTTCCAATTCCTTTTGTTCTGCGATCAAACTCGGTGCGTTGAGTTCAGGTTTGTAAAGCGTGAGTTCTGGCTCGTCTTGATTGTTGAAGAACGCGAAAAATCGATAGTACTCTTTTTGTTCGATCGGGTCGAATTTATGGTCGTGGCATTGAGCGCAGCCGATGGTCAGTCCGAGCCACACCGTTCCAGTGGTGGCAACGCGATCGAATACGCTATCGATGCGAAATTGCTCCGGGTCAATTCCACCTTCTTGATTGATTTGGGTATTGCGATGAAAACCAGTGGCGACTCGTTGCTCGTCCGTCGCATCGGGGAGCAGATCACCGGCTAGCTGTTCGATCGTAAATTGGTCGAATGGCATATCGCGATTTAGCGCGTCGATGACCCAGTCACGATACTTCCAGATTTGCCTCGGGGCATCGACGGAGTAGCCATTGCTGTCCGCATAGCGAGCTTGATCGAGCCACCATCGTCCCCATCGTTCACCGTAGTTTGGGCTTCGTAGCAATCGATCGACCAAATCGCGGCGGGCCGAATCCGGGTTTTGCTGAAACGCCTCGACGAAGGCATCTACTTCGGAAACCGTCGGTGGCAGGCCGGTGAGGTCGAGGTTCAAACGTCGAATCAAAGTGACAGGATCTGCAGGCGGGGACGGCGTGAGCTTTTCCGTTTCGAGTTTGGCCAGGATGAAGTTGTCGATCGGATTGGTTGTGTCGTCGTCATTGGAGAGACTAATCTTTGGCAGCGGGGTTTTCTTGGGTGCAAGGAACGCCCAGTGTTTGTCATAACGAGCACCTTGAGCGACCCAAGACTTTAAGATTCCTTTTTGTTGATCGGTTAGTTTTTTGCCCGATTCGTGCGGCGGCATGATGGAATCGTCAGTTGCGAGAATTCGCAAGACCAGGGCGCTTTTGTCGGGGCTGCCAGGTTGAATGGCTACTTCCCCGGAGTCGAGTTTCGCAATCGCCCCCTCGGTTGTGTCGAGACGTAGACCGGCTTCCCGTTTGGCTTTGTCAAAACCGTGGCAAGCGAAGCAGTTTTCCGCAAGAATCGGCCGAACATCGCGGTTGTACTCCAACGTGTCCGAACCGAAGCTCGGCAAACTCAATCCGATTATCCAGCAAAGGGCAAGTGGTAAGCCTATGCAAACGAAACGACAATTGGCCCTGCTTGATAGAGGTCCGGTATACATAGGAGTGGCTCCAAGTCGATCTGTCTGGCTTGCCGAAAGATCGGAAAGTCGGTATTTAACGATCAAATCATCATAGCTGGAAGAAGCGAATCAGGTGAAGAACTCTCCGCAACTGACGACATGAATTTAAAAATCTCCAGTCTCAAAGACTTTCACGTTGACACCCGCGGAATCGGGCACTGTAAAGTCCTTTTTTGATGCGCCTTGCTGAACCGTCATTTCTTCCGTGTAGGAATTGAATATCTGCTTCCCTTGAAAGAAGTTGGGAATTCGTTTCCCATCGTATCCCATGATGGTCACGTCGTAGTGACCGGCCTTCAAACCAGGGCTTGGGTCCTTCGAGGAGTCGTACACGCCGTCCGTAACCATGAACATCCGCACTTGGCCACCGGCTACGCTAACATCGGGAGTAAACATCACATTGCCAGCTGGGATTGGCTTGCCTTTGTATGTCACTGTTCCAGACACCTGAGACATCGGCGGTTCGCCGCCTCCGCACCCCGTTAGCACCAACGCGAGCGACAACGCAACGAATGATCCGACTATACTTTTCATGGAATTATTTTTTTGGGAAGAAGCTAGAGTATAAACTTGAAGGCTGGCTGAATGTACGGTCCAACATGACTAGCACGACGCGCAAGAAAGTGAATTCAGCCAGCCATAAATCTAAATTTAGTGTTGGGCGATAACTATTCCCAGTCCTGACCATTAACGTTGCCATCCGTTGGCTGGCAGACACGATCAAAGGTGACACTGTTAATCGAAGCGCTAACCGTGCGAACGCTTCCGTCTGCCAAACCAGCCGTCATCACTCCGTCGTGCATTGCTTGCGGACGACGCCAGTCGCATCCACCTTCTCGAATTGGGCCACCTTGAATTCCGCCTGGGTTGGGAACACCGTTGAATGGGTTACGGAAAGTTGGATCGGTGCGTGGACCAGGGCCAGCGGCAAAGTTAGCAGGATTACGTAGAGTGGCATTGAAGACTGGGCAGTCCCACCAAGTGTAACCAGCGTTCACTTCGGTTGCGCTACCATTTACCAATGTCATGTCCACAGCCCCTGGAGCTCCATCGACCCAATTGCTATGTGTCCCCGTACGTCCCCCTCTAGCCCAAATGGCAAAGGTAAAAGATCCTGTTCCTAAATTGGGAGTCACGTTCGGGGTCGGATAGTTGTGTCCGTAACAGGCCGCTTGGCGTTCAACAAGGAGAATGGTATTGCTCAAACCATCGGTTATCGCAGCAAACCTTCCTCCCAAGCCTGTCGGATGTCCGTTCTCATAACGTGCGGAGCATGCTTGTGCATTCAAAGCGTAGGTCGTTCCGCCGTATGGAACTCCATTTGCGCTGGTTCTGGGTGCGTTATTGGTAAGCGCGCGCCCGGCAAAGCCACCTGAAGAAAGCGTAACGTCATCTGGGCAAGCAAACGAAGGAACCTTTTGCGTTCGAACTTCGAAACTAATTCCGTTGGCAAGCTGATAGATCGTGCTTTGCTCAATGTACGGCAAAAGCAAAAAGTGTCCGGAACCGAACAAAGTCGGGCGAGCACCGCTTGGGCCGGTCATTGCACCCTTTGCTTGAACCCAAGCCGGAAGTGCTTTGTAAGCACTTTCATGGTTGTGAGAAGCCAACGCAATTTGTTTGACATTGTTGCTGCACTGCATTCGACGTGCGGCCGCTCTTGCAGCCTGAACCGCAGGCAAAAGTAACCCTACCAGAATTCCAATAATGGCGATTACAACCAATAACTCGACAAGCGTGAAACCTCTGCGTTTCGCTTGTTTACGAACCCAATAAAGCATGACTGACCTCATAATACAACATTAAACGTGAATTAAGGAGATAAAAACGCCACTCTAACACGATGCATTACTGCTCGCAATATCCATCCAGGGGGGGTTGCGTTCACTTTCAAACAAATCCTCTGATTCCTGCATCTCAAATCGCGAATCTAACGTACTATCTAGAGGGCGAAACCACCCGTCGGTTTTCTGTTCGCAGAGTAGGAGTTCAGATTTAAAAACTGGCTGATTGTGGTACTCCCCTCAAATCAAACTACGTCTCCATTTTTGCGTCTATTTTCATGTTACAAGTGGATGAAAAGCCATCACAGTCGATCGAATCGGTACTCGCGCAAGTCGCTCGACGCGAGCCTGAATCGCTCAATTACTGCATCGAGCGGTACGGCAACCTAATCTGGTCGCTAGCCAAACGCTATTCGCCAAGTCAGGCCGACGCGGAAGATGCCGTGCAGGAAATTTTCCTGGAACTCTGGCAGAAAGCTGAGCGTTTCAACCCCAGCATGTCGGCTGAATCGACCTTCGTAACCATGATCGCTAGGCGACGACTGATCGATCGGTATCGCAAACAATCTCGGGCCGTGGAAACCACACTTGAAACCAGCGATTTGGATGAACAGCCAAGTGTGTCCGTCGTCGCCGCTTCAGCTGAACTGATCGATGAGGCCGCCAAGGCGACGCGATGCCTCGAAGGTCTCGTTGTCAACCAACGGGATATCCTGAGAAGATCGATTCACGAGGGCAAATCGCACTCGCAGATCTCGGCTGAAATGCAAATCCCACTCGGTTCCGTAAAGTCATTCGCCAGGAGGGGGCTTATCCAGCTGAGAGAATGCATGGAGAGATTCTCTGTTGCTGGAACAGGAGTGCCATCATGAGTACAGACTCCATCGACATGCGTATTCAAGAACTTGCCGCAGGCTTTTCACTCGGCGATTTGTCAGAGGCGGAAATGCACGAAATCAAATCCTACGATCCAAAGATTTTACAGGACATGATCGAGCGTTCCGAAGAAGCCGCTGCGCGTACCTTCCTGACGTTTCAAAACACGATGCCGACAGAGGCAATGCCTGCCGATTTGACGGACCGTCTCAAAAAGATGGCTAGCGGATTCATTCTGGATGCTGAAAAGTCAGCGGCGGCGAATCCAATTCCTGTCACGACGGCATTGCCTTCAAACGCAACATCCCCGAAGGTCAATCTGCGGGAGATGACGGCGTGGCTGTGCATGGCGGCGTCCATCGCTCTTGCGCTGTGCGTCTGGCTTCCCACCGGAAGAGTCGAGACCGCAAGTCTGCTATCGCAGCGAGACAAGTTCGTTTCAAGCGTAGCGGATATGGTTCGAACGAAGTGGGAATTGCCGGCACCGGACCCAACAAAGGGTAGCGACCTTGGAGAAGTGGTCTGGAGCACAGAAGCACAGCAAGGATTTATGACCTTCCGCGGTCTTCCTGTAAACGATCCGACCAAGGAACAGTATCAGCTCTGGATCATCGACCCATCTCGAGATGAAAAGCCGGTCGATGGAGGCGTCTTTGACATTGCAAGTTCGGGTGAATCGATTGTTCCAATCCGAGCTAAACTTCGAGTGGACAAGCCAACGGTCTTTGCCATCACGGTAGAAAAGCCAGGCGGTGTCGTTGTCTCAGACCAAAAGCGATTGCCCCTTCTCGCGAAGCTTAATTAAAAAAGCTGGTGTACCGGCTTCAGCCGGCTGAACGGATTCATAAATCGCAAATTCTTGAAACGACCGCGATCTGAACCGCAAATATTGAACCGATTGTGAGTTACATTAGTTGACGGAAATTACATCGCATGCCAGAAGATCAAACAGGCGCCCAATGACCACCGTATCCCGAATGGATCGTACTATAGTAAAACGTTCAACTTTGGATGAGCAGGGAGTCGACAGTGGCGTTTCGGAGGCGACTCCTGTTGAACGGCTGATGATGGTATGGCCGCTTGCACTCACCGCTTGGGCGTTCAAGGAGCCGAACGTTGTTCAACGCAGACTTCAAAGACATGTTGTCCGCACTATCCGACAACAAAGCTGAGTTCTTACTCCGGTGGTTATCACCACCGGCAGAGGGTGTGTCAGCCTTTCAGGCTTCCGGCAGCTTGGAAGCAGTTCGTGCACAGCGACCTTCGCCATAGTGGCGGCAAAAGCAGTTGGAACACTAATTTTCGCTAATCGAACACTAATCGTTAGGTGTGGCTAAAGCCACTCCGACGGAAACATCAGCGAATGGATTCATTCGATCGTCTTTGGCGTCCGCTCCCTGGCCTTGATCAAGTAGTCGCTTATAGCTTCATGTACGAGATCGTTGGCAGTCACAACAACGGATGAATTTTTGGCAAATGCTCGTGCTGCTGCTTTGCCACCCGATTCCTTCCATACTCCTGGCAGTACCTCGTTCTTTATCTTCAACGTCAATGACTCAAGCATTGCCTCAGACTCAGCGCTATCTTTTGATGAGGGTAGGAGATCGACGAGAGAGTATGTATTTGAGTACATGGGAGCGTCATCCCAAACGGCTAGTCCCTGCCGGTAACCTTGCATGCGCCCGCCTAGGTAGCATCCTATTCCCGTCACGATGAGCATTAACATCGAAAGAGAAAATTGCCGTGAAAAAAATCGACGCCGTTTTTCATTGTCTACTTGCATGGCATCGTCCGTGAAATCCAAAGGGTATGTAAAGGAGTGTAAAACGATTGTCTCAATCGTTTCGGGAGTGAATGCGACAAATGCCCCGACTAGTCTACCAAATGTCACCGCATGCCGGGTTATAGACTCGTAAGCCAATGCCGCTCCTTCAGAGCTCTCGTTCGCTGGGGACGGCCTACCTGGGGTTGCGTTCGCGTTGCGAACTTACCCCAGGCTATCAAATGCCATCGCATTCGCGATTGAATCGCAATCAAATGAATTTACGATTTCATCGAAACTGCCCCAAAACTGCGGAGCAGTGGCATTTGAGAGCCAAGGATGTAATCCGTGGTCCGCTCGGGATCAGAGTAAGCGAGAGTCGCAAAGCGACGGTATTCCTCCCAAGGAGCTTGCCGATTTGCAGCCTCTACCGAATCACTTGATTCGCCTTCAGCAATTCCAAAACAGCGCTAACGCATTCCTCGACACTCAAATCACCTGTGTCAAGAAGCAAGTCTGGCTCCTCGGGCGGTTCGTAGACCGCCGAGACGCCAGGGAAATTCGGTAGCTTGC
>CANHVO010000196.1 GCA_947463915.1 Planctomycetaceae bacterium
CCTGACCTTCACCGACAAACTTGGCCTCCTCACCGCCAATGCCACGACACCTTATCTGATGGCATTTCCCAATATGAAGGACACTGGCCCTTTAGTAGCGGAAGTTCCTGCAGGCGCCGTAGCCGGCGGCATTCTTGATTTCTGGCAGCGTCCCCTCACCGATTGCGGACAAACCGGACCGGATAAGGGGGCAGGTGGAAAGTATCTTATACTAGGACCGAACGATCCCGACATGAAGCCAGAAGGTTACTTCGTGGTCCGCACTCCCACCATCAATGTTTGGGTGGGAATGCGCGTGCTTGATCCCAATCGGGAAAAAGCCTTGGCGACCATGGCCGCTTTACGCATTTATCCTTACAGCCAGCGCGACAACCCACCCACCTCCCCCCATGTGCAAATCAATGGCCGAAAATGGAGTGGGGTTCAGCCGCGTGGGCTCGCCTATTGGCAAGGACTCTCCAAGGTCATCAATGAGGAACCTGTCCTTGAGCGTGATCGCATAATTCTCGGAATGTTGCAGCCGCTGGGGATTGAGAAAGGCAAAGACTTCAACCCGGACGAGCGGCAGAAACGAATTCTCGTTGACGCGGCGCGAACCGGCGAGGTCATGGCGCGAACCATTGGCTTTGCCAAGCGATTTGAAGGCGTGAAGGTCTGGCCGGGTAAGCAATGGGACATTTCATTGTTCCTAAAAGAAACGTCGCAGGAAGCTCCGCACTATACTCAATTCGATGAGCGCACCTCCTGGTTCTATGAGGCGGTCGGCGTCTCCGTCGGCATGATGGGGCGCACTGTGGGCTTCGGACAAGTCTATCTAGAATCTTCGAAGGACTCGGAAGACAAATGGCTCGACGGTAGCAAGAACTATCAGCTGCATGTCCCGGCCAATGCACCCGTCGCGCAGTTTTGGTCGTTCACCGTCTATGACAACGAGACTCGCTGCTTCGTGGACACCGGCGTGCAGCCCGACCGTTCTTCCCGAGACAACATTGTGAAGAACGCCGACGGCTCGGTGGACCTCTACTTCGGGCCAAAAGCCCCGGCTGGAAAACCGGCGACTAACTGGATCGAGACGATTCCCGGAAAAGGTTGGTTCACTTACTTCCGACTCTACGGCCCGACCCAAGCTTACTTTGACCGCAGCTGGGTGCTGCCGGACATCGAGCTGGTCAAGTAAACCCAGGTCATCAGCAAGCAAATAGGTGAACCGGAGCCGCCGAGCTTGCGGCATCTGAAATCGACCAAAGTGGGTCGCTCTTGCCGAGAGCGACATTGCCAATCTGCCTCAAGTCGGTTAGCACGCCAAGCAGGTTGCGAACTGGGGCACAAGGCCCTCGTTCGCTTTGGCGGGCAGGTCCCACTTATCCCAATTCCTTGCTAGGTAAACCGATAGCTTGCGGGACACATAGCCGCCGATTTCTGTGGTAGACTTTTGACAAACCTCAGCCACACTTTTCGCAGACCGCCATGTCCAATCGTCGTATTGCCATTTACGCAAGCACTTTTGATCCCCCTAGCAAATTCCATCGCGCCGAGGTCGATGCGTTGCTCAAAAGTGGATTTGATGAAGTTGTTTTATATCCGACTGGACCAAGACCATTAAAAGGGGAACACGAGCATGCGGCCCCCATTCATCGCGCTGCAATTGCTTCTCTCGCCTTTCGCGGCCTTGATAAGGTCACCATTGACTACACCGACTTGAGCATGAAGTCCTTTTCTTCGCCCCTCGAAGTTGAGGCCAAGTACGCGGACCAAGGGGAAGTCTGGCATGTGGTTAATATAGGCATGACAGCAAAAGGAGATATCGGTGAGTCCCTCATCCAAACGCAATGGAGTGAAGGACACCGTCTTTGGCAAGAATCCCGCTTCGTTGTAATCGGGCCAACTGGAACGTCTTTGACTTCCGTTTGCCTTCCGCCGCAGAACCTTGTCATTTCGGTCCCCGATCGCCCGTCTTCGGCAGAGCTCCGCGATCGAGTCTATCGTGGCGAATCGATCGCCGATTGCGTTGATCGGGATGTGAACGATTACATTCTTAGGCATCGATTGTTTGTACCCGACTCTCGTCAGCGCCGCGCAGGATTTTGCATCGACGAACCGCGACTGCTGATCGAGTATGATGAACGAAATCCGAAATCGAAAGCCGTTGCTGAAAAGTATGCTCAATACCAATCCAATACCCCGAATCTGATTCTGGTCTTGGGTGGTGACGGCACCATGCTCCGAGCGATTCGGGAATATTGGGAACTGCGTGTTCCGTTCGTCGGACTGAACACGGGCCACCTCGGTTTCTTGATGAACGAAATGATTCCTGATGAACTCTTGGACTTGGAGCTCGTTTCCTACAACCTACCTATGTTGCGAGTTGACGGCACAAAGCCAGATGGCGAGACCACTTTGGGGCTGGCCTTCAGCGACGTATGGCTGGAGCGAGCCGAGGGCCAAGCGGCATGGCTGCGTGTCGATATCGATGGCGAAACCCGCGTTGCCAAAGTTGTTGGAGACGGCATGCTGGTTTCCACCGCGGCCGGATCGTCAGCTTATGCGAGAGCGATGGGAGCTGTGCCCGTCCCGATCGATACTCCCACCTTAACTCTCGCTGGATCGAATATCTTTCAGCCTCGCTTTTGGAAGCCGATGATTCTCTCGGGCGAAAGCATCATTACGATCTCTAGTATCGATTATTCAGGGAAGCGTCCCCTACGAGGTTTCATCGATGGTCTGCCGCTTGGATTGATGCAGGAGATCACGGTGAGGCGAAGTCTTTCGGCAAGCGTCGAGCTCGCCTTTACGAAGCAGTTTGATCCAAGTGCCCGTCTGCTGAGAAGCCTGTTTCCGCCCGGTGAGGAATTGCTTTAGGACAATTTCGTTTAACAGTCAGCCGTAGGCGTACTTAGCTTTCACAGTACGCCTGCGGCTGACTGTTAAACGCCGTTAAACGACCTTTTACCACCCCAAGGTTGGGATAAATTCGGGTGGCTTTCTGACCTTTGTTTTTTGCTCAAAGGAATAAGCGAGCTTGATCAATAACGGTTCGCTCCAACGTTTTCCGATAAACGTCAATCCCATCGGCAACCCTTGGAGTGTTGCTCCCGGTACTGTTATGCTTGGGTATCCCGAAATGGCTGACAAATCAGTGCTACCACCGATCCAGTGATCGCCATTGACCAAGTCGATCGGACAAGCAGGGCCGAGCGTGGGGGAGATAATCGCATCGAGTTTATGCTCTTCCATGGCGGCATCGATCCCCTCGGTCCTCGCCAAACGTAGGCATTTAGCCTGCGCTTCCAAATAAGCGAAATCGGTTAGCGGGCCACGTTTCTGTGCCGCTTCGAAAAACTCCTGAGCAAAATACTTCATCTCGGTGTCACGGTGCGCAGTGTTGAATTCAATGAGATCCGCTAGCGTCTTCATCGGAGAGCGTTTGCCGCGGTGCACAAAATAGTCCGCCATGCTCGCCTTCAACTCGTATTCCAACAAGATCGTTTGCGCCACCCCAACGTCATCGATGTTTTTCAAACTTTCGAAGTCGATCAAGTCGGCACCTGCATCGCGCATGGCTTGCAGCGAATCGTCCATGATCTTATCGAGCTTGCCAACCGGTTTGAAAAAGTTGCGAGCCACGCCGATCCTTGCCCCCTTGAGACCATTCGCATCGAGGAACTGGGTGTAGTCGCTTTGCTTGTTTTTGTTGGAGTCAACCGTCACGGCGTCCTCCGAATCATTGCCTGCCAGGATCGCCAACAGGATGGCTGCGTCGCGAACCGTGCGAGTCATCGGACCAGCGGTATCTTGGGAGGAAGAGATGGGGATGATGCCAGCTCTGCTGATTAGTCCGACGGTCGGCTTGATCCCGACGATGCCGCAAGCCGATGATGGGCATACGATCGAACCATTTGTTTCTGTTCCGATTGCTACAGAACATAAGTTTGCCGAGACGGCTGTTCCCGAGCCCGAGCTCGATCCGCATGGATTGCGATCGAGGACGTAAGGGTTCCGCGTTTGACCGCCGCGGCCGCTCCAGCCGCTCGTCGAATTCGTGCTTCGAATGTTGGCCCATTCGCTTAAATTTGTTTTGCCAAGAATCACAGCACCTGCTTCACGCAGTTTCTGAACAAGAAATGCATCCTTGTCTGGCGCTGGCCCTATCAAAGCAAGAGAACCAGCCGTCGTCGACATGTTGTCCGCGGTATCAATATTATCCTTGATCAAAACCGGGATACCGTGAAGCGGCCCGCGAGGTCCTTTGGACTTGCGCTCTTGATCGAGTTGCATTGCAATGGCGAGGGCGTCTGGATTGACTTCGATAACGCTTTTAAGCTGGTGCCCATTGCGGTCGATGGCTTCGATTCGGTCGAGGTAAAGTTGCGTGAGCGCCTTCGAAGTTCGCTTTCCGGATTCCATCAGCTTTTGTAGCTCAGGAATTTCCAGCTCGAGTAACTCAAAAGCATCCTTGGTGCTCGAGGTGGATTGCACGGCCAGCCCGAACGAAGTAAGGCACAGGCACAGACCGGGGACAAGAAAAAGTTTCGACAAGTTTACGACGACCATGAAGTTCAACATTCCGTTTCGCTGGTTGATGCGTGCTCAAAGAGGATGATCCATTGTAACAAGCAAAAAAGGTAGCAGGCACATTCCATTTGCCGTCCGCCAGGGAGTAAAGAGGCTAAAGGCGAAAGGCGAAAGGCTAGCTGGAAAAGTCATGCTAATGGTTCCATTGGGCGAGCGAGACTCCTGCTGAGCTGGTAGTAGAATGGCTCGGCAGGAGCCTCGCCCTCCCGAGAAATGATTTGGCTTTGGAATTTCCGGGAAGTTATGCTGATTAGCATCTGCTAAAATTCTCACCAAGGCTCGCATCATTGCCTTTACCCAAATCTTTGACCATCACATTCCAATTCCCCAGCGTTTTTCGTACTCGTTCTCGATCGGCTGGACAATCGAGTACGAGTACCATTTCATTGAGTACGAGTACGAAATCCGTCAGGAAATGTGGGTGAAGTTGAGGTATACATCCTTGGCCTTAGGATGCCACTGCTCCGCAGTTCATGCCAATTCACAAATTCCCAGTTAAGTAAGAAAAAATGCTCTGGCCGATCATTCTCCCTATCCAGCTCACCTCGCTGATCATGGTCTTTGTGATCGTGACGGTGACCGTTATTGCAGCCGCTAAGAATTGGAAGCCTGGTATGGCGTTTGTGATCACTTCCGCAGCGGCGATCATGGCGTTTGTCCCTTCCTGCAATGGCATCATGTCCGTTCTAGATGCAAGACGGTTTGGCGTTTTTCAATATGCCACTTATGACGACGTTCGAGACTTCCGTATTGAACGCTACCTGCCGCCTGCCGCGAAAGCCATCACGCTAGAGAAAACCGCTATGGGGCATCGTGCAAAGTACTCGATAACAGAAACGGAACTGCGAGAGTATATCGATCAGCTTTGGAACAAGTTTGGGCGCTTGTCTGCAGCCCCTCGCGGAGACTCAAGCGAACGCGAAACGGCCAGCGCAGACGAGTTCGAATTATGGTTTCAAGGCCTCGGGTGGCCCATGCCAAAGAATGCGATTTGTTTTGGTAGCCCAACCGAAGCGGATGGTGGAGGTGCGACCTATTACTTCGATCCCGATTCGGGCACTGCGTATCATCGCGCAGGGTACTGGTGACAATCCATTTGGTGAACCGAAGTGTAGGCTTTTATTGCCGCACGCTGCCTTCGCGGAGCGAAGGGCGACATTGTCGCTCGTCGCTCCGCGACGATAGCGTACACGCAACCGAGAACCTAAATCACGTAGAACCTAAATCTTGATTTCCACCAAGACCGGTTCCGTCTCTTCTGCAGCCATCTTTCGAATGTCTTCGGTGATGCGCATCGAGCAATACTTCGGGCCGCACATGCTACAGAAGTGTGCGCTCTTGAATGTGTCCTGAGGCAAGGTCTCGTCGTGGTACGCTTTGGCGGTTTCCGGATCGAGCGACAAACGGAACTGCTCGTTCCAATCAAATGCGAATCTCGCTTTCGATAGTGCGTTGTCGCGATCTTGTGCGCCAGGTCGTTTGCGAGCTACGTCAGCGGCGTGAGCAGCAATCTTATAGGCGATCACACCTTGCTTGACGTCTTCGCGATTTGGCAACCCGAGGTGCTCCTTTGGAGTAACGTAGCATAGCATGGCTGCGCCGGCCCAGCCTGCCAATGCGCCACCGATAGCGCTGGTGATATGGTCATAACCTGGTGCTACGTCGGTTACCAATGGGCCAAGGACATAGAACGGAGCGCCATGGCAAACTTCAATTTGCTTCTTGATATTCATCTCGATTTGATCCATCGGGATGTGGCCAGGGCCTTCGACCATCACTTGAGTTCCTTTGCTCCAGCCTCGTTTGCAAAGCTTGCCCAAGACATCGAGCTCGGCAAATTGAGCAGCGTCGCTGGCATCCGCAATCGAGCCGGGACGCAAACCATCTCCCAAACTCCACGTTACGTCATATTGTTTCATGATATCGCAGAGGTCGTCGAACGCTTCGTAAAGCGGATTCTGTTTGCGGTGAACCATCATCCATTTTGCGATAAGCGAACCGCCGCGGCTGACAATACCGGTCACGCGGGCGGTCGTTAGGTGCAAATGCTCCAGCAAGACGCCGCAATGGATCGTCATGTAATCGACCCCTTGCTTGGCTTGGTGCTCGACCATGTCCAAGAAGTGCTGAGTCCGCATGTCCTCGATGTTGCCGCCGAGTTCCTCCAGCATTTGATAGATCGGCACGGTTCCGATGGGGACGGTGGAGGCAGCGATGATTTTGCTGCGGATGTTGTCGATATCTTTGCCCGTCGACAAATCCATTACCGTATCAGCTCCATAGTGAACCGATACGTGGAGCTTTTCGAGTTCTTCTTCGATGTTGCTGGTGACTGCGGAGTTGCCGATGTTGGCGTTGATCTTGCAGCTGGCTGCAATGCCAATGCACATTGGCTCAAGACGGCCCTGCAAGTGGACTTTGTTCGCAGGAATGACCATGCGACCGGCAGCAACTTCGTCACGAATCAATTCGGGAGTGAGATTTTCGCGCTTTGCGACGAATTCCATTTCGGGGGTAATCTGCCCGGCAATCGCTGCGATGTATTGGGTCGTCACTCGTGGAAACTCCGTTGAATATTTGCTAGTTGAAAATAGATTAGGTGTGTTCGGACCTCGAATAGTCTATCGCTTGGTCCGACCCTGGGGAACCGGAAAAGTCCGGTGTACTCAAGGAAAGTTAGAGGCTCCACGGTCTGGCGACTATAGCTACCGGAAGCGATTGCGGCTCCACCGGCTGGCGACGGTGGCTACTACTTGACGGAAGTCATTACTTCCGACCAAGCAAACGATTCATGTTTTTCTTGTACGCCTCAACTCCTGGCTGTCCGTAAGGGTTGATTCCCATCAGTCGCCCCTCGACCGCGGTTGCCAACATCATCATCTGAAACAGTTGTCCCATGTGCAATTCGTCCACCTGTGGAATGTGCAAATTGGTGTAGGGGCGGCCATCGTCCCGCAAAGCTTGATTGGTGCCTTCGATAGCCGCCTGCATGACTTCAGGCAGTGTTTTCTCTGCGATCTCATTGAGGGAGTCTGCATCGGAGCTTCTCGAGCCGATGGCCAGCGAGTCGAATCGATACTCGTCCACGATGATATTGTTGAAGACCTTGTCCCGTCGCCCCTGCTGGTGTTGTTGATGCCTCGAGTGCAAATCGCGGGTGTTCACCGTGGTCAATGGCGTAAAACCTAAGAGGTTTTTGCCAAGGCTTTCCGCCGATAACTGGTCGTACCACATCCCAAATGACTCCAAAGCCTTGCTCCAAACGCTCATGACACGAATATTGATATCGCGATGTTTTTCGAGCAAATGGTTGGCGGCCACAAATTGCAGCACAATATTGTCCTCAGGCTTGGATTCGCAGAAGTGCTTGGTCATTGCCGAGGCTCCCTGCAAGAGTTCAACCACATTGACGCCGAGCATCGCTGCCGGCACCAAACCCACCGCTGACAGAATCGAACAGCGACCTCCCACTCCGTCGGGAACGGGATAAAGGTCCGTGACACCAAGCTCGGTCGCCATCTTATGCAGCTTGCCACCCATGCCTGTAACTGGGACCAACAGCTCGATCAATTTCTCTCGGTCGCCGCCTGTACTGGACTCAAGTGCCACCAAAAACTGCCGAAAGGCTGCAGCGGTTTCTAGTGTTCCGCCGCTTTTGCTGATGACAACCAGAGCCCAACGTTCCAATTCACTCGTTGCGGGCTGTTGTTTGTGAGCACCCAGCAAATGAAGCAATGCTTGGGTCGCATCATTATCGAAGTTGTTTCCCTCGAAATACATTCGAGGCTTGCTGCCGCGATCGCCTCGAGACAGTTCGTTCCAATACGGTTGGCAGCAGGATTCCAAAATCGCTTTGGCTCCCATGTACGAGCCCCCGATTCCGAGCACCACAACCCGATCTACGATCTTATGCAAGTGCGTGGCTCGCTTGAAGAGACGGCCAAGTTCGCTCCCTTGGCGATTGGCTTCGTACTCCGAAAGCAACCGATCCGGCATGGTGATAAAGCCGGCATCCAAGGGCTCCATCGACGCCGGCGTAGGAAGCTTTCCTGCTAGCATATCCAGCTCGGTTGTCATCATGGCGTCGCGAATGCCGCCCAACTGGGGCAGCAATTGCTTCATTTGATCTTGGTCAATCCCATGGTTTGGCAGCATTGCTCCAGAGGGATCGAATCGAAGTGGTCGAAGCGTATTTCGTCGTAGTTTCATAATTTCCCCGAGACAGGTTCAATGGAGCTGAATTGCTAACAGAAAGGATAACGCTGGAATCCAAGATGGAACATGGGATTTTGACCTAGACCCGGCAGAAAGGAAAAGCCTAACATCGACAGTATTAGGTCTCAATTTTACGTTTTGTCCAGGAAATCCTCAGATGCAGCCGCCAAAAATGAAGCTTGCGCTGATGTCCTCCCCTGTTAGTTGGGGTGGGGGCGAGCAGTTTCTATGGTCGCTGGGCGTTGGGCTCATTCAGCGTGGCCACTCCATTCTCTGGATTTGCGACAAAACAAGCGCGCTGCACGAACGCATTCAAAACGCTGGCTACCAATGCGGTTGGATGACAGGTAGCATGCCCGGTCCAAAGGCCTTGCTGGGGTTGCGAAAAACACTCTCTCAGCATGGCACTGAAATCATTCACGCCAATGATTCCCATTCCCAAACATGGGGTTCGCTAGCAATGCTCGGCCGACTCGGGATCAAACGCGTGGGCGTCAAACATACTGCATTCCCGATTCGATCTGCCGTTCGATACAATTGGATGCTCGACAAAGTGGTGTGCGTTTCGAATGCGGTTCGCGATGTTTGCATTCAAGGCGGTGTTGCGAAAGGAAAGACACACGTCATCTACGGTGGTCTAGAAGCACCCAAACTCGAGCGTTGGGTCGAACGATTCTGGGCATGCGAGCACCTTGGCATCGAGCACCATACTCCCCTCTTTTGCGCCGTTGGAAGTCTAATTCCTTGCAAAGGTTACGAACGCCTCATCGAGGCCGCTCATCATTTACGTTGGCATCTCCCGGAATTTTGCGTTGTCATTTGCGGCGAAGGCAAAATGAAATCGGAATTGGAAGAGCTGATACGCAGGTACGACTTGCAGAAACATGTTCGGTTGCTAGGTTTTCAAGAGCGACCAGAACGCTGGATTTCCGCTGCTGATGCCTTCGTACACACCTCGCAAAGCGAAGGGCTCTCGCTAGTGACAATCCAAGCGCAAATGATTGGCACTCCCGTCATTGCTGGCGAAGTGGGCGGCTTAACCGAAGTGCTTCGCCACCCTCATACCGGAAAGCTACTCGGGTGGCCCATCCAGGGTAACGATCCCGCGACTTTGGCGGATTTGATGATGGAATCCGTTGTCGATTCTCCCGATCGACAAAGAATTGTTCACGAGGCCAAGGAATCGGCGATGGAGCGTTTTGCACTAGAAAAAATGGTTGACGAATTCGAAGCACTCTACTTAAAAATGCTATCGAAAGAAACATCTGGTTCGAATTCGCCACAGCGGAAAACCGGTTGAGGTTGGTTTATGACGAGCGGATTACAAATTTTCATTGAATCACAAGCCTTCGATCGATAAGACTCATGAAGGCATCGGCCGCAACTGATTGCGGTTGAAAAATGGGATACAAAAGGGAAGTAACGGAGTACTGTTTCGATGAAGCGACTTGAACGAACTTGGTTTCGAAATGCATTGCACTCCGTTGCACTTTCAGCCCTATCCTCGGGGTACCTTTTTGCACAACAGCCTGCGACAGGATTGACAGAGCCTGTCTTTCGCGTTTCGAAAAACGAAACCTCAAATCCCGCGAACGCCGCTCCCCATCCTCTCGATCCAGCCATTCAGCTTGCACATCAAAGCCTAGGTCAGATTCGGGCGGACCTCAAGGACTACACAGCTGTCTTGGTCAAGCGTGAGCGAATTGGCGACGACGTCGGCGAGCATGAGTACATGTTCGCAAAGGTGCGCAATCGAAAGGTGCAAGACAACAAAATCGTCGTTCCATTCAGTGTCTACATAGCGTTCCTCAAGCCGTCTTCCGTCAAGGGTCGCGAAGTCCTCTACGTGGAAAACCAAAATCAAGGCAAACTATACGCCCACGAAGGTGGAATCAAGCGAATGCTTGGCACTCACTTGCTTGAAACCAATAGCTTCTTGGCAATGGCTGGCCAACGATATCCGATTACCGATATCGGCATCGAAAATTTGGTTGTCAAACTGATCGAACGTGGCGAAAAGGACAAGCGTCACGGGTTCTGCAAAGTCGAGTTGGTTCCGGGAGCCAAAGTTGGTGGCCGCAGCTGCTCGATCATTCAAGTAACCCACGATACGCAACAGGCTCACTACGATTTCCACCTCGCTCAAATCTTCATGGATGACGAGTGGAAGATTCCTGTACGATATGCAGCTTACGGATGGCCCAAAAAGGGAGCTGCCATCGACGTCGATAAAGACGTAATTGAGGAATACACTTACCAAAACATCAACTTCAACGTCGGCCTGACCGACGCAGACTTCGACGTCAAACACAAAGACTACAAGTTTAACGGTAAGTAATTAGTAGTCAGTGGTCACTTGGCTAGGTTTCGTTTAACAGTCAGCCGTAGGCGTACTTACAATGAAATGGCAGTACGCCTACGGCTGACTGTTAAACGAGTTATCACTCGCCCTTGATAACCTTCTTCAACGCGTCCCGAAAAGGCCTTCTCTTTTCGGGTTCAGTCGAATCAGTCCGCGGCAAGGCATCTTCGGACTGCTTTGCCTTTTCCTGAGCTCGCCGCTGCCTCAAGGCTTTGACAAAATCCACCGCCGTCGCGATCGCTTCATCCGCTTTGCCTTCGGTAACATCGCCGATCGCATCAACGAGGGTGCTCGCGATCGGTGCGTCCGTATGAAGTTGAGATGCAATGGCCGATAGCAACATTGCCGACTCACCTCGCATCACATCCCATTTGATCTCGGGATCGTCCAACGTACCACCCACCGGTAGCTTGACGCGCGGAACTCCCAACTGCTGTACTTTCTCGCGACGTGCGAGTTGCTCAATGGGGACCGGAATTTCGACGCTCAAGTCCAAGGATCGATCCACCAAGCCGACATAACCTTGCGTTGCGATCTGGAGACGCGGATCGAGCTTCGGCAGCCCTGCTTCCAGCCCCGAGTGAAAAACACGTCCATCGGCAACCTCGACCACAACCTCAGAACCATCGACGAAGACCAGCTCATGGGACGCCTCCTTGCCCCGGAGCCTAGCCAGCGCGTCCAACGCCCCAACGATGAGTGGTTCCGAAGGTCCGCTTCGTACTTGATGAAGCGTTAACATCGCCGCACCCTGGCTTTGCATGGCGTTGGCGAGTGGTACTCGAATCTCTTTGGTCTTAAGTGAAATGCGGCCATCAAACCACGCAGACTTGGCCAGCAATGGAACAGCAAACCCAACTCCCAAGCGCACAAGTTCGGGCGTCAGAGCAGCCTGATCAAGCACTTGCATCGGCTGCACGACTAGCTCGGCGTCTTGATTGAGCGCACGATACTGTATGTCTGCGTCCATCGGTGGAATGACCGTGATTGCGTCCCCTCTATCCTGAGGCTGGATCTGGACACTCAAGCTTCGAATCGCTAAGTCTAAGTCCAATTTTGGCTGCGATTTTGCCTTGGTACGTTCCGCCTTTCGATTTCCTTCGATCGACTTTACCAAGCGTTCTAAATTAGAGCCATTTTCGAGCAAGGCGATGTCGATTTTTGGATCTAGGATTTCGATCCGTCCCAAGTTGCGGCCATTGACGAGGTACCCCAACAAGCCGTGATTGGATTTGACCGATCGAATGGTGATCAAGGGTACAGACAATTTTTTTGCATCTGGCGCACTAGATTCACGTATTGAAATCCCCTGAAACTCGAGCGGACTAAGCCAACTTAGTTTTACCGAATCGATTTCTAGCTGAAACTGATCCTTAGCCAGCCGCTGAATGAGCGGCTCATAAATCCACCGCGAACCAAGCATCGTTGGGAGTGCAAGCACGAAGAGGAAGAGCCCGATTGCGAGCGATCCCACAATCTTAAGCCAAATTCGATTGCGTCGCTTCGGCTTATCGGGATTGTTTTGAGGTGCGCCCGAAGTGTTATCTAACTGGTTTGAATTCATGGTATTTTCGTTGGTGCCGGGGAGTGCTCTCATATTGGAGGCCACATCCGACAGATGTGCCCCACTGTACCTAGCACGACGCGCAAGCTAGTGAATTTACTGTCCAATTCACTAGTTTACGCGTCGTGCTAAGTTACTTTCATCCTGCCGTTTGCCTAACAGAAGAGTAGGATTAAGGATTTTCTTTTAACCATTTCTGGTCGACTTGGCTGAGCTTGTCGATCGGCAATGTGACTTCTTTTCCGTCATCCTTGATGAGTGTCACTTGCGATGAGGTTCGCGAAAGAAGCTTGGCTTCGATTTTGTGCTTGCCGGTTAAGTC
>CANHVO010000197.1 GCA_947463915.1 Planctomycetaceae bacterium
CTGCTCAATGTAAATTGGGCTTTTCTGTAGCGAAAGTCGTCAAGACTTTCGGCTGCATTGCATAAACCACCGAAACTCTTGACGAGTTTCGCTACAAAATGCGAAACAGCGTTGCGTTACACGGCTAACCCCATTTCCTCAACCAAGTGAAACGGCCTCCGAGCCCGAACCGGACAGCACTGGCTGGAGCAGCGCCAGCAAACCTAGCGACCAGCTGAAGCCGGTACACCAGCTTAATTTCATCAAAAAGTCACGCAATTCAATCGGTTTTCGGCTTTATCTGACCGCTACTTCTCTGCAACAATGCGGGTTGCCTCACTTTTGCCAAAGCCCAATCATAACAAAGTTCTTATGACTATTCACTCATATCTCCGATCTCTCGGTTGGTTCGTTTTCGGATTGATGCTCTTTCTAGGCTCTCATCTTGGATTTGCCGATACGCTAGATTCTACCTCTTCGAATGCAGCGTCGATTGGGTCGAAAATTGATGGTTTTGCGTTGATTGATTATCAGGGCAAGCAATGGAAACAGGAGGAATTCCAATCCAAAAAGGCCATTGTGTTCGCCTTCGTTGGAACCCAGTGTCCGCTTGCCAAATTGTATTCTGCGAAATTGGTCGAGTTAGAAAAGCAATATCGAGATAAAGGGATTGCATTTGTCGCCGTCGATTCCAATGTACAGGACAGTTTGGCCGAAATGGCTGCTCATGCGCGTAAGTTTGGTTTTGAGTTTCCTTTTGTCAAAGATCCCGCTCAAGAGCTTGCGAATCGGACAGGAGTTACGCGCACACCAGAAGTCTGCGTGATCGACGCGGAAAGCAAAATCCGGTATCGCGGTCGGGTCGATGACCAGTATGGAATCGGATATTCCAAAGACAAAGTGACGAGCAAAGAACTAGTCGCGGCGATCGAATCGATTCTCAAAAACGAAGAAGTCACGACAACCACAACGGTTGCGTCAGGCTGTTTGATCGGGCGCGGTCCCCGCGATTTAGAAAAAACGGAAACCGTGGTGACTTATGCAGATCAAGTCAGTCGAATATTGCAGTCACGCTGCGTCAGTTGTCACCGGCCCGGCGAAATCGGCCCGATGGATTTGGGGAACTACGAAGATGCGTCAGCTTGGGCTGACATGATCGTCGAAGTCGTAAACGAAGGGCGCATGCCACCTTGGCATGCAAGCGAATCGCACGGAGTCTTTAAGAACGACCGACGCATGCCCGCTGAAGAGATCGAAATGATTAAGAACTGGGCGCGAGCTGGAGCAATTCGCGGCGATGCGAGCAAGGAACCAGCACCGCTCAACTTCGTCGCGGGTTGGCAATTGTCTCGTGAACCCGATTTGGTTGTCCCAATGGGAGAAAAACCATACGACGTTCCAGCCTCAGGAGAGGTTCGGTACCAGTACTTCGTCGCCGACCCAAAATTAACGCAAGACACCTGGGTCAACGCAATGGAAATTGTCCCTGGCAATAGCGCTGTGGTTCACCATATCCTTGTGTTTATCCGAGAGAAAGGCAATAAGAAACGAGGGTTGGAAGGTGAACGAGGTTTCTTGGCGGGTTACGTACCTGGCACACGCGTCGAGTGGATGCCTGAAGGAATGGCCAAGCGCATTCCAGCCAATAGCGAACTCGTGTTTCAGATTCACTACACTCCAAACGGAACGGCACAATCGGATTTGAGTAAGGTTGGCTTCTGGTTTGCCGATTCAAATTCGATCACGCACGAAGTGCAAACGACCAGTTCGGTTCAAACAAATTTCCGCATTCCGCCTCGCGACGGCAATTACAAGACCACGGCCATGCAGCCAGAGGAACTACCGAACTGCGACTTGCTATCGATGAGTCCGCATATGCACGTTCGCGGTAAGTCGTTCCGTTACACAGCGGTCTTTCCGGATGGAAATCGCGAGGTTCTTCTCGATGTCCCGAAGTACGATTTCAATTGGCAGACGGAGTATCGTTTGGCAAAACAGAAAACACTTCCGGCCGGTACGCGAATCTTTTGCGAGGCCGCATTCGATAACTCGGCGAACAACCTCAATAATCCGAATCCGAATGCTTGGGTTCAATGGGGAGATCAGACTTACGAAGAGATGATGATTGGTTATTTTCATATCTCAGTGCCTATCGATGCAAAACTTGGCCGAGCTCCCGAGGTCAAGAAAGCAAAGTTAGCTGCTCCCACTCCAGCACAGATATTCGCAATGCTAGACACGGACAACGATGATAAGCTGTTGAGGGGCGAAGTGCCAAAGCAGTTATTGCCAACGTTCGACAGGCTTGACAAGAATAAGGATGGTGTCTTGGAGAAAACAGAGTTACCGAAGTAAGTTGTGATTTGCTCACAGCTGCAACTTGGATTTACGGTCTGCAGAAGGCGAACATCTGAAGGCGCTGGTAGACTTCTTGGGCGAGCGGCGAAAAGAAAAATGCCGTAGCTGGATTCTCCAGAATTCAGAGCAAACTGAATTCTGGCGAATCCAGCTACGAATCGTGGTGCATATTGTCCTGCCGCTTGCCTTAGCCGGCGTGCCCTGTTCGAGTACTACTTACCTTTTGACTTGACTGGTTTTTGCGTCCTTGGCGTCTGCATCGCGGTCAATTGAGTTTCATCGATTTCATTCACTGCACCAGTTTCTGGGATTTCTATTCCTGCGGTCCAGAGGACACCGTTGACGACGAGCTGTCTCATTCCTGGGAGCGACCAAGCGGAATGAGCATCCAGGCCAGTGAACGAGAAGGAACGGCCACCTTTGGGGCGTTCGTACGACCAGGCAACAATATCCTTATCCAATCCGGCCCTGCTGCCCGCGTATTCTTTGCCGGACCAAACCAGAGGCGTGACCCCCTTCATGCCATCGACGAATTGAATGGCGTTGAGCCAGCCATCGTTGATTTTCCATGGAGTCACTCCGCGAGTGATTGGGTGCTTTGGGAAGTCCACGTGGTTGCTATCCCAATGTCCACGTCCTGAATGGCTTTTTTCGTAAACCCCTCCCAGCCAGCTTTTAGCTTGTTCCGCCGCGGTATCTGGAAAGTCGACAGCTTGGTGGATCATCACAATGCCGACACCAGAGTCGACCAGCGATTGAAGCATAGTCATTCGAGATGGCTTTTCGAGAAAAGCTTGCTTGCCGCCACCATCGGTATAGAAAACAATCGACTTGGCGTCTTTGAATACTGCATCGTCAGCAGGCCAACCCTCGGACACTTTCACGGGTGCCACGTTTTGGGTTTGTTGAAGCATAACATCGAGGCAGGCACAACCTGCTAGATAATCGTGGTGGCCAACGACGTCAACCAATGCCGTTTCGCCTGCGATGAGTACTATCTTGGTTTTCTTCAAAGCCAAATCGGCTTGGGCCGAATCGGATTGGGCATGTACTTGACCAATCCAATGGACGACTCCAACCATTGTCAAAGTGAAAAGATGGGAGAGGGATCTTATCGCTGACATAGTGTTAAGCTTTCAGTTCTTACTTCTTCGCGAATTCGTACAACAATCGACCGGGGCTACCCATGATATTGTAGCCTGCATCGACGTGAAGGATTTCGCCAGTGATTCCGCCGCTGTATGGGCTCATGAGATAAGCCCCCGATCGACCAACTTCTTCGTGGGTGACGCAACGCCCCAGCGGAGCAACGTAGCCGTAGTATTCTTGCATTTCACCAACTCCGGCAGCCACCCCAGCCAGAGTCTTAAGCGGGCCAGCGCTTACTGCATTGACGCGAATGTTCTTGGGGCCCATGTCGTAGGCGAGGTAACGCACAGTTGCATCGAGAGCTGCTTTGCAGATTCCCATAACGTTATAGCCCGGAACGCATTTTTCACCGCCAAAGTAAGTCATGGCAAGTACAGACGCTTCAGGGTTGAGGATAGGTCGAGCAGCGTTGGTCACTGAGATTAGGCTGTAAACGCTGACATCCATCGCTAATTTAAAGCCAGCTCGGCTCGTTTCTACTGTGTCACGCGATAGATCATCTCGGTCCGCGAACGCGATCGAGTGCAAGAGGAAGTCGATATTTCCCATTTTTTCGCCAGCCATTTTCATGAAAGCGTCGACTTGGGCGTCATCTTGGACATCCAATGGCTCAAGAAAGGCCGTTTGGTCTGGAAACTCAGCGGTGCATTTCGAAACTCGCATCCGGTTTTTTTTCTTGTCATCCTCAGGTTTGTCTGGGAGATGAGAAAAACCGCAAACTCCGCCGTGAGTCATGATTTCTCTAGCGATTGCCCACGCGATGGAACGATCGTTTGCAACCCCTAGAATCAATCCCTTCTTGCCTTCGAATAACTTCATTGCGCCGAACCTTAGCCAGTGAAAAGAGGAACGAGAAAACTTGCCCACCAGCGTAGCCTACCCGCCGATGGTGGCCAACGACAAGCCCCGCTTCAAAAGTGCTTGGCAGGCGAGTCCGCCGATTTTTGCCAGCTTTTCGGCCTTTCCGTTGCTCAGGGGGGCTTTCCTGGACCTTTTTTACGCACAATCGCCCCAAATACTCCCCATGAGGACCACTTTAAAGGCAATTCGAGACTTTTGTTAGGCACTCAAAGAGGACAGGACACAGATTTGGAGGAAGCCCATGCCCGCTCGTGGCTAATCCGATTTCCGGTTATTATTGAGCTAAGTGTTTCGGACCCATCGTCCGAACGCTTCATCCCTCGTAAAGCCAAGCCAAACATGCCAGAGGATTCGTCTGAAAAACAGCGTCCACAATATCGTCGTGTCATTCTCAAACTCAGCGGAGAGAGTTTAGCCCACTCTGGCGAACGCGGGATCAGTATGGACGAGGTAACTGCGATCGCCAAGCAGATTCGCCAAGCCCACGAACTGGGCTGCCAGATTGCCGTGGTGGTTGGCGGTGGCAACATTCTCCGTGGAGCCCAATTCAAAGGCTCGAGCGGTGAAATGATTCAGGAAGCGACAGCGCACTACATGGGTATGCTCGCAACCGTTATCAACGCATTAGCGATGCAGGATGCTCTTGAGAACATTGGTTGCACCACGCGCGTCATGTCTGCCATCAAAATGGACGGAGTGGCCGAACCCTTCATTCGCCGCCGCGCTATCCGCCACTTAGAAAAAGGCCGAATCGTAATTCTAGCCGCAGGTACTGGTGCCCCCTTTGTAACCACCGATACCGCGGCTGCCAATCGAGGCCTCGAACTCGATGCCGACATCGTCCTCAAAGCGACACGCGTCGATGGTGTTTATAGCGAAGATCCCGAGAAGAACCCACATGCGACCCTTTATCGCGAACTGGATTACGATACGGTCATCGAACGCAATCTTAAAGTCATGGATTCAACCGCGATTGCACAATGCCGAACTCATCAGCTACCGATTTTGATCTTCAATTTCAAAAAGGAAGGCAATATCGTCAAAGCCGTGAGCGGCCAAAAAGTCGGGACTCGTATCAGTCCTCGCACCGCATCCGGCGAACGCATTCTTGTCAACGCAACCTAGTCGAAACGACCTGAATTCCCACCCTAACAACATCCTCTTTTCCCATTTAGGAGTATTGCATAATGAGCGTAGAAGACATCTTGATGGACACTGAAGACCGCATGGACAAAGCGCTAGGCGTGCTCAAAAACAATTTGGCAGGGATCCGCACTGGACGCGCCACGCCAGGATTGCTCGACTCCGTAAAGGTAACGATTTATGGTTCGCAAACACCGTTGAAGCAGCTAGCGAGCGTTGGAGCCCCTGAGCCTCAGCAATTGGTGATTCGGCCATTCGATACCACCTCGATCAAGGAAATCGAAAAGGCGATCGTCGCAAGTGAGCTTGGCCTCAACCCACAAAGCGACGGCCGAATCATTCGAATCAACATTCCACCGCTAAGCACCGACGTGCGAAAGAAGCTCGTCGCACGTATCAAGGATTTGTCAGAAGAGAGCCGCGTCTCGATTCGAAATGTCCGACGCGATTCCAACAAGGCAATTGATACCGAAGAAAAGGAAAAGCTGATCAGCGAAGACGATCGTGATAAGGCCAAAGAAGCCATCCAAGAGCTCACCAAGAAGTTTGAAAACTCGGTTACCGACTTGGCCCGCAGCCGCGAAGCGGATGTCATGGACCAGTAGCTTGGTCGTGGAAACGTAGATTTCACTTCAGAGTCGCACCCGGCAGGTGCGACCCACCGTGACAAATCAAAATCACATGTGTAGCGAAAGTCGTCAAGACTTTCGGTATCTTCCGCAATACCGCCGAAACTCTTGACGAGTTTCGCTACCAATCGAACCCAACGCTCATTCGAAAGCTCACCGTAAAGCCGGTTGCTAATCTTTTTGAATCTGCGGTTTTCGTTGAGTAAACTATCTACCTCCGCACCGTTTGCATTCCCCTCTCTATCCAGACAGCTGCTATGCCAAAACAGTTTCAATTCACAGTGCCTATCACCCAGTTAAACCCCGTGCTAAACAACCGATTGTCTCTTGTCATACTGACGCTTTGGATTCTTTCTGGACTGCACGGTCTACAAGCCCAGGATAAGGAAGTGCCAGGCAAAGAGATCCTGAAGTCCGCTCCGCGAACCAAACGACCTGAGCTAAAGCCAGCGGCATTACCTCTTAGCTTTTTCGAAGGTGAACGCGTCGCTTTGGTGGGTAACTCCACGGCGGAGAAAATGAATCTGTACGGGAACTTCGAGACCCGCCTCCATCTGAGGTTCCCAGAGAAGAAACTTGTCGTTCGAAATTTTGCGAGACCAGCCGATGAGGTTGGCAACCGACAACGGCCAGGCAACTACGATTTGCTCGATGATCCACTCTACAGCTTTTCGCCAGATACCGTCCTTTGTTTCTTTGGTTCCAACGAATCATATTCCGGCCCCGAGGGAGTCGATGGCTTCAAACGCGGATACCTGTCCTTCCTTCAGCAGTTTTCGGAACGCTACACGCGTGACGACTCCGGCAGCAAAGTTCGGTTTGTCCTAGTTACCCCAGCCGCATTTGAAAACACCAACGATCCGCTTCTTCCTGATGCGGCTGCGATCAATAAAAACTTGTCTCTTTATGCGGACGCAGTGAAGCAAATTGGCAAGGAAGCGAACTGGCCAGTGGTGGACATTTTCGCAGGGACCAAGCAGCAGTACGATGCCGAACCCAAATGCCAGTTCACTCTCGCTGGCTATGCGATGAATGAACAAGGCGATGCTGTGATCGGCAAACTGCTGGACGAAGGTCTCTTTGGCAAAGCCACAGTAGCCCCATCGAAAGACTTGTATGCCAAAGTAAAGGCCGCAGTCGTCGACAAAAGTTGGGTTCACCTACAAGATTATCGTATGCTCAACGGTTGGTACGTATACGGTGGTCGCCGTACTTGGGACCATGAAACGTTTCCCAACGAGTATCTCAAGATCCGACAAATGGCCGCATTGCGAGATGCATTTATCTGGGATTTGGCCAGCGGAAAAACACCCGCTCCAATCGATGACGAGAAAACCAATTCGCTCAGCGTTCCGGCGACTCGATTTGGCGACCCTCGCCAAAAGTACTCCGAGCCTCCTGAACTAAAGTACCTGAGTCCAACCGAGTTTATCGCATCGACCGAGGTAGCGGATGATCTTGAGATCAAACTCTTTGCGGACGAAACGAAGTTTCCTGAATTGGCCAAGCCGGTGCAATTGAACTTTGACAGCAAAGGTCGCCTATGGGTGGCTTGCATGCCGACCTACCCACAGTGGCGGCCAGGTGATAAGCATCCGAATGATCGCTTATTGATTTTCGAAGATACCGATGGTGATGGCACGGCTGACAAGTGCAAGACGTTCTACGACAAATTGCACTGCCCAACTGGATTCGAATTCTATAACGGCGGTGTGCTCGTTGTGGATCAGCCTCGCATGATTTGGCTCAAGGATACCGACGGCGATGACAAAGCCGACCAAGTTGTGGAGATCATGGACGGTTGGGGAACGGATGACACACACCATACGATCGGTGCGTTCGAATTTTCGCATGGTGGACTGTTGCATATGCTCGAGGGAGTTGCGATGAGTACAACCCTCGAAACACCTTGGGGGCCAAAGCGATGGTCCGGTGCAGCCGGTTCGTTTGTTTTTGATCCAAAGACATTTGAGATTAAACGTTTCACAACGCCGGGCTACGGCAATCCATGGTGCATGACCTTTGATCCATGGGGACAGGGTGTTGTTGGAGACGGCACCAATGCACAGCAACACTGGGCCACGGCTTTGTCCGGAAATCAAATAGGACCTCGCCGAGGCCTTGACGCGATCTTCGACAACCAAGGAATGCGACCCGCTCTTGGGAACGAGTTCATCTTCTCCAAGCACTTGCCGGATTCTCTTCAAGGTCAGTTCACTTACGCATGCGTCATCAACATGAACGGCATGCCCCGCTTCCGAGTTCGCGATGACGGTGCAGGCTTTGCCGGCGAGCGCATCATGAACGATGACGGCAAGCCAAGTGATTTGATCCGGAGTACAGACAAAAATTTCCGACCTGCCGATCCGCAAGTCGGACCAGATGGGGCTCTCTGGTTTGGGGATTGGTGCAACGCATTGATTGGACACATGCAGTACTCGCAGCGTGACCCCAACCGCGATCACGTTCGCGGCCGTGTCTATCGCTTAATCGCTAAAGATCGAGCGTTGGTCAAGCCAGTGACCCAATTTGGAAAAAGCGAAGCAGAGCTGTTGGAACAGTTGCGAGCCTATGAACCTCGAACTCGCTATCGCGTCCGACGTGAGCTTGAGGGGCGACCAATGGACAAAGTCGTTGCCGCAGTTAAGGCGTGGGTTGCCAAGCTACCGTCTGACGATCCTGAACGCGATCGACTTTTGACCGAAGCGCTTTGGATTTGCCAGACTCACCATGTTGTGGACAACGGTCTTATTGCATCGGTTCTCGCAAGCTCCGATCCTCGTGCACGTGCAGCCGCCGTCCACACGGTTTCTGACATGATGCGATTGATTCCCAATGCAAGCGACATTTTCATTAAGGCATCGACCGATGCGCATCCTCGCGTTCGAGCTGAGGCAGCTAGAGCCTTGAGCTTTGTTCCAACCGAGGCCTCTGTCGATGCGTTGATGAATATCGCTGCGACAGAGCAGGACAAATGGCTACGCTACATTGAAGAGCATTCGATCGGTGCTTTGCAGCAGACATGGGAGCCGCTTTATAAGAGCGGTGCCTTGGCAGGCAAGAATCCAGCCGGTCTCGAAGCGATCGAAAAGTACTTGTCGACATCTGGACCAGGGATTGCGGCTGAGAGGCAGCTAAAGGTGCTATTGGCTGCACCTGAAGTTCGCCAGCAAGTTGCACGCAACAATGCTTATGCTGCGTTGGAGAACTTGCGAGGCAAGGCAGAGAACGGCAAAGCAGTCTTCGCTCGCGTCTGTGCCAATTGCCACCAGATCGATGGCAAGGGTTATACGTTTGGACCCGAGCTAACCAAAGTAGCAACGCGTTTGAATCGACACGATTTGATTGAATCGATCGTTGAGCCGAGCGCCAAGATGGAACCCAAGTTTTTGACCGAGATCATTCGCACGACCGACGACGAAATCATCACGGGCTTCATCATGTCTGAAACCAAGACGGAAATTACGTTGGCACTGCCCGAAGGAAAGAAGCGAACGGTCAAGATTGAGGATATTGAAGAGCGAAAGGTGGCCAAGCAAAGCAGTATGCCTGAAAACCTTGGCGGCACGATTGCACCGGCCGAGTTTTTGGACTTGATCGAATACATGACAAGCCTGAAGTAAGTCATTAGTGCGACGCCTTAAACTCTAGCTCCCCTTCTCCTCCAGAGGAAGAGAAGGGGAGGAAATGCAATAAGTTTGGCCGCTTTTGTAGATAAGGAATGCCTCTCAGGGCTTCGGGCCCGCAGCCGTTGCTTCCAATGCCTTGCGTAATCGAATTCGAATGCGATTGCCTGCTTCCTGTGGCGAGTTTTCGAATTCGTATTCTTTAAACGCCTCTGCTGTTTTTTCCTGCTGCTCGTAGTTGCGTCCGAGCAGATAGTGAGCATGTGCGTGCCATCGTTCTGTTCCAGCCGTCATGAGCAATCGCTTTTGCAGCCAGTCGTTGGCTGTGTCCAATTTTCCAAGATCGCAATTGAGCATCGCAAGAAAAATCGCAACGTCGAATTTAGATCGGCGGAAATACTGCCGTGCCTGAGCAACTCGAAACTGAAAGTTTTCCATGGGTTCGCCTGGCTGTTTGACGACACCCAAGCTTGCTTGTATCTCTTTGTCAAACTCCATATCCTTGAGTGTTTGCTCGTCTACCCGCACATCCATGTAAGAACGCAGCGCGCCGGTCGCTTCCACCGTGTTGTCGAATTGTCCTTTGAAATGTAGCGTTCGTGCGCGGCAAATAGGCGTATCCATAATGAACGCCCCAAACGCTTCAATATAAGACATCGAAAATGGCGACTTGTCATTGAGGCGTTCTCGAACCGATTGGTTGTACGCATGAGCGATCCAAGGGACATTCCAAAGCCGGATCGAAAAGTTCGGTTCTATTTTGGTAAGCCTTTTCTCCAAAGCGTCCGTATCCATACTGAGCCGTACACGGTTTTCACCCGTGATCGAACGCTCCAAGGTGTGCATGGTTCGCCCTAATGCAAAAGGCTCGGCGTCGATCAATGCTACCAAATTCTTTAGGTCGGCCTGAGTAACTGGATACTCCTCGAATCGGCCTGGCAATTTGGCGCGGCGTAAAATGTCTGGGTTCTCTTTGGCTTCACGAAGCGTCGCGATTCCGTCTTTGGACTGAATGGGAATTGGAAGCCCCCATTGCGGTTCGAACAGATACAACTCCCCACCGATCGGTACTCCAATGCACCACAAACGCAATGAAGCGTTCTCGGTAGCACCGGACAGACTCGGAAGCGCCAGGACGACACAATCGATTCCTTGAATGAACGCAAGCTGCGTAAAGACCCTCGCTCGCTCCCATGTGTCACCGCGACCAAACATCATGGTCTGCCATGGCAACTGCCGGTAGGTCGGCGCCGAATCATTGTAGGGGAGTTCGGAATTTGTTACCAATCGCATCGCATCTTTGGATTGCCCCTCGATACCGACATTGCAGACGGACCAGTCAAACAGCTTCAAGGTTGTCTCAAGCTGATTCCAATCGTCAGCAGTCAGAACGGTTTTTTGGCTTTCGAGCCAATGTGTGAAAAGCGAATCGCGGTACGGTCGTTCGACGACCCATTTTCCAACGTCCTTCATCATCTGGCATTGCAAGAGGAATTCACACTCTGGCTCGCCAAACTCCAGCTTGTTCATGCGAGTTGAGAAATCGATCGTTCGAAGCTTGCCAGAAACCGACTCCAGCAATGCCGAGGGCTTCCATGAATCCGATTCAACGACGTTTTTGGACCAATAGTTGAGGTCGGTCCGAATCCCCTTCATCGCTGCCGAACGGTCTTGGCGAATCAATTGCGGCAGGTACCGAAACGCTTCTCGGATCGCATCGCGTTTCTCTTTATTCTGACCCAATTTGACTTGGATATCTTGCAGGCGTTTGGCGTTTTGGTCTTCGCACCCAACTCCGCCAACGACCGAGGACAAGGCCATGCAGCCGAATAAAAATTTCTGCAGGGATGGAGATTTGAGAATTGGGAAAAGGTGTGCGCGGTTCATGAATCGATTTTACCCAAGTCTTGCGAGACACAAAAACAAAACGCCGCAGTCGCCATGCCAACCTGCGGCGTTCAGAATTCGCCAATGATTTGTCTGATTTACGCGTTCCAAGCGGCCACGGTTCGCCAAATCGTGTGCACTCGCTCCAAAACTTTCTCGAATTGGTCTAACGGTACCATATTCGGGCCGTCGCTGGGGCTTTCGTTAGGCCGCGGGTGAGTCTCAAAGAACACCCCATCTACCCCAACCGCAGCGGCCGCCCTGGCCAGAGGCTCAACCATGGCTCGATTGCCACCCGTGGTGCCGCCCAGGCCGCCCGGCTGCTGGACGGAATGCGTTGCGTCAAAGATAACAGGCACTCCCATTGATCGCATGACAGGCAAACCGCTCATGTCGTTGACGAGACGCCCGTAGCCGAAAAACGTCCCACGCTCACATAATATCAATCCGCCAGAGCCATTTGCTTTCACCTTCTCGACAACGTATTGCATGTCGCCTGGAGCCATAAACTGGCCTTTTTTGACATTTAACGGCTTACCGGTAGCCGCACATGCGACCAGCAAATCGGTCTGCCTCGCCAAAAATGCCGGTATCTGCAACAAATCACAGACTTGGCCAACCGAATTCGCTTGCTCCGGCAAATGCACATCAGTCGTCACCGGGCAGCCAATGCGTTGACGAACCTTTCCCAGAACATCCAAGCCGTGGTCGAGGCCATGCCCCCGAAAACTACCTCCGCTAGTCCGATTGGCTTTGTCGAAAGATGCTTTAAAGACATAGTTGATGCCGAGCCGTTCACAAATGCCGTTTACCGTTTCTGCAATTTCGAGACAAAGCTCCAGCGACTCGATAACACACGGGCCCGCAATCAAGAGCAACTTATGTGAATCGCCGCAAACATGCTGTCCAATTTGGACTGGAGTTACGTCCTTGTTGGTCTTCGCACCGGACTCGTCTGACATTCGCTTGGCCCTTAACGGTTGTTCTCACTCTTCGCCTTTTCGCAAAGGCTGCGGAGCGTTTTGGTAACGCTGTGAACCTTTTAGGTAACAATGTGATGCATTTTAGGACGGCTGGGGCTTGCCCCTCCGTCCACAGCTTTGGTGTTCTAGATTCACGCCGCCGACCGCGTGCCTCCGGATTGGTCGCACCGCCTTGGGCGGTGCGAC
>CANHVO010000198.1 GCA_947463915.1 Planctomycetaceae bacterium
CCGGTTTGACACGCCGGAGCGGCGGTGTTTACTGGACTCCCATCCTAACTTTCGCCTCCAAGCAGCGAGCCTACCCAATCGACAAGCCAGATGGGGTACATTTAGATTCTGATTACCGGCGCCGCCGGAGTATTAACTAGTTTGCCAATTGAGAGGTTCGTTTTGCCAGTTCAACGGTTTGGTTCGCGTAGCACTTTTGCGTTTGAGATCGGCGAAAACCATGAAAGCCACTCGGACCTTCGAAAGGTTGACGTTTACGCCGAGGGACGAAGGCTTACGTGCGACGACAACGTTGTCTACGTTCCGCAATTTTTGAATGCACTCACATGTGACCTCGATCGATTGGTTTTCCCACCTGACCCGAAGCGGGACTTGCCTCCCAATCCCGGGCTGTCCCCAACTGAGAATCACAAGTACCTTCGAGAACTAGCGATGGAAGACAACAGGCTCCACCTGTACCACCGCTTTATGGACTGGGGACCGACCGCCGACAACGTGTCGATGCACTTTTTCCGAGAGAACGGAATAATCCATCTACCATTTTCGTTCTGTCGCGATGCACATCATGTCGTCGATGAGATCGGTACAGTCTTTTGTGCAACATTATCGGAATCAGAGTTACGGCTGACGTTCCATCAGACTGCTTGGAGACTAATGTGGGATTGGTCGTCCCTTAAACGCAATCGAGATGGCGAACCACGGTCGGCATAGCTAGACCGCAATTCGCTCCGGTTTGACACGCCGGAGCATCGGTGTTTAATTGACTTCCAGCCAAACATCCCTCCAAGCTACTCGCCGGCCCATTTATCCAGGCAGATAGGGTACATTTAGAGTGTGTTTAGCGGCGTTATGCCGGAGAATGACTAGTTCTAGCACCGGGATGCAATGCAATGTCAAGAGAACTGACAATACCGTTTTTTGCGATGATCACCATTTTGTCGCATTTGCCAATCGCATTTTCCCAAGCTCACGCGCCTGTCTGGGATTCCTATCTTCCACGCATCGCCTTGTTCAAGGAGCGGACCACGCTCGATTTCGAGATTACGTTCATGAAGGCCGGTGGGCCCGGTGAGCAGTCACCTGAATGCCAGGTCTACGTTTTCGCCTACCTTGAAAAGGACGAGGCCAAGATCTTGAAACTTGCAACAGACAAGAATCTCACTACAAAGGCCAAGGGCGACGAGACGCTACTTCTTGACGAGTTGATGCAGGAAAATGTCGCAGTCCAACTTGAAACCAAGGTGGCCAAAAAGACGGAAACACCTTTGGTGATTAGCCCGAAATCGCGTCGCACCATATATGGCGACAACTGCTACGATCTTGAATTCAGTTTCAACAACACCAAGCTCTTTAAGGAAATAGGCAAGTTAAAGAATTTCGATCACTCAAGCTTCGTTAACTCCGACGCCAAATTCTACAACGACAAATTCAAGTTGATGATCTTTGTGCCGGTCAATGATTGCAAATATGCAACGTTGATCCCCGAGAAACAGAGGAAGTTCTACGACTTTGCTCATTTCATGGATTCCGAAACGATCATCCAGTATTTCAAACCACTTCCGTACCGCTTTCAATTCAAACCCTTGGACGACGAAGACGTCGTATTGCTTTACGTGGATTAGCTCGAACGCTTGAGATTTCGAGTGCACTAACCGCCAACTCGCTCCGGTTTGACACGCCGGAGCGTCGGTGTTTACTCGCTCCCGGTCAAACCTTAACCTCTAAGTAGCTCCCCTGCCCATTCATCAAGCCAGATCGGGTACATTAAGGATTGGTTTACCGGAGAATTACTAGGTCGGTGACAATGCGATGAGCATGCCTCAGCCAATATTCGTTGCTTTAATCGGCTCAACTGCCGACATCGTTCGTCGCGCCAAGAAGCACTTTCGACTCAACGCACCAGGAATCGGTGCAGCGTATCTAGCGTCGCTGGACACCGAGACAACTGACCATATTCCACCGATTGAGGAAATTCCTAAGGCTCAAATCACACTCTGGATCGCACTCGACGCCAAATCGTTCTCTGCGGCACAAATGCGTCATCATGCCGACTTGCGGCATCTGCAATACGACCGAGGTTTTTACAATGAACATTTTCCAGAACCTTGCATTCTAGTAGACTTCAATCAATCATCCAAGGAATTTAAGAACCGACTCGCCGAATTGGCAAAGAGTATCATTGATGCTTGGTACGCTACGTCGTGACGGCACCGAACAATGATCGCGATAGGGGCTAGGCAGCGGAGCCGTATTTGGCGGTCCCTTTTTCTGAAGCAAGCTTGGGGCAGGAATGCACCAAACGGAGGTGAGTCTTCCTAACTGCCAGCTCGCTCCGGTTTGACACGCCGGTGCGTCGGTGTTTACTCGGCTCCCGTCCACTCACTCACCTCCAAGTAGCTCGTCCGCCCATTCAATCAGGCGGATGGGGTACATTTAGAACGTGTTTGCCGGTACCGCCCCGGAGAATTACTAGTTCGTTGTTTCAATGGAGACGTAGTTTCATCAACAAATCACAACTGGGAAATCAGATCCTACTGGTTGTCATTGGCGTCATATCCGTACCGATGACATGGCTGCATCTTTACACTGAAACTGGTGAAACCGTCGCGCCGAGCAATCGACGTGTTTTTGACGCACATGGGTATGCTGCCTCTATCGAGTACTATGGATTCGATGTGGATATTTGGCTTCCGGTTGCTCTGTCCATCGCCTTATCGGTGATCTTGGTACTAAAGGGCTATGGCATTGCGACTTTTGCTAAGTGGCAAATTGATCTAATGGCGTTGGTGATCGTTGCATCGATTCTTTTGCCACTTTGGCCATGTTACCTGGGTAAAGGCTATGTTGGTCTCGGTTGGTTTCTAGGCTCTATTTGTTCCATCCTCACTGTACGAGAATACATTACAACGTTTCGGACTTCCCAACTTAGCTGAAAAAATGCACGCACTCAAAACCTTTGTAAAAGTCTTGGTAGCATTGGTGGCATTTTGCCTGGTCACTGGATCCATGTCCGAGGATTTCGGGTCCCAACTTGTTGGTATGCCGAGATACGGACTGTGCTTGATGACTTTCGGTTCCGTGGCGTTGCTACACCTATTGATTTGGCAGTTTATAGTTGGCAATTCAGCTATTCTAGGACGCGATCCAAAGTCGTTCATTGAATTTGGCAGATCGAAAACGTTCTTCTCCGGATTGACGACTTTCGGCTACATTGCTTTAGCCCTCCATTGTTTGCGGATTGCAGGATTCCCAACGCCTAATGACCCGAATGTTTTTGGATATACAGACAGGCTAGTTTACGGGCTCACATTCGGACTAGCACTGATTGGCATCGGATTGGCGGCGAGACTTCGATTTCTGTTTCAGAATCTTCAAACAATTTCGGGATGAAACAGGATATTCTAACGGCTTGCGTCCAAACACAACAACAGCGCAAATCTCGCAAACAAACGGCTAACAATCACAATCGGTACAGGGACCCGAAATGCTCCGGGGGCCCCCCCCCGCACCACCTGGCACGCGAGACCGCAACTCACTCCGGTTTGACACGCCGGTGCGTCAGTTTTCTCGGCTCCCAGCTAAATATTCACCATCATGTGGCTCGCCTGCCCATTCAACAGCCAGATGGGGTACATTAGAAATGTGTTTTCCGGCGCCCGGGAATTTCTAGTTTTGCTTTAGGGAGGGATCGATTGTGCGTATGACTTCGAAACTTTGCACTGGACTTTTTACTTTGATCATCTTGGGTACAGGAGATCTTTTCGGGCAAGATGTTGCCAAAGATACATCGGCAAAACAGGATGTGTCTTCGAAACACTCGACATTAAAGATTATCGCGGAACTCAAAACAAGTCGACCGTTGGAGTGGACGGTTGGTGGCCAAGTAACCATCGGTGTAAGGTGTCACTCAAAGGATTCTACGCGGGTAATTGGTATCGCCACAGACATCACTCTTGTGACCGCCAAGAATTTCGACAACCGAGTTGAGATGGAGATGCAAGGAGAAACATCAGCCATAAAGAAAATTGCAGCTGCGGCCAAAATCAGCGAATACTGGTTCGAAGTAATGCCGTTCAACGAGAGTCATCTCGAGACGCTGAAGTCAGAAATCGATATTGCTGAGTTCCTGAAAACGGAGACTTCGTTTCGTCCTGTCTCTCGAGACGAATGGGGATACGGTGCTTCGGACGGAAGACTTAGACCTCCAGCACAAGAAGATCTGCCTGTTCGCAAGTAGAAGTAGAACCAAGGGGTTCCAAAATGAGACCTTAGACAGATCGGTAAAAGCGGACAGAACAATCGATCGGGAGAGCCCAGATGCGGGACCGAATTTAGCAGTTCATGTCTTGGTAGTACGCATGGGTTTGGAATGCCGCTACCTGGGTGAGTTTGCCTATCCGCCAACTTGCTCTGGTTTGATACGCCGGTGCGTCGATACCCGAATGATCCAGTCTGGACTTCCCCATCAGGATTACCGATAGCCTATTTGAGCAGCTGAATGGGCTATGATGAGTCTTTCGTTTCAAGGCTTCAGCGCCTGAGAATTTGAAGTTGTCCCGTCAAAATGAAGTTCTCCACCAAAACATTGCTGATAGTTACTGCGCTCGTTGCATTGGGATTGGGTGCATACAAACTAGCTTGGACCATTAGGTCACAGCGATCGGAACCCGATTTTCTGCGACTGGTTTGTCAGGAGATTGTAACCGACAGTGAAATGGCAAAACTCAACTTTGGCGGTGTGGAACGGGGGTAACGAGCGTTTTCATATTGCCAAGAGAGATCGGAAAAACAGCTTGATTCCTGTCCCTCATGATCTCGCCTCGCAGATTGGATTAGGCCGTGTTCTTGCATTGGACAATTCGACGCAACTGGGGACACAGGATATTGTATGTTGCATCGACAAAATTGAATGGAATTCCTGGAATGATGCGACGATTCACTTCCATACTTACGATGCTATGTTGGCAGGCGGGGTTTTTGCACGAAAACGATTTCAATACGCCTCAGGAGCGTGGGGGATCGTTGAGTCAAGCGTTGAATGGAAGGATTCCGGCAATCCATGATCACCCTCCCCACAGCACCATACATGCCGGTTCGCATACGGCGGTGCAACGAAGCTGAGCAAGCTCCTCCAAGCCCCAATTGGGTTTGCAACCAAGCGTTCGTCATGCCTCCGCCAATCTCAAAGGCCTTTCCGACTCTGCCAATACGAGGACTCGTCCCTGCCCCCAACTCGCTCCGGTTTGACACTCCGGTGTGCTGGTATTTACTCGATCCCCAGCCAAACATTCACCTCGAAGCGGCCGGCCTGCACATTCAACTAGCCAGATAGGGTAGACTCAGAATATGTTTGCTGTCGTCGTGCTGGAGAGTTATTAGCTATCGCTGTTGAAAGGGAGAGGAATTGTTTCGAAAATGCGTTTTCTTCGCCTAACGATTCGAGAGCTGTTACTCACGCTAACTTGCGTGGCACTCTCATCTTCAATCGCGATTGATCGTTTGCATTCTCACAAGCTCTATCTCCACGTCTATGGAACGGCTGTGAAAAAGGACCATGATCCGTACGGGCCGGATCCAGATCTCACGAATATAAGCCGTAATCCTTGGGTAAGAATTGCGAGCGTTGACGTACATACAAATCGACCATTTGGATTCGTTACACCAAACAACCGTTGGCCATATATTGATATTCGCGGAATCGTTCGGCGAAATTGGGACCGTAAGTATAGCCTCCAGGTAGATTTCAATTTGGACGACCATAATATGACTTACATTTGTGACGAAAAACGCGTGTTAGGCCTAGATGAAATTGTGTATATTGACCATTACTACGTCTGTTACCTGCTGTCGAACAATCCTGACCCTTACGCAGCGTTGAAATCGGCCCTCGATGAATCGCCGAAAAACTTGCGATAACGTATAAAGGATTTGGGGCTGCGTCATCGATTTAGGGACGTGCGCTGGCTGGACTGCTATCGCAGCCCTATCTCTGCTTGCGGCTTTGAAGTTCGCCGTAACTTGATCCCGCCTTAGAGAAGCCCAGGCGGTAGTCCTTAAATCGTTAGCCCCTCGAAGACATCTTGGCTGCTTTGCCCCAACTCGCTCCGGTTTGACATGCCGGTGCGTCGGTGTTTACGGCGCCCAGGTATACCTTCACCCCCAAGCATCTCGCCTGCCCATCCAACCAACCAGATGGGGTACATTAAGAATGAGCATAACGGTGACGTGCCGGAAAATTACTAGTTCGTCGGGAGACTTCAGATTGAAACTACATGCTGACGACTCGCCGAACCAGTCAAACTCAGAACCAACGCACGTATCTCTTGCTTCACCCTCGCTTTTGCAAGGAGCGTTGATAACCACCGCGTTCTGCATGTTGTTTGGGTTCGCCTTCTGCCGAATACGTCTCGACCTCGAACCAGATGCAGTTTACTTTCGCATGGTTTGGGGCCCGATTGGGTTTGCATTTGCCTATATCACAATTGTATGGTTGCTTAACAAAATGGGGGGGCTGTTCGTTTCCGGATCGGACAAGTTACTGTTGAAGAGGCAGTTGCCATCACTTTGAACCTTACGTGGGTTGTGGTTTCGATTCTGTTGGCAAATATTGGGCAGCCTATTCGCTAGCTCTTGCGTCCAAGTGGGTGAAGGGCCAGAGGTCTTCGCCAACTCGCTCCGGTTTGACACGCCGGAGCGTCCGCGTTTACTCGGCTACGAGCCAGACGTTCACTGCCGAGCAGGTCGCCTGCCCATTCAACCAGCCATATGGGGTACATTTAGACTGTGTTGACCGGCGCCGCGTGTAAGAATTACCAGTTACCTCTTGGATGCAGTCTTGTTCCACTACAAATGTGACACTTGCGATTTCACTTTAGACATTGACTTCATTCCTCGTGCTTATCTTTTTGACGACGGAAGGCAGTTGAACATGCTGCAACGACACGTTTGGTGTACTCAGTGCGATTGTGTAACCGTCGCCGAGTCATTGGTCGAAAGTCCTGCAAGACAAACATGGTTTCGTGAGCGCTACCAAAATCAATGTGAAAAACTCGCCAACGCCGATTTGATAGACCTAGGGCAGAAGGAATTGGTGCAAAAGTCGATCGCAGCTATGGATATGTATCAGCAATTGCTCAATGAATGGCAGATCATTAGAAAGCGACAGCCGTTTTGCCTCCGATGTGGCAATACTCGTATTGTTGTTCCTGAAAGCGAATTCTCGGATCTTCCGCACCCAACATGTGGAGGGCAACTAAAATGCAATGGATCCGCTCAAGGCGGCACCTACATCGGTCCCGAACCTCACAAGTACAGTGTTGATGGCGAATTCATCGAACTTGGATACAATTATGGCCTATTTGATGGCGCTAAACAAAGCACCCTCGACCTCTGGTGGCCAATAAAGACGTAACACTTGAGCGGCAAAGGGGCCGGATTTCGGCAGCCCTCTACACTTAGCATGCGAGACTACACTGGGGTCAGCACTTGGAAGCAAGATTGGGGCAATGACGTAACGAGTTGCCTAAACGCCAACTCGCTCCGGTTTGACACGCCGGTGCGTCGGTATCAGCCAAACTTTCACCTCCAAGTTCCTCGTCTGCCCCTTTAAACAACCAGATGGGGTACATTAGGAATGAGCATAACGGTGCCGCTCCGGATTATTACTGGTTCTGTCCAAGAGAGTAGCCAAAATGGTTCGCCTGATAGCAATCTGCGCTGCCTGCGTTTTCCTGCTCGGATGTGCGGGGCAATCCACCACTCATCAAAGCAACGCCCTTCCCGGGGACGACGATGTTGTCCTTGACATCGTGCTATCCGATCTCGCGAACTACGACGGACTTGGCAGGCCGTTCAGTTTGGTTCCGCAGACACCAAGAGACATCTATTTTATTCGCAAAGCGATTGAATGGCGACCTGACCCAATACTGCCATTAGAACATGCTGGAGTACTGTCGTCTCTAGAAGCGACAAAGCGTGCCAAAGTGGATGAAGCAATCAAGAATTTGACAGATCGAAACGAAACGGAGTTCACGTTTTGGAATTATCAGTCTTCAGCAAACGGTATTCACGTTTTAGATGTTCCACACCCTCTGGTGGACACTCCCGAAGATGTTCCATATAGTGCCTTGTTCCCGATACAATCGTGGACACCAGGGTATTCCGATGATAGGTCATTCGTGGTTGTCCACCTACATTTTTCGGAGCTCATGCATCCGTCTGCTGCAACCTATGTATTGAGTCGTGGAGCAGGCCGATGGACAATAAAGTATCGCGGGTTCGTTACATGGGTTTGACGCTCGGACCAACTAATCGGTTCCGCTCTGGAAGCAAGCTTAGGCTTGGGAGCTCAGCAACCCAAAGTTTGTCTAGCTCCGACCTGCTCCGGTTTGACACGCCGGTGCGTCGGTGTTTCCTAGGCTCCCAGCCAAACCTCTACCTCCAATTGGCTCGAGGGCTCACTCAACCAGGCAAATGAAGTACACTAAGGATGTGTTTCCCGGCGCCTCGCCGGAAAATTTCTGGTTGTCATGCTGAATAGAGCAGAGGGGAACAATTGACTACCGAATCCGACTATGATTTGACTTCTCTTGGCCAACGACGTCCTCTGACTTTCAGGTTGAGATTTGTTTACTCAGTCGCAATACCGAATTTACTGCTATGGGCCGGTTTCTGTTACGACACATATCATCCGAAACTTTGGAGATCGCTTAGCAATTATGTTTTTTATGATGGGCCTGCCGCTGCTCCAGACCCGATCACGACTGCTGTCATCGCCGGTGGGACGATAATTTTAATCGGCCTTTTTTTGTTGATGGCATTTTTACTTACAACGCTAGCCGCGGCCTATCCTTGGCAGTATTGGTATGCATCTCTGAGTGCCGGTCTGTTCGCAGTGGCAGTCGCCGCAATGCCGTTTGGCGCTGCGTGGATGTATTTCCTCTAATGTCTACAAACGGTCCCCGACTTGCTCGTCAGATACGCATGATAACAATGCGATGCAACCGAGTCCTCGGTCACGTCGCGCTTACTAATTACGTTTTGAACCCAAGACTCCGTGTCTCTCGCAGTGGCGGATTGGCCTGGCCTGACACTACGGCCCAACTCGCACCGGTTTGACACGCCGGTGCGTCATCGCGGAGACATAAAGGCAATGTTCTTCAACGCCCCTGTTCATTGGGTACAATCATCATGTGTCGCGGGAGCCGCGACTGAGAAATTCAGGTGCGAAGGACGAGACATGAAGGGCAACGATCCCGAATTCCTTGAAGCCGCTCGACTCGTAAGAAAGTTCTTTCCTGAGTCGTCCTCATTCATTCCTGAGGGGATCGGGCTGGACTGGGATTCGTTTCTTGGTGGAATGATGACAGCAAACTATGAGGCCGATTACTCATGCTACCTGTTCAGGAACTCGACAGATCCTGACCAAGGTCTCGCGCAAAAGGGCGGGCTAGTTGGTGAAGAAGGCGATGTCTATCTGCGATTGCTATTACACGCCAAAATGAGTCCGGCAGGTCGAGCGGTCGTGATACTGGACGCGATGGGCGAAACAGGTTGGTCAACAGAGAAATGTCCACCATTCATATGCGCGTCGCCAACCGTTCCAAAGCGGATCAGCGAGCTTGCATGTTTTGGCCAATCACGAGATACAATCTTCGTATTTGAATCCGGAGAAGCGTTACTTGTCGATCACGATAATAGGGTCCATTGGGCTCGATCCAACGAAAATCAACAGTGGCGAAAATCCCCTGAAATCGGTTAAGAATACCGCTCCCGAGTACTTCCTTCTCACTACAGTGAAGGGACAATTTCGCTGACAAACTACAGATAGCATCCTTGAATCCAGTTATCCAAATCCCAAACCGGTTTAGTAAGAAGTTTTTGGCAAAGCCTGATGATAGTTCGTTCAATTAATATCGAGCATGAGATTCCCTCGCCCATGACCTATGCCGTCGAGGTGACGATAGAATTCGAATCGGGCGGGCCACGCTGGTGTTTTTTCTGCACACCCGAATCTCTTGGTCGATTCGGCGATTTCATACCAAACACGGCGATTCGAATGCACGCTGGTTCACCTCACATGATTGTACTTTCCATAGTGACACATGAAACGATCACAGCGGCAATCGGCGAGCTACAAAGAACAGGTAAACTACTGAACGCGACACGCCCGGTGATCTCAGGTTCCTCCTTGACTCAAGGCGTTTGGGTGTTTAATGGCGCGAAGGCACATTTCCCAAGTGGCGTATTCACTTCGCGTGAAAACGCTGAGGCGTGGATCACCGAGCACAAGCTGGAGGGGACCTTGACACTTTATCCACTCGATCAATCTGCGTATGACCATGCAATCGCAAAGGGGTGGTTTAATCCAAAATTGCCCGGCCAAAACCTTCCAGAGTTCATTCAACGATTTACTTCCGCCAGTCAGGAACACTACCACTACGAGCGTAAGGAAACTAAATGAATCGGTTAAGGATGCCTGTTGCCGAGCACCCTCCCAACACCGCCGTCCAACTCGCACCGGTTTGACACGCCGGTGCGTCGATATCCAGCCTAGACTTTCCTATCAGGAATACCATTGGGCCATATGACCAGCAAAGTGGGCTACAATAACGCCTTCGTTTACAATCGCATACGTCTGGGAATTGCTAGTTCGCCGAAGTTGACTGATGATACAGACCATAGTTCGATCGCGGGGTGGGAAGGATGAGCGAACCGTCCTACTTTCAGAGATCGTTGTTCCAGATGTTCCTGTCATCTCGCCGATCGCAATCGACAAACGATGGATCGACGCCGCTGCAAAACTCAAAACTGATTTGATTCAGACGCTTGTTGCATTGCGTGATGGAAATCCGATACCAAATGATTTGTTTGTTCCGAACTACTGGAAGGCCGCAATCGAACTTCCCACTGAGCAAGAAGAACCGATGCTGGAACTTTGGCACTTAGCGCAGGATTTCGGCAAAGCTGTTTTCGTAGTAGAACACAACGCATGGCGCGTCGAACGCGATGGTATCCCCGGAATGCTCTACCACCGCCCGAAATAGAAATTGGGAAAGGAAGCCCGTTGCCGGGCACAATTCCCTCCACCAACTCGCACCGGTTTGACACGCCGGTGCGTCGGCTTTTGCTTTGCTCCCAGCCAATCATTCACTTCCGAGTAGCTCGACTGCCCATTCAACCAGCCAGATGGGGTACATTTACTATGTGTTTACCGGCGCCGGGCCGGAGAATTTCTCGTTCGTCCAACGAGCAGGAGTCATACATGAAATATGCCCTTTTGATTCTGCTCGTGTTGGCGATTGGATGTAGCGAACGAGTGATCACAACAACTCCAATTCCAAAACCAAGCTTTGATGGCTTGTCGGAAGAAACTCAAGTAGCTGTTCGCCAAAGCAAGAGGATGGTACTCCTTACGCTAGAGCCGTGGCATGGAACGTTTCATGAACATCGAATCTTGTCGACAAAAGAAGTTACGGACCTGGCGGAGCTGTCTAAAGTTGTTGCTGCGTTCGATATGACAGTCACAGAGGACCAAAACTGGTTTAAAGCGAACTGCTTTGATCCTAGGCATGCCATACAGATCGAAATCGATGGTGAAAGCTGCGATTTACTGATTTGCTTTTCTTGTGGACTAGGTGAGCGCAATTTTTCCGGGAAGCGAAGTTGGTTTGGAATTTCGCAGACTGGCCGCGAGAAAATGAACGATGTATTTGAAGAGTTGGGTGTAACCCTATCGCCAGGATCAAGAAAACCAAACTAGTAGGGACGAACAAACCGAATCGCTATAGGGCGCGGTTTGCTCCGGCACAACTTCCACACCATCGGGTGTGCGTGACCGCACCGGGCGGCCGACCACTTGGAAGCAAGCAAGGTTCAGGAACGCAACAAACGGAGATGAGTTCGCCTAACCGTGAACTCGCTCCGGTTTGACACGCCGGAGCGTCGGTGCATTCTCGGCTTGTAGCCAAACATTCGCTTCCAAGCGGTTCGCCCGCCCAATCGACTAGCAAGATTGGGTACATTTAGAATGTGTTTACCGGCGCAACGCTGGAGAATTACTAGTTACGGCTTATTGACACGTTTTTATCCCTTTTCCGTTGGAGCTCCCATGAACTCGAAGCTTTCGTCCATATTGTTCGCATTTCTAGTTGTAATGGCACTGGTGTGTTTGAACGGTCTGGCTCCTGCGCAAACGGGAACTTCAGACAAGGCAGGCAAAGGAATTACTGTCGATGATTCCAGAGTCACTGCGGCATACGCGAACTTCACTCGAGTCACTGGATCACCGGAGGAGCTGGTATTCGATTTTGGTCTTAACCCTCAACCTGTTGGAGTTCCCAAAGAACCGATCGTAATCAACCAACGCATAGTCATGAACTACTACACGGCAAAACGCCTAGCCGCTGCTCTCCAATTGAGCATTGATAGACATGAACAGCTATTTGGTACGTTAGAGACAGACGTGGAGAAGAGAATCAAATCCAAACAGTGAAAAACGGCGTAAAATTGGTAACAATGCCCTTTGCCGGGCCACCTTCCCGCACGACCGTAAATGCGGTTCAACGAAGTTGAGTAAGTTCGACCAACTCGCTCCGGTTTGACACGCCGGAGCGTCGGTTATACTCAGCTCACAGCCAAATATTCACCTTCAATTAGCTCGGCCATCAAACACCCTTCGTTTTTATGA
>CANHVO010000199.1 GCA_947463915.1 Planctomycetaceae bacterium
ATCCGGAGGTGCCATTTTCATCACGCGGCCCATTAGAACACCAAAGCGGTGTCCGGTCGGGACGAGCCCGAGCCGGACAAAGCGACAAATATCAAAAGTCAATGTCGGCAAAAGTGACTTTCCAACATCCGTACCTCTTCGACACCACTATTGAAACGCCACATCCGGAGGTTATCACCACCGGAAGAGGATGTATCAGCCCGTTAGGGCTTAGTACAATTGGCTGTTGCCTTCCATATTGCCAACACTACCGAACAATCAACAGATCAGAATCCGTTCTCAGCAACACATGCTTCGCATCTGCCGCGATGGTCGACCGTACCGTCTTGCCCGTTTCAATGGCCCCAAGTTTCTTGAATTCGCGCGTGGTCGCAAGGATGTTCACTATACCGTCATGCGAGACATTGATCAGCTTGTCACCAAGCACCACTGGTGAACCGGAATAGTCCCCTCCGATGCGATTGTTCCAAAGACTATTTCCTGTGGACAATTCCACGCAAGTAACAATTCCGTTGTCGCTCCATAAAAAGAGCAGACCATTCACCGAAACAGGTGTTGGAACGTAAGGTGCAGCGCGATTCACTCGGAACAGTTCTTTGCGGGAATCGATGTCGAATGCGACTAGCCGATTGTCTTTTCCACCGCCAGAGCCATGAGTACCAATGAGTATGTTGCCTAGTAAAACGGACGAGGAGCATACGCGTTGTTCAAAGCAATTGTGAGACCACAACACCGAACCGTTCTTCATGTCCATTCCAAACATACCTTGAGCGGTGGTACTACAAATCAATTCGGTTCGATCGCCCACTTTTCGAATGGAGGGGACACCGTAGCAAACTCGGGTCGTTGGCAGGGCCGTTTCCCAGACGCTTGCCCCTGTTTTGCAATCGATCGCGAGCATTTTGTCTTCACCTGGTTCGACACCTGCAGGCAATTCCTGTGCGTCTTGCGAGTTCAAGAGAACGATCTTGCCATCAACGAGAATCGGCGATGTTCCAAAGCCATGTTGCGAAACGTAACGTCCTAGGTTGCGAGACCAGACTTCCTCTCCAGTATGCGTCATGGCCTTCAGTACGACATTCTCTGGATCGGCCCATGCAACATAGAGTCGTTCAGAATCGACACAGGGAGTCGAGGAGGCGTACGAGCTAAACTTGTGGAGTGCATGTTTCGTCGACGGATAAGACTTGGACCATTCAACTTTGTTCTTTGCAATGTTGATTGCTACGACATGGCGAGTCGCATCGCCGGCATCGGCCGAAAGCAAAAAGGCAAAGTCGCCATACAATGCAGGCGAGCCATTTCCAGTGCCTGGAAGCTTTACGCTGGTGACTTGCGAATCTTGCCATGGCAATTGGACTTGGCAGTCGGACAAGACGCCTAGACCGTTTTCCCCGCGAAATCGATCCCATTTCCCTTTTGCAGAAGGAGTCTCATCGCCAAAGACTGGGCCTATCAGAGATGAAACAAGAAGAACGGTTGCAAGTCGGATTGGAGTTTTTTGAAACAGTTGCATTGGAGGATACGTAAAAAGGAATGTGACTGGATGGGACAACTATTGTAGCATCAACCGATACTGGCCATGTCAACTTATTTGCCTTCAGCAATTTCTGCTTTTGAGTTAGCCGAAAAGAACGAAAGAAGGCCGAAAAAAGAAACCTATTGCGAGCTCTAAGCACATCGCTGTGTTTCTTAGCCGCGATAGCAGAGTACGCCTTCGGCTGACTGTTAAACGACGAAATCAACAGCCCGCGAGCCCCGCATCTACGAACTGTCGCCGTTGCACGCAACGCTGTTTCGGCCAATACGATTTCTGGCTTGAGGCGAGCGGCAGGCGGAAAACTACCGTAGCTGGATTCGCCAGAATTCAGAACACACTGAATTCAGAACACACTGAATTCAGAACGTACTGAATTCTGGCGAATCCAGCTACAAATCCTGTATGTTCTCTCCAACCATTCGCCTCAGACGATCAATGTGGGCTTCCCAGCGATCGCAGATAGAACTCCATCGCTAAACGATTGGAGTGAAACGCCATTCTTTCCAGAATGTCTGGCGAGATTTCGGTCCACATCCACGAGGAAACCTCGGATGCGTCTTGTGCTATCTCTTGCCCGGCCTGGATTTTCGCAGAGTAGAAAATGTCAAGTACTGGCAGCACTATCCCATGATAGGTATAGGTGTTCGGAGCAGTCATTAGAAATGTAAGTTCACCAACAGAGACACCTACTTCCTCTTGGATTTCCCGGCGAACCGCCTCTTCCGCGTTTTCATTCGGATCGACAAATCCGCCTGGCATTCCAAGCTTCCCAAGCCCCGGCTCGCGCGCTCTCTCGATCAGCAGAATCTGTCCATCTGAATTTGAAATGACGGTTCCTACCGCAGTTACCGGACTGAAGAAGCTGGTGTGACCGCACGATTCGCATCGGAAGGGTCTCGCCGGGGCAAACGCCGTTCGCTTGGTACCGCATAACGGGCAGTACCGATAAGCTTCCGAAATTTCCATTGTATCCTTGGCTTTTCTCTATCTTTGACTTGATTGGAGTGCGTTTTTGCGAGCTGCTTCGAATTCATCGCCCGCAGTCCAAGATTGCATTTCATTTGCATTGGCAGCCATCCAGCCAACGTGGAAAAGCAACCGAACATCGACCACGGCACCGGACAAATCCCAACTCGGGTCGTATTCATCGGAACGTTGGTGGTAGTGTTTTTCCGTCCAAGCGTCTAGCTGTTCCTTGCCCCAGCCTTCGGGCTTTCCAATGACGACGTTGCCTGAATGAAGATACACGCCAGGAACGCCTACTTTTGCCAAAGAGAACTGGTCGGATCGATAGTAGTATCCTTTGCTCGGCTCGGTATCTGGTACGACAACACGGTTTTGGTATTTTGCCACCGTGTCGACCAACCGATCGAGCGAGCTCTTTCCGAAACCGATCACGTTGACGTCCTTGGTTGCCCCCAAGAAATTGATTCCGTCGATGTTGACCACCGCCGACTGCTTGCCGTTTGGAATCGGCGGATGTTCCGCAAAATACTTCGAGCCCAAGAGTCCCTGCTCTTCAGCCCCAACGGCAGCGAAAACCAGCGATCGCTTTGGTCGAATTCCACTTTCGGTAATGGCTTGTGCAATCGCAAGCATCGCCGCTGTGCCAGATGCGTTATCGATCGCCCCGTTGTAGATGTTGTCACCGCGTTCATCGCGATCAATTGCAATACCGATATGGTCATGGTGAGCCATGAACAAGACGTATTCGTTCGCAAGTTTCGGATCACTTCCGGGCAAAACGGACAATACGTTAGCGGTCGATTTTTCTCGAATTTCACAATCGACAGTCGTGCTCAGAGTTAACCCAAGCGGTACGGGCTGAAAGTCCTTGGACTCCGCATTGGCACGTAGCGAGTCCAAATTCATGCCTGCGCGTTCTACCAATTTGGCGGTCGCATCGTTGGTCATCCAAGCTTTCATGTTCATCCGTGGCCCCGAGCTATCTTGAAGTTCGAATTGCTCGCCCGTCCAAGATGTTTCAATAACTTTGAATGGATATCCAGCGGATGGAGTAGTATGAATAATAATTGCGCCAGCGGCGCCTTGTCTGGCGGCGCTTTCGTATTTGTAGTCCCAGCGCCCATAATAAAGTCGCCTTGCTCCTGCAAACAACTTGGGATCCGATTCCGGATCGTTGTTCATCATGAGAAGGATTTTTCCCTTGAGATCCTTTCCTTTGAAGTCATCCCATTGGTATTCTGGTGCTTGAATCCCGTAGCCGACAAAAACGATCTCTGCGTTGTTGATGTCGATTTTCGCTTTGGGCTGTCCAGCAACCGCAATATAGTCCTTAAAGAACTGGAACTCAGCAGGCTCGCCGCTTTTGTCAGTCGCAGCGATCTTCCAAGTCTTAGCTGGTGCGGAGGTAAGGCCAAGCATCGGAAACGGTTGGCGGTAGGATTTGATGGACGGAAGTGGTGCAAGCCCCATTCTTTTGAATTGGGATTCCAAATAAAGCTGGGCGAGCGAGTCACCTTTGGAACCGGGACCGCGCCCCTCGAGCAGGTCGTCCGCTAAAAAACGAAGGTTTCCGTGCAAGCCGCTTTCGTTGATGCGATCTGCGATGGAGATGGCGTCTTGAGTGATAGCAGGCTGGCTCGCGGAATCTTGAGCGACGACATCGACGCTGCTAAATCCCATCGCAAGAGTTGCCAATAAGGCGAATGCTCGCTGTGACGAGTTTGCCAAGCGTTTTAGGAAACGTTTCATGCTGATTACTCTTTGGCTAGAAGCTCGATAACTTTGGCTGCGATCTTGCGACCACGAACGTGTATTTCCGCCACGTTTCCATCCTTGCCGATGAGGGCAATAAAGGGGATGGCCGAAATTCCGATCTCTGCCACCAATGGGGTTTGGAATCCGACGGCGTCCGGTTTGCTAGAGACATAAGTGGTCCAAAGTAGTTTCTTGGAGCCGAGAAATGAGGTCAACTCGGACCTGTCTTCGTCCAAGTTGATGCCGATGACTTCGAAACCGTTCTTGTTTTGTGCTTCGTAAACTTCCTCAATGTTCGGAATTTCTTGAAGGCATGGTCCGCACCACGTGGCCCAGAAATCGACCAGCACGACCTTGCCTTTGTAGCGAGCCAGATCAAGCGGCTTGCCCTCTAAGTCGACCAGCTCGCTCAAGTTCATCGGTTTGTTCAACGTACCGATGCGGGACAGGAATTTCTTTAGGTTGCTTTCGAGTTCTTCTTTTGCTTTCTCATGCTTAAGATTTCCAACCTGTGTTTCAGCTACTTCGTACAATTCCTTGGCGACAAACATTCGACCGGAATACTCAACTTGAGTAGCCACCTTGACCAAATAAAAGGACGTCCAAGGTGAAGGTACTTTGGCCATAAATGCTTCGGCTAGTTTTCGAGCATTGGCCGGGTCTTGATCTTCTTTCGCATCGGATTGAATTAGCGTTTCGAAGTCTTTCATCTCTGGAACCATCCTGGCATACAATTGCCATGCGCCGAGAGCCAATTGAGGTTCGTCGCTGTCACGGAAAGCCTCAGCGGTTTCTTTCGCGAGCTCAGTCGCCACCTCGTCTTCGGAGCGTTTCGCAATCGCCTCCATCGCATGAGCCAGAGCGTTTAGATTGGCAGGTGCGAGGTCTTTGGAGTCGGCCAAAATCTTCTTAGCGGCAGTCATCACATCGTCGCTTTTGGCCGTTCCACTTTCGTAGTCACTGACTAGCAGGCTTAATGATATCGACTTGGCCAGCTGCGCAACTCGCTTGTCCGAGTTCTCCGATTCCTTCAGAGCCAATTCACGCAAATTGTCCGAGGCCGCGACATCGCCGAAGCTTGCCATTTGCGAAAACGCTTCGAGCTTTCCAGCAACAGACGCGACCTTCTGGTCGTCCGTGGTCGCGATCTTTTCTAAGCGCTCAGAAGCTTCCAGCTTCATTCTGGAGAGGCTCATGCCGCGTTCAAGCTGCATGTCTCGGGTCAACATTTTTTTCCGTCCGTCGGCCAATAGCTCCAAGACGGCTCGAGAACTCGTATTCAGGAACTCCATCAGTTGTTCGGGGCCATTCAAGTCGCCGAGTTTCAACGTCATGTATTGCTTGGAAGCGATCTTGGGATCGAGCTTTCCCGGCTGAAAGGATGGAACTGCGGGAGCCTCCGCGAGCGGCTTGCTTTCCGTACTGCTTTCAATGGCAGGGCCGGCTGCGGCGCTACCTTTGTCAGCGGCGGCAAGCTTTGTGTCTGCTGCGGCAGCCTTTGGGATTGAAGATGCTTCCGGTTCCAAAGGCTTGTAGCCGCTCGTAGCCGCTGAAATTTCTTGCGGTTCCGATGGACCACAGCCGCTGGTCAAGCTCAACGCGAGGCTTGCTAGCAAACAATAGCGAACAGCAGCGGTACGACGTTTGGCCGTGCGAAAAGGGCGTTTTTTGATATCCCAGGACATGGTCGGCTTTCCTAATAATTCAAGAGTTTCGAATTATGGTAGCTTGACGGATCTAGGCTTTTGCTGCAAGTCCGAGTAGAAAGCCTCGGCCATTTCCCCACAAATCTCCTTGAATTTACGAAATCAACGGCACTGAGGTAAATTGATTTGGATTTATGAAATTGTGGATGGTCAGTGAAAGAACGGTTTAGGACAATCCAAAGAGCAGGTAAACGGCACTCAAACGATCAAGCCTATCTCGAAATGTCCCTTCCTACGAACCGCATAAAAATGTCAAAGACGTTCATGAAGTTCTCGTACTACCTGATTCTGGTGATTTTTGGAGTGCGTTCATGCTTGGCGAATCAAGACCTGAAATCGTTGGAAGATGAAGAATTGAAGGACTTTGTTTTGGAGTCCGAAACAGGAGCGTTCAAGGAGAGTCCTCTGAAGTACTGGACAATCAACAACATGGACAAGGGGAAGAAACGATTGGATGTTCGATTCTTACCGAACAGTTTTTACAAGGAAGAGCATGTCGTAGGGATGGAGTTCGACCGATGGTGCAGAGATCAATTGCAACTCGCGTTTTCAAAAGAGCATTTACCTTTGATGATCGGAGGCCTATGTAAAGGGGCGTCGCCAGCGGACATAACTAATAGCGCAAGTTTCGTGGAAAGTCTGACATCGGATGTAGCTGAGAGTCTTCGTATTCGAGCAGCCTCAGTAATCGTATGCACTTCGAGATCGATTTCGGAGTTGAGGGAAAGTTTGTGTCTGTTGTTGCTTCTCATTGCATTGGACGAAGCATCAGATACAAACTCGAGTCCAGGCTTTTATGCGTTGGTCCAATGCATGCAGACAAATTCAGAAACAGCCGTCTTAGCACAACTGGTCGTTCTCTCAATCAAACTATCTGAAGCAGAGGAGGAAAAAACGAATGCGATTAGTCGTTGCTTCGAACACCTTCGTTACGGAAAGTTCAATGTTCCGTTTGTGTTGGAAAAAGGTGACGACCAAAGAGTCCGAACACTGAGTATCGACATGGAATTCCCCAGTCTGGTTGCCAAGAGAATGGTTCAACATAATAGCACCGTGAAAACTACGGAATTTGAAATCCTTGAAGACTTTAGGTGGGAGAGTTCTGGAGTTCTTTTGGCAAGGTCTTTGCGGCGATCCTTTTTCGCTAAATTAATTGAGGGGATTAGGTTGCACTTGAGTTCGATGAACGCAGATGAGCGACACACGTATTTCAAACTTCATCGGAAGGATCTCGAGCTGGTTTGCGCTCGCATGTCGAAGTGCGATTCGTTAACGGAGTTTCTTCTTGCTAGATCATATTACTGTAGTTTCCTTAGGGAAGAAAAGCTTGATCTCGACGATGATCCAACGTTTCAATCAGACGCATGGAAAAAAGCAAGCGATCTGGTGGATTCGCATGTCCGGATACCTCCATTTGCTGCTGGACGTAGAACGACGAATCTCTATCGTCTTTGCCAAGCAATGTTAGCCATCGGAGACAATTGGGAAAACCGACTTGTGGTTCCGCAGGAATAAGTACGTAGTCATTCTAGTAGTCCGCTCAATCTGGAGTTGGACGCCAGCCGGACACATCCTGTGATGTTCCAACCCGAATGGACTGGCCCGCCGCGGTTTCAGCGGGTGTGGCTTGATTTAGACCAACATTCTTCATACGTTTGAAGTGATTGACGCAATCGAATCCCCAGAGAAAAGCGACGACGATTGCAGATACCATGCCAACAAACGGCGCGTTCAACGCAAAGCCGTTGAAAAGAAACAAAGCCACCGCCGAGAACACCGCGAGAGCAGTAACACCAAGCTTGATAAAGAAGGCTGAATTGGTTCGACGAATATCGCTGCGAGTGATTGCGCGTCGGGCATTGGTATTGGCAAGCTCCCTGAGGGCCGCCAGATCATTTCGCTGCTCTGGGGCTTGTTGACGCGGCACGAAAAGCTCTTCGCTCAGTCGCTCTTCAACAGGGGGAAGCGTCTCCTCCATTTCCAAACCCATGGATGCGGCAACTCGGGAGCGCGGCTTCGTGAGAGGCGTTGGGACGGTTTTGGGCGGCGCTACCGTGGCCGGTATTTTGGGCTGCGTCGCTGCAGGGCTATTCTCTGCTTCGCCACGGACGCGATTCAAAAGCCTCTGCATGTAGTCTTCAATGGATTCCTCTTCAGCGCTCTCTTGAGGCTCCTCTCTTACCGACGACTTCTTCCCTGAAACGGAATGCCGATCGTCTTCAACAATTGGCTCATCCGGATAGGTCGCTTGCGAATCCTCGAACTCTTGGTCACTTCTACGAATTGCTTCCGATCGCTGGCCAACCATCGCAGAGTAGTCATTCTGCGGTTGCTCAGCAGCTTGATCGTACGAGCCTGAAATGGCTTCATCTATGGCTTCCGATCGCCGAGCATCAAGGTATTGCGGCGGTTCACGGTACTCAGGCCTTTCGGGCCTGCTGTCCGCTGAAGCCTCTTCGGATGCGATTTCAGCGGAAGGAGTGTTGAATTTCTGTGACCAGCTCTGCGAAGTTTTGGGGCGACTATTGGCAGGGGCTCGGCGTTGGTCCGCGTCAGCTAACATCCGTTTTAGTCGGTCGGAAATCGAATCTAGGTCTTCGAGATTGGCGTTTTCATCACCGTGATTCGATTCATCTTGATCGGCCCCCGAAGAAGAGGATAAGCCAAGCGAAGAGTTGTCCTCGTATCCGCGACCTGACAGTTCATTTCCATCCGATGGGTAGTCAGCGTCGGAGTAACTGCTCAGATCAGGTGTCGAAAACGAGTACGAGCTTTCCTGACTAGGAGCATAATTCGATGAATAATCTGTTGATTCCGCCAACTCTTTATTGCCTGTTAATTGCTCCGGTTCGTCCTGCTTGTACCAGGCGGGCAATTCACGACTTTGGAATTTGGGGGCTTCGTGCTTTTCTACTTCTGCTTCCTGAATGGTCGCAACAGAATCTTCGTCAACGGACCTTCCAAGGGGTTCATTCGCGGATGGTATCGCCTCGAAGGTCCGAAGAGAATCGCTCTCTTGCCTAGCTCTTGATGGTTCTTCGGGCAAGTGTTCAGCGGCTAGCGCAGTCTCTGGGTACAGATTCGATTCAAGGGGCTGGTTCAGTTGCTCTTGATTGATTTGCCAAGATTCGGAAAGGGATGCGATCCGTTGCTCAGCAGCATCCCTCTCCATCTCCAAGTTGCGAAGCTGCAAATTCAATTCTTGTATCTGGACTTGTGCGAGTTCCAAAGAATGAGCCAACTGCTCGTCCGAAACGGAATGGACTGGCGACTGAGCATTCGAAAGGTAGAGGGAGCTCTCTGGCGTGCCCTCATATTCTTGAATAGCGGGTGCGTTCTCGAAATATTGAGGATATTCTGCAAATTCTGGATTAACAAACCCCGACTGAGCTTCAGCCAGCTGGTCTTGCGTGAATCCTGAATCAACTTCCACTGACGTGTCGTTGCTTTGAGTGGGTAGATTCAAGTTATTGTCTGGACTACCCGCCAGCAAAATCTCCGTCCGCAATATCTGAACGGCGTCCATCAATTCATTACGATGAGCCAGCAAATCTTGGAAGCGAATTTCGATTTGTTGTTGTTCTTCAGACGCCTGAGCAAGCAGTTCATTGAGAGTGCTCGTTTGGATCGTGCTCGATTCGTAGAATCGATTCAGCTGCTCATCGATTGCTCCAAAGCGGCCGCTGAACTGATCGGCAATCCCTGTAATCAAAGACTCTTGAACGTCGGATTGGCTGCTAAGCTGTTTATTGAGATCGGTAAACAAACGCTTACCGAATTCGTCGATCTCCATCGTCACCGACTGAACGATGGACTCGCTTGAGCTCTTGGCTTCCAATCCAATCGAAGTTTGCATTTTATCAAGCGATAGCTTCAAGGTCTCAAGAAGCTTTTCGATTGTATCGAGCCGCGCCGCAGCGGTTGCAGCGAAAGGCTCAGCTGCAGTCACAGCTACCGGCGACGGATTTTCTTGCAGTGGCAGCGAGATCGAATGAGCTGAGGACAAGACATTGATAGGAGTTTGGTTCTTACAGAGTCTCGATGCTTGTTCTACCAAGTTGTCAGAGTGCACCACGTTTGCCGAAATACAATTGGATGGATGAATGACCAATCGGTATTGTGCAATGACGATTTCAGTAGCTTCATCGATTAGCCACTCCCGGACATGCCTCTTGGAAATGAGAGTCGGTCCGACCGAACGCAACAAAGTATGCCTCTTCCCGAAAACGAGGGTCGCGTGCTGAGGTGCAACTTCAGCGGCGGTGAGCTGGACATTACAATCCGAGCTAGAACCGATCGTGCATTTAGGCTTCCTTATCCTCCAACTCTTGACAACTTCCCCAGATTCTCCAATCAAATCAATTTGCCCAATGGCCAAATCGATTCCGACGGCTCTGTTTTGCATTGGCTGGGAAGGAGCGAAATTGGGCATTTGCTCAACTGGGGATTGAAGGAAAAAGGAGAAATCGGACTACCAATTGTGTGTATCGACTGCCCGTCTCGAAACTCTTGTCAAAAAAAGAAAAGCGGAGGATTTTGGCGAGTCTTCTGGTTAGACATTTAAGTTGCGAACAAAAATGCAAGCGAATTCAGAAAAAATTGCAAAGAAAGTTCAAGAAAGGATGTGACGCTGCAAATCCTTTGCTGGCAAAAGATTACGCTTTAAAAGTGTGAAGCACACGGGTTTCCGACGGCAAAAAACGATTGAGAACCATTAATTAACGAACACTTTCATCTAGAACACGTACTATAGTTCATCGCACCCGATACCCTTCGTCAGGTGGGGGACCACAATTTTCGCGGAGAAACAACATGTCACGAAAAGAAGCCTTGAACAAATTGCGGGATGTTCTGCTAGTTCGCCGTGAAGCCTTGAAAAAAGCGCTGGATGGCGATTTGAGCATGCTCCAATCCCTCTCCCAAGAGGGTGGCGACGTGATCGACGCGGCGATGGACACGGCTCAGGACGAAATCAGCAGCCAGCTAGTTGAAGTTGAAAGCCGCGAATTATCGCAAATCGAAGACGCCTTGAACCGTCTCCGCGAAGGACACTATGGCGACTGCGAACAATGCGACAAGCAGATTCCATTGGCTCGACTTCAGGCAGTTCCCTATGCAGTGACATGCATTGAGTGCGCTCGGAAGCAAGAAAAATTCTCGCCACGGTTTACGACCGGGATGGGCGATTCTTCTCAGGCCTCAAACGCATCGCTCTAGGAATCTAGATTCCTCTCTTTTTGTAGACTCGCCAAAAGCAGCAGGCTCGCGCTACCCTGCTCTTTTATTCGTAATCTGAGCGATTGAGACAATCGCTCTACTCTGTTTGAAACGCCCCCAGCGAACAACTTGGTGCGGAATCCCAAGTAAACATTCGTTAATTCTTGACGGAGGGACTTCAGGGCATGTGGCCGAGGTAGCTGGCTCCGCCTATCATGGGGCGCGTGTTCCTACCCCCTAAAGACACGCTCCCAACCACCCCACTTAGGCGAGCGGCAGGCGGAAAACTACCGTAGCTGGATTCGCCAGAATTCAGAATGTACTGAATTCTGGCGAATCTAGCTACGAATCGTGGTATGTTCTCTCCCGCCGCTCGCCAGATGGCAACACACCTACATGATCTCTGCCATTCCTTCTATTGCGACGCGCGTTTTGTTTTTGCTCGCGCTCGCCTCGGTTTCCCTAAACTCCTTCGGGACGGAAGCACCGAACAACCAAGACTGGCCTATGTGGCGATACGACGCTGGTCGCAGTGCAGCCTCGCCAGCAAACGTGCCCGATCAATTGGCGTTGCTTTGGCGTGTTGACTATCCGCAACGGCAACAGGCTTGGGACGATCCACTCAATCTGGATTTAATGACTTACGATCGAACCTTTGAACCAATTGTGCTCGGTGGACGCATGTTCGTGGGTTTCAACGACAGTGACAAATTACTAGCCCTCGATGCAAAGACGGGAGCGGAGCTCTGGTCCTATTATGCTGAGGGACCAGTTCGGTTTGCACCGGTCGGCCATCAAAATCGTGTTTACTTTAGCAGTGATGATGGGTACCTCTATTGCGTTAATGCGGAAGACGGCAAGCTCCTATGGAAGTTTAGCGGCGCGCCGAATTCACAGCATGTCATTGGCAACCGGAGATTGATTTCGGCTTGGCCCGCTCGAGGCGGGCCAGTTCTTCGAGACGGCCGAGTCTATTTCGCAGCCAGCATCTGGCCGTTCATGGGGACGTTCATCTATGCTCTCGATGCCGAAACAGGAAAGATTGTTTGGCTGAACGACAATACCGGTTCACAGTACATCAAACAGCCTCACAGCGCGCCTTCGTTTGCTGGCGTTGCCCCACAAGGTGCCATGGTCGCCACCGACAAGATGCTCATTGTGCCTGGCGGACGGTCCGTCCCGGCGGTCCTCGATCGCGAGACCGGTACCCAACGCTATTTCGAACTCAACGCAGGCGGCAAAGGGACGGGCGGCTCGTTCGTTGCGGCCAATGAGAAGTTCTTCTTTCTCCACACTCGCGAAAAAGGAACGCGCGCGTTCGACTTGCTATCCGGAGTAAAAACCGCCTTCATGCCCAATGAACCAGTTCTCCATGGCGGACTCATTTACTCAGCTGAAGTTGA
>CANHVO010000200.1 GCA_947463915.1 Planctomycetaceae bacterium
GACGCTCGTCAATGCGCTATATGGCTATTTCGTGTTACCAGAATCTTTGGCACTTGAAAACAGAAAGACCTTTTCTTGGAAGAGAGCAAATCCCGTGGGTTCGTTGCAGTTGCTTCGATCGCATCCTGGATTATTGGGTTTAGCAATGGTCTATTTCCTATATCAGCTTGCACATCAAGTGCTCAATACCGTTTTTGTTCTTTACACTCAGTATCGTTACGATTGGGTACCGCTCGACGTCAGTTATGCATTGCTAACTGTCGGCATTCTCAACATCATCGTTCAGGGTGGATTGGTTCGACCGGCATTGAAACGGTTTGGTGAACGAGCGTTGCTCTTTGCTGGCTTGTCTTGCGGAGTTTTAGGTTATGCAATGTATGGACTTGCGGATTCCTCGTGGAAATTTTGGGCAGCCACTCCAGTCTTTTCCTTGATGGCGTTTTTCACACCCGCGGTCCAGGGGCTGATGAGCCGCCGGCTTGGGCCAACCGTTCAAGGGCAATTGCAAGGGGCCAATGGCAGCTTGACAGGGATCGCAGGGATGGTGGGTCCGTTGCTCTTTCCGAGTATCTATGCGTACAGTGTGAATCCGAGCACGCCGCTCAATCTGCCAGGCATGCCCTTTCTGGTGGCGGCTGGTTGCTTGGCGGTAGCGATTGTCATCGCCTTTATGACGCTTAAGTCGGCCGACGCGATTGTTGCTGCGAAGGATTCAGAGCAAGCTCCGTCGCCATCTGTGTAAGGCGAGCCAATACATCTTGCACGACGCGCAAGCTAGTGATCGCAATGCGGCGGAGCCTTAGGCCGTGAAAGATTTTCCGCTGCCAATAACAAATTTTTGTGGAGCGAAAGTCGTCAAGACTTTCGGCTTCATCGCCATAACGACCGAAACACTTGACGAGTTTCGCTACAAAATGCTTCGCCGCGTTGGCCGGTGTTAGGTGATTGATTCACTAGCTTGCGCCTCGTGCTTTGACATGGCTCGGCAGGAACCTACTCCCGAAATGCAAATTTCCATTCCTCTATTGCTTGTCCTGCATGCTCTTCGCTATATTTGGTTATGCCAATTTGGTTAAGCAAACAATGGGCGAGGATTGAGGATTGCAGTCACTTTCGGCAAAAGTGACCCACCGTGGGTCGCATCTGCCTGATGCGACCTCAACAATTTAACCGTGGGTCGCATCTGCCTGATGCGACCTCAACAATTCCAACAAGGAGGGAGTTGCGATGAATAGGCCGCCTGCTGAGGCGTTGACGGAACGCGAACTAGAAGTCATGCATGTCTTTTGGGCCAAGGGACAGCAGTCCGCTCAAGACGCGCGAGACGAGTTAGAGAATCGAGGTCGCCATCTGACTTATACGACGGTTGCCACGCTTTGCAAAATCCTTTGGGAAAAGGGCTTTTTAGAGCGAATTGGGGAAGCACGCCCTTTCCAGTTTATGCCCGCAAAGTCGTTTCAGGAAGTGTCACGACATCTCGTTTCGGAGTTGGTTCATCGGGTTTTTCAAGGGTCCCGGGAACAGTTATTGCTGAACGTGATCGGCAATAAAAAGCTGTCGAAGCAAAAGCTAAAACTTTTGGAGGAGTTACTGCGTGACGAGGAAGGAACCGAATCATGAATATCACCGCTGTTTCAATCGCTTGGGCCTTTCTGCAGATAACAATCCTGTGCTCGTTCTCGCTTGCGGCTGCTTGGATACTGCGGGGGCGCCGACCGCAGTTTGTGACTGCGATGCTTGCAGGGGCCTGTGTCGCGTCGTTGGTGTTAGCCGCGATTGTGATTGTGCCTGGTTGCCAGTGGAGTTGGGCCAGTCAGCAAATCATGCATTCAGAGCCAAAAGCCGTTTTGGTGGACGAAGTGCTTGATCGCCGAGAGTCGCCGATACGTTCATCAGATGAAGTTGAACTCAGTACGAAACTTGACGTTGAAACAGGAGCCAACGTTGCCTATTCATCCACAGGGGCAAGCGGATTCGAAAGACTCCAGCAATTTTTCTCTCAATACCTTCAAAGAGTTGATCATAACGTTCGCGAGGCGGAAGTTTGGCAAAGACCAATCGCTACGGCTCGCAATGTTAGCGTCTTGCTGTTCTTCGCAATAGGTCTAGTTGCGATGTCTCTCCTTTGGTGCTTCAGCTGGCTCTACATGAGAAAGATACTTCAGTGCAGTGGTCCAGTCGTTGACCAAGAGCTATTGAATTCCGTTTCGGTTCTAGCCAAAGGTTTTGGGCTCAAGCGAACAATTGCAGTCCGCGAATCCAGCTTGGTTCCGATTGGAGCAACCGTCGGTTGGCGGCGTGTGACGGTGCTGCTTCATTGCGATTGGCGAACTTGGTCACCGGAAGAGCGCACGGCGGTTATTGCGCACGAACTAGCGCATGCCATTCGTCACGATTTCGTTTGGGTGATCATCAGCAGTTGGACCCAGAATCTGTTGTTTTTTCATCCGATGGTTCATGCTCTGATCCATCGTTTGCGTTTTGAGCAAGAGCTCGCAGCAGACCAACTTGCTGCTGGAAAAGTTGGAAATGCCAAAGCTTACGGACGAGCTTTGGCGAGTTTAGCTTTACGTAGTCAGCGTAGTCCTGGAGCTTCGAGTGCGAGGTTCGGTTCGATGCTGTCTGCAGGACAAATCTGTGTAACCAAGAGGATTATTATGTTGAAGCAAGGAAGCTTAAGGCCCATTCAAACTCGATCGCGCTGGTCCATATGGGCCGTCGCCGCAATCGCTTGTGCAGCAATCCCACTAGCGGGACTGCGTGGCACAACCCAGGAACCCATCGTTGAAAAGCCTGTGAGCGAATCGCCACAGGAAAGGGAAGCAGCTGATGCATCGAAACCAAAGCCGCTCTCCAAAGAGTTCCTCGCGGCCTATCCTCCTCTGGATTTCAAGGGAGCCACGATATACCGACCAGGGCGATTTCGTTCCGGCGAGTTTGGCCCTGAAGTCGCCTGGATTAACGACTACTTTTCGATCTCGATGCTCGGCCAGCCATTTCCCGACAAAGCCACTGTATACGGAGAGGGACACAACATCATCAGTTGGGCCGATGAAAGCCGCGAACATGGTCGTTCCAGTTTTGGACTTAGTTTTCGAGAAGCAGAGTACGCGACTCCAGGTCAGCTAACACGGTTCTTTCACCTTCCATTCGAATTTGCCAATCGTCAATTTCGAGTGGCAAAGACGGAGACTTTCGATGGTAGAACCATATCGGGCGTCACCAACTCGTTGACCGAAGACACCCCCGAAAAATGGTTGATCGATGATGAATGGGGTTACTTTCTAGGCACTCTGGAAGAAGCAAAGCAATATATTCGTGGTCAACGCTTTGCCCTCGAGTCGATCCCGGAAAGTTTTCGCGAAGACTATCAGAATGCAGCATTCGGTATCGTCTTTAGCGACTGCGAAACATGGCCTAGCAAAATAGAGTCCTTTTTTAAGGGAGCACCAACCAAAGAACAGTTCCAGGTTTTTGGGTGGAAACCCACTGTAGCGATAATCAAAGATATCGAACAAATTGGTTTCTTTGCGGATGGATGCAAAAGCCCGGCATGCAGTATTCGCGCGTCCACCAAAGATGCGCGTGCGGCCAAGCGGTTGGCGAATCAGATTCGTACGTTTGTGGAATTGGGCAAAGTTGCATTGGCTAGTGTTTCGACTGAAACAACCGGCCCTGAGATGCAAGCCGCGCGGTCGATCCTGGATACGCTTGAGATTGTCGAGAATGGAGCAGAAGTGCGTGCCCAATTCGATATCTTTGTCCCTTCGGTTTCTCAAGAACTATTTAAAGCCAATAGCAAGATACTCGGCTGGATCGACGTCAACAGCTACCTCACCGCGGAAGCGAATGGAACCATCTCAAGTAACGCTAGTGACATGGTGGTTTCTTTCCCTTCGCTCGTTGGGCAAACACTAGATGCGGCTGTCTATCGAGGAAAGACCATTGAACTGGAACTCGACATACAGTGCAAAGAGGACGAGGCAAATCGGGCTGGAGCTTTCATCTGGGCGAGCAAAAAAGAGATAACCGCCAAGGCGAATCTTGCAGGGCGAACTCCGCGTCAACAAGACTCATCCTTCACAGGCCATCGCGTTCTCGATGCAAGAACTTCGGCAGCCAACGGAACGTCCGCTTTTAGCGAATCGTTCGAGATGGCCAGGCACGATAGAAAGACATTGATTCCGGAAGATGCACCTTTCCGAAGCTTGAAAGTTCAAATGACGGTACCTGCCGATGCCGAACATCTTTCCTTCGGATTCTACAATAAGAACTCCCAAGTGAGGGTGAAGAATGTCAAACTGCTCGCAATAGAAAACAATAAGAGCAGCAAACAAACAGGATTCGATGCGACGGCCGAGGTTCCTTACAACATTTTGGTCATGCCAGGGTACAAGATCGGTAGCGAACCTGCCAATTTGAACTTTGAGAACTCGGCCAGCGTATTCCTAAGGCAAGCTGCAGGAAAGGGAGATGGCGAAGCCTCCGTGAAATAAAAGGTCACACGTTTCGAAATAAAGGTAACACGTTTCTTTCAATTCCAAGGGCACACTCGGCAGGTGTGCCCCACCGTGTGCCCCACCGTGGGTCACTCTTGCCGAGAGTGACCTTGCACGGCTGCAGAAGCATCCGCACGCTACCTTCGCGGAGCGAAGGGCGACATTGTCGCTCGTCGCTCCGCGACGATTGCGTAGGCTTAGGATTTCCTAGCTCCAGTTGCATTACTGAACTTTGCTGAAGGGTACTATCACTTTGGGAATCGGCTAGACTATCTTGGACGGCCAAGCCGAAAACCTAGATCCTTCTTGCGTACCCAAAATTGGAATTGTCCCCAAATGCATGCCAAGCGACTCGTGTCCATACAGCGCTCTCGAAGTTTGATTGTTGCAGTAGTCCTCACCGGTTTCAGTTTGACTTGGGGACAGTTTGGCTCCGCTCAGGAAAACTCGACTTCCAATCAACCAAAACCGACGCCAGTCGATAGTCTCAAGTCGATTCAAACGGTCGCTGAGAGCTCCAACTACCTAGCCAGCGCCAACGAAATAGAAGTATTGGACTTCCTGAGAAAAATCGACGCGGCCAGCCCATTGGCCTCGCAAATGCAAATCGGCCAAACGACAGAGGGAAGGCCCGTTCAAGCGTTAATCATGGCCAAGGAGCCAAACATCAGCTTGCCACTCGCGCCGGGCGATGATCGTCTAGTAATCGTCCTCCTCGGAGGCATCCACAGCGGAGAAAACGATGGCAAAGAAGCCCTCCTCGCTTTGATGCGAGACATCTTGTCCGATGCTTCGCCAAAACATCTCGAACAAGCAGTCCTGGTCTTCGTCCCTAACTTCAATGCGGATGGCAACGAACGGGTGGGCACATTACATCGTCCCGGGCAAGAAGGCCCTGATCGCGGGATGGGGATCCGTGAGAATGCGGTCGGCCTCGACCTCAATCGTGACTTTGTAAAACTCGATTCACCTGAGGTGCGAGCGTTGGTGCGAATGCTCGACAGTTGGGACGCCGATGTATTGATCGATGCCCACACGACGAATGGATCACTTCACCAATACGATTTGACCTACGATGTGCCGCACAACCCGGCCGCCAATCAAAAGTTGGATCGATGGCTGCGAAAAGAAATGCTGCCTCAAATCACCAAGGATATGGGACAGCAAGGGTTCCCTATTTTTTACTACGGCAATTTCAGCAACGATCAAAAACGTTGGGAATCCTTCGGCCATGAACCTCGATACAGCACCGAGTACATGGGGCTTCGAGGCAAGATTGGGATCTTGGTCGAGTCGTATTCCTATGCCAGCTACCAACGGCGAATCGATGGCAGCTACCTTTTCATTGAAGGCTGCCTTAAACAACTTACGGAAAACGCAAAACAGCTTCAGCCACTTCTCAATACCGAGAATAAAACACCACCCAAGTCGGTACCACTCCAAGCAAAAATTATTGCCGAGGAAGCCCCAGTCATTGCCAAGGGCTATTCTTGGGCCAAAAAATCAGATGAGAAGGCACCTGGGACAAGTGGAGGGGCAGTCGAAGTGGATGACGGTCATGAGAATAGTGTGAGACTCCCCAAAAAGCCTCCGTTTCCTTCCCCAAGGGACCGCAAACGCAAATCGGAACTAGCCCCAACAGACTTTGAGGTGCAGTTGATCAATGTGGGGGCGGCGACATTGTCGGTAGATGCACCTGAATGCTACTTCGTTCCAGCCAACAATGCTTGGGCAATTAGCCGACTCCGCATGCATGGCGTTCAAATGACATGGCTGGATTCCGATGGTGCCGCAAAATTCAAGCCAACCACGGTTTCGCAGTATCGAATCGCCAGCAAGGCAGACCAACCTGAATTTCAAAAACACGTGATGCGAAAAGTCTCGGTCGCTGCGGAAACGATCTCATGGAAACCCGAGTCTGGCTGGCTGATCTCGACGCGACAACCACTGGGCGTTTTGGCTACCTATTTGCTCGAACCGCACTCCGATGACTCGCTCGCCGCTTGGAATTTCTTCGATCCGATGCTTCAGGTTGAGGCCGTTTACCCAGTGCTACGTCTCGACGGTATGGAGTTCACTCCAGCACCATCGAAGCCGCTAGGCATGCAGGAGAATCCTGTAACAGGGATTTCGAACGAGGAACTTTCCATCGAGAAGATATATGATCCGAACAAAAAGGTGGCCTTGATCACACCACCGAGCGAGCCTCCCAAGTGGCTTCCGAACCAAGAGTCCTATCTGATCCAACACAATGGCCGATGGCATTCCGTCGATTGCCAAACTGGTGCGATGCAACCGTTCGATCGTCCGGCTCGCTTGACCGAGGCGCTCGGAAAACTGGAAGCGTTCAGCGAGTCGCAAGCTAGCAGTGTTGGTCGACGTTTGGAGTACTTTGATTCCAAATTCGAAAACGCACTCATTGAACACAAAGGGGATATCTATGTATTTCAAGCTGGTACGAACACAGGTGTTGGCTCTTCACGGGACACCGTTCGTCAGATCACCCATTCGCCCGATCAATCCAAAGAGTTGGCGGAATTGAGCCCGACAGGTCGACACGTTGCCTACATCCACAAGAATAACCTTTGGGTTGCGGACTGCGAGAGTACCGAGGTTCGAAAGCTAACGGACGACAAGGACGCGGAAGTGCTCAACGGTAAACTAGACTGGGTCTATCAAGAAGAAATTTATGGTCGAGGGAAGTTCAAGGGATATTGGTGGAGTCCAGATGGATCGATGATCGCTTATCTGCGCCTGGACGAAACTCCAGTCCCAAGATTTCAGATCGACAATTCGCTTTCGTTTGCTCAGACCCTCGAGGAAACTCGCTATCCCAAGAGTGGGCAACCCAATCCGACGGTATCTCTCCACGTGGTGAACGTCGCTACAGGGAAATCGCAGGAAGTACCACTCACCGACTATCCGGTTGACGACCGTTTGGTGGTTCGAGTTGGATGGCGCCCATCGCCTAGCAGTGAGCTTGTGTTTCAAATCCAGAATCGTATTCAGACCAAGTTGGATGTATGTACCTTTGATCCGAACACAAAGAAGTCAAAAAGATGGGTGCAGGAGACATCACCGGCTTGGGTAGACGTCATCGAGGAACCGCATTGGTTGCCAGACGGCGGATTCTTATGGCTCAGCGATTCCATGGGCGGTCGACGCCATGTTTATCGCATTGGCCCGGATGGGAAATGGAATACGATCACTCAGGGGAACTTAGACGTCAAATCCATTGATTGGGTCTCGCCGGACGGCAAGCACGCGATTCTTCTGGCACATCAGTCATCGCCAGTCAATACCGATGTGGTTCGAGTGGACCTTACCAACGGCAAGCTTGAACCATTAGGAGAGACGACTGGTTCGCACAAAATCAGCGTCCATCCGCAAGGAGGTTTCTATTTCGATAACTATAGCGATGCCAAAACCCCAAGCCAGCTTTGGTTGCGAAGACACGATGGAGTCAAGCACCGCTTTGTCGGTAGCTTCCGAAGCGATCGCGTTGACTACCTGAAGACGAGCAATGCAGAACTTTTCGAGATTACTGCGAGAGATGGTTTCGGGATGCAATCGATGTTTTATAAACCTTCGGATTTTGCAAAACGTACAGAAAAGAGCAAATTGCCTGTTTTGATTCATGTCTATGGCGGGCCAGGAGCTCAGACGGTAGAAAACACATGGATGCACCGAAGTGAGCTTTGGCATCGCTACATGGCCGAACAGGGTATCTGCGTGCTGTTTTGCGACAACCGATCTGCCCTTGGTCGAGGGAACGCCGATACATGGAAGATTTACAAGGATTTGGCAACGACAGAGTTGCGCGACTTGGAGGATGCGGTGCAATGGCTCAAGCAGCAAGCGTGGGTCGATGCCGATAGGATTGGTCTGTGGGGCTGGAGCTATGGCGGCTACTTCACGGCGTATGCCATGACGCATAGCACTTCGTTTCGGGCAGGAGTTGCTGGCGCGCCCGTAACGGACTGGAACAATTATGATTCGGTTTATACGGAGCGGTACATGGACACGCCGCAGTCGAACCCGGAAGGCTACAAGGCCAGTTCGGTGGTCAATGCAGCCAAGAATTTGCACGGTCGGTTGATGTTGATACACGGAGAGATCGACGACAACGTGCACATGGCCAACACCATGCAGCTGGTGCATGCCTTGCAAAAAGCCAACAAGAAGTTCGACTTGATGGTTTATCCTAACAATCGTCACGGGGTAGTCGATCCCGATCAGTCGTATCACCAATATCAGATGATGACCGATTTTTTCAAAGAACATTTGTTGAGCCATTAATGACGGACCGACCAACGATGAGACGAGGCGACGCCCTCCTGAACCTGATTGGCAACACGCCGCTGGTACCCTTGTACTTCGAAGCGGAACAGCGTACGGTTTGGGCAAAGTGCGAGTTTCTAAATCCTAGCGGTAGCATAAAGGATCGGTTGGCAAGAACCATCGTCTTGGATGCGGAACAACGCGGGTTGCTGCATCCAGATTCGACCATTTTGGAATGCACCAGCGGCAACACGGGTATCGCGTTTGCAATGGTCGGAGCTGCCCGAGGCTACAAGGTCGCCATTGTGATGTCCAAGCGTGCGAGTGGCGAACGTCGGATGATCATTCGCCACTTCGGTGCCGAACTGATCTTGTTTGACGAACCTGGTTATCTTGCAGGGATCGAAATGACTCGTCAAATGGCGGCAAACGACAGCAATTATTTTCTGCCGTGCCAATTTGAGAACCAGCTCAACGCAATGGATCACGCGCACGAAACGGGACCAGAGATTTTGAAGGCCGTACCGGGTCCGATCGATGTCTTCGTCACAGGCTACGGCACTGGAGGTACGCTGGCTGGCTGTAGCAAGTCATTGAAAGCAGCCAGGAAGGAGACCCAGATCGTGGCGATGGAGCCGTCGGAATCGGCGTTGCTCGCAGGGGAGGAAGCCTGCTGTCATTGGATTGAGGGGATTGCGGGAGGTTTTGTCCCCCCGCTCCTTCGAGGTGTGGAAATTGATAGTACCTGCAAAGTCAGCAGCCCGGAAGCGATCGAGATGACCCTGCGTTTAAACCGGGAATTTGGTTTGTTGGTTGGGTCATCGTCCGGAGCGAATACGGCAGCAGCCCTACGACAGGCGCAAGAACTTCCGAAGGACGCAGTAGTCGTCACCATATTATGCGATCGCGCTGAAAGGTACTTCAGCACTCGGCTGTTCCAGTAAGAATCCGAGTGATCGGGATCACGGCCGTTTGCCTTCGCGAGTCGAAAGCATTAGCCGTTGGGCGCTAGCCCCGGTTGCAATCAAAACGCGAAGCGTTAACGAAACTCGAGCCTATCGCCCGGCGGCTTTTTGGCATGATCCAGCAGCATACTCTTACTGCTCACAGCCTGGATCCTAGCCACGAAAGTTCACAAAGATCACAAAAAAGGAATATTGCTTTTGTGTGCTTTGTGCCCTTTTGTGGCTCGCAAATGTGTTGATTAGTTGACAGAATCGACGATCATTTGCGAAGACACTCAATCCTGCAGACTGAGAGCCGTGGCATGAAACTGATCCATCGTAGTAACCTTTTCAAGTACTTTTTTGCGGACGGCGTCGGTTAAGGTAGCCATCCCTAATTTCACGGCGATTTCCGACAGTTCACTTGCCTGGGCTTTCCTGAGTATGCCGTTTTGGAGCTCACGATTAACTTCCATTACTTCATATATTCCCACACGTCCGAAGTAACCGGAGTGGAAGTTGTCGTCGTGAGGTATCCCACGTACCAACGTATACTGATGTGCATCATCAGGGGCAATATTCAGTATTCGGCAGTCAGCCTCGTTGGGTTGGTATTCCTGGCGATGCTTGGGACAAACCTGCAGAACCAACCGTTGGGAGACAACACCGCGCAAGCTGTTCGCCAAGATAGGTGAAGGAACGTCAAAATTCTTGAGAACATCAATGGCAGCTACAGAAGTACTAGCATGCAAAGTGCTGAGTACCAGTACACCAGTCAGTGCCGATTGGCAGGCAATTTGCGCCGTCTCTGCATCGCGGATTTCACCGACCATCATAATATCCGGGTCTTGCCGAAGGACGCAGCGAAGCGCTTGGGCGAATTCGAATCCGATCTTCGGTTCGACTTGAACCTGGCATACATCCTCCACACGTCGCTCAACAGGGTCCTCAATGCTTACGATGCTATGGTGAGGGTTATTCAATTCTCGCAAGAACGAATAAACCGAAGTTGATTTACCTGACCCAACTGGACCGACAACCAAAATCAAGCCGTAGGGCGAAGCCAAGCAACGTCTCAACGCAGAGGTGTCACGTTCGTCCATTCCCAAGTCATTCAATCCATGAAACTGACGAGGGTCAGGCTGAAGTCGCAGAATGATCCGTTCACCATAGACTGTCGGACCACTACCCAAGCGAACATCGCGAGCGATATTCCGCGATACGTAGGACAAATGCCCATCCTGGGCTAGCCGCCGTTCTGCGATGTCCATGCCGGCCATTACCTTAAATCTCGAGATGAGCGGTGCTGCAACCGAAATCGGCAATTTTGCTAAATCATGCAAGAGGCCATCAACTCGCATTCTTATCCGGAGTCCGTTGCCAGTCGGCTCGAAATGCAAATCGGTCGCATTGAGCGAGAACGCTCGGTCCAATACGACTTCGCCCAATTGCCCCGGTCCTACAACGTCAAGCAATTCATTGAGTTCGTCCCTCAGTCCAGCGTGCGCTGTTGCATGGAACTTCTGGTTTGCCATTTCGGTATCACTTAGTCCATTATTGGCAATGAATTCGGGTTGATCGCTCATGGTTTCAATCCTTCAGGCTGTGGCTCAGTTGCAAGGACACCTTTCTTCTCAGGGCTTGCATCTGAAGTGGTCGGTGGAGAGGTTTGCTGATTGCTGGAGCTGTTTTCAGGTGAGCTTTCCGTTGTTGGCTCCGATGGCTTCGATTCAACTGCACCACCTGCAGAAGTCGAGGCATCAGTAGCATTTACTGTAGGAGGTGTTGGTGCCCCGGAAGGTGCTGTGACCCCATCTGGTTTTGTATTGGAAGGTTCCTTGGATTTGCGACCACCGGTGTCTTGCATCAGATCGCTGGAGGCCTCGCTAGATTCATCGCTTTCACCTTGTTCACCATCCGAACCGACCACCTCACTTTTCTCCCAACGGGTTGCGCCCCACCTGCTAGACCAATCGGGTGGCAAATCTGTCCAAATCAGCCAGCCGAGCACTGTTGCAGCTATAAGAAAAACAAATACAGACAGCCATCTCCGCCAGGAATGTTCTCTGAAAATGGAAATGCCGGATGTAATAACCGCAACGGTAATCAGCGAGTAAGCAATCCAGTAGGGAGTTTGCGACAGCGCTGCAAGGCTTTGGATTCGGCTGAGCGCGACCGCAATTCCACCAACCAACAAAGTTGCGGGTCCGACAAAGGCCAGTAACCGAAGCTCTCTTTTTACGATCTTTGCTTGGGACGAAAATCCTAATTCGTGTAGAGCTGAATCGTAACTGGTCGTAATCGTCCATACTCGGCTGAGCCCAGTAACGCGTAGTACTTCGCGCACTCCCATGCTAGATACCGCGACCACCATACGACCTTGATTCGCCTCGATTGCTTTCCATATTCGAACGATGGAAGCAACCATCGAACTGCCCATGTAATCCAAAGCAGTTAGGTCAACTAGGCAATGGGGAGTTTTTTGATTGGCAAGTTCACTTACGACTTTTTCGCCTGTCTCGCGAATTTCAGCGATAGACGCTTTGCATAACTCCTTGGGAATGGTGACTACTGAGTAACCATCCAGGTGTGAGCAGTAAGATTTTGTCTGGCCGGTCAAGAGTTCATCTCCTAGTGGCGTTGTGTAGACTGATCGTTGAAGATTTAGGGTGCACAATATAACACAAATAACTGGTTGCGCTGACTTCTGGCTCAGAGGAGATTTCGGGTTTTGTTTTCGGGTAGACTTGGAATGGTTGTTTGACTTAGAATCTATCATGCTCGGATGGGTGGCAGAGCGGTTTATTGCACCGGTCTTGAAAACA
>CANHVO010000201.1 GCA_947463915.1 Planctomycetaceae bacterium
AGACTGCTGAGAGCCATCGCTGGCTTGGTTGCAATAGTCGTTCCCTCGCCCCGAGCCAATTCAATATCGAGCAACGTAGCTCGAATCTTGTCCAGCAACTCAGGAAGTCCCTTTGTCTTGTCAACGATCGCTTGCGCTTCTTTGGATAGTTGCCGCGTTGATAGAGCGCCAAGTTCTCCAAACTCAGAATAGCGACCACGATTTGGGCCAAGCAAGCTATCGACGATATCATCGAAGGTCGCTAGTTTGTTTTGATAAGCCTCCGCGATCTGGAAAAAAGGAATACGTTCACGAGGTGCACCAGCGATAGGTTCGTCATGAAAACGCTTCAACTCCCAAATGCGTTTGGTTTGTGCGGGCGAAAGTTTGATGTTCGTTCGATTGAGGAATCGATCGAGAAACTCCGGCCACACTTTGAAAACTTCTTCATTTCGCCAGTCGGAATCGTCATCGTCCCACGAATATCGCTTCTTCGGCTTCTTTTCTTTGACGGTCAGTTCCTTCATCATGTCGTCTGGCACGTGGGCAAATGTGTTTTCCGCACAATCCAAAAGGAAGTCGGTACAGCCCTTTTGAATTTCCGTAAAAACCAGCCAGTCAAAAAGGGCGCACAGAGTCGATAGATACCGAAGCTTGGGCACGTCGATGTCGCCCAAAACCGCGACCGCGATCCCTTTTCGGTCTGATTTTTTGGCAAACTTTTTCACATCGTCAAAAGAGTAGTCGTCGAAAAGATCGACCGCAAACAAGGCACGAACAAGCTCAAGGCCGTCTTTGTCCATGAGGCTTGCTGGTCGTTTTTTATTCCATTGCTCCCATATCTCAATAAGCGGAAATTTCTTGCGTTGCGGCTCGATAGGCTTAGTCAAGTTCAGCGTCGGAAAGTCGTAAGAGCTCATTTCCCCAAGCAATTGGTCTTCGAATCCCCGATACGATTTCGTTCGAATCGTTGTGGTTCGATGCTGATGCACTAGATCATCGAGCGACTTAATGCATGCGATTGCCGCTTTGGTGATCGCTAGAACTTTCTTCTTTTGAGGGGCAACGACTTTGCTGCGCCCGTTCGGATTCATCAAGCCTAAAGCGTTGTCCAAGCTAAGGACTTCGCGATCGGAATCGGCGATGGCTGTAAGTTGCGTTTCCTCTTCGCTGCTAAGCTTCTTGTGGGCGGTGCGATACGCGGCGGCTTGTTCTTGGCAGTCTTTGCGAAGACGATTGGCTTCTGACAATTGCCGCAAAAGCTCTAACCCAGCAAAGCGTTGATGGCGGTCACCTTTAGAAAGCAAACGCTGCGAGCTACTTAGGGCTTGCGCATCCTTGGACTTCATGATCAATTGAATCACGCCCTTTCGAAGATCCGCTGCTTGGCGTGTCAGGTACCCCTCCAGCAACTCGCATTCGCTGACATCTAAGGTTTGTTTTTCTAGCGCTTCGAATGCAGACTCCCGAACGTCCGCGGAGGCATGACCGGCAAGTTCGAAAAGAGTTGACCGAGTCAGTTTGTCCCATTTCTTTTGTCCGGCCAGCAACCGGATAACGCTGCGTTGTTCCCATCCATTGAGCGACTTCAGATACGGGAGCATTCGCGTTGGGGGGCGATCACCAAGCTCCTGCAGAAGAAAGTTGGTGACCATCGACCGCTCAATTTTGCGTTCCGTCCAAGGCCAGACAATGGCTTTGAGTTGGATCGGTTTTTCAGGTAGGCGCGCGTAAAGGCGTTCGATCTTCTCGAATGCGTCCTTGCTCGATACGGAGTTGTCATCCTCCTCCGAGTTGATGTTCCCGTCCAATTCCGAGTTGATGTCTAGACCATCGGTCCCAACTGCGGCCAGCATCGCAATTTGTAAGTTTGTGTCCTCGATGACCGTTTGTCTAGCTTGACTCGACTGCTTGAGTCCGATCAACAGCAGAACCCAAGCGGCGACAAAACGAATTTCATCCGATGTGTGCTTTAGGAGTTTACTCGCCAGAGGAATGGTTGCTGGCGCATCTTCGTAAGCATACGCCCAGAGAGCTCGATACACTGTCTCGGCATGGCTGCTCGCCAATCCCTTTTTTCGTTCGCTAGCCGAGCCCAAGAAACCAAGAATAGCTTCGACGTTTTCCGTCAGAATTTTCGCACTTACGGAATCCCAAAGCAGGCCGAGCCAACCATTGATGCTTCTTGCCACACTGCTAAAGCGAATGAGGTCCTTATCGAGGATCAGCCTCAGCATACGTTGAAAGGCCTGTGGATGCGCGAGGTCGGCGTTCTGTAGAATCGATTGCCGCAGACCTTCTTGGCGCTGCGCTGCCAACAATGTCTTTTCCATGATTTCCCACCCCGCCTCGCGATTCGAACCGAGCAAGGATTGGATCACATGCGGTCCCATCACGCCGATCGGATGCTCGCGAGTGACCGTCTTGTATAGAATATCGAATACTTCGTCACCCTCTTTGCCTCCCTTGTTCATCGCCGAGATCAGAATTGGCACAACACAATCTGCATTATAAGAAAACGCATGCTGAGCCCATTGAGCAAGCCACGAAAGGCTTATCACATTGAGCTGGTAGTCCTCGATAGCGCTGGCAAATTCCTTCAACCATTGAACACGCCCCTCTAAGGTGACTTCGGGGTGATTGGGGGCACGAAAGGCCTTGCGAGTGTAGCTTATCACATACGGAACGGACTTGAGCAGTTGCCACGCCCCCTCCAAATGGTCCGCAATGGGCGGGGCCACACAACTCAAAATCTTCTTGCGGTCACCGGTCGACAATTTATCAAACTGTGCATGAAGCTCTTGCTTTTTCTTCTGAGCCGCTTCTCGCTTCTGGTCGCTGAGGTCATCGTCATCTTCGTCGTCGTCATCATCATCATTCGATAGCCCCTTTTCGTTGATATCAAAAACGGCGAGTGCAATCGTTTTAAGATTTTTGGGAAGCTTAGCAAACGCTGTGAAAAGGCGGTTTTCAACTTCATCGCTGTCGTCCTCGACAACTTTCCATAGACTCAGTTGTTTTTCAATTGACTCTGACTTTGCCATAGCAGCACCTAAAATGAGAGTTGGTGACGATTCCAAGTTGTTTTGTAGCGAGATGTGTTCATCAACAGTCCGCAAAATCACAATGTGCGAAGTCTAGGACTAACCGCCGGACAATAAAGTTAAGCGAATGAAGGTGACGCGACTATCAGGGGAAAGGAAAATTTGCTCGTCTAAATCTTTTTTTTCGACTTCATCGATGACTACCAAGTACATTCCGTCTTCGAAAGCCTGAAGTGCCGCTTCTATCGATTGGTCTTCATCGACGGACTGCAGGCCGATTTCGCTCCCGCCCATTTCGATTTTCCCTTTTTCCGCCGCTTGTTCGATTTCTGTTGCTGTGAGAGCTCTTAGAAATTGCCGATCGAACTGTCTCTTTTTGAATCCAGCGACTTCCTCACGGACAATCCGCTCGATCAAGTCGCGGAGCGTTACGCCTCCGTCCCCGTCCTCGCTCCACTCAGGTGGAATCGGAATGGACCAGTCTGCAAAAAGAGGTTTGCGCTTACCAATAACCTTGCCACTAATAAACAAGATTTTCCTCACTAACCAAATATGGAACGTCAAACTATCCGGTGTCAACCTAACCGTTGGCGACGATGCTCGAAATCATAGCATTTCCCATTGGCCGGAACGAGGTGGCATCTATTGGGAAGCGTCTTGGCGGGGTACGACGCTCCGCAGAAACACGGCTCTGCCGAAGGCCAAAGTACGCTCTGTTGCGTAAAGACCAAGTTCGCCAGGGCAGCGACTGGTGGGCTTGTCCCACCGACGTCGCATATGCTTGGCGTGCTACAAGGCCGCGGGGGAGCGGTGACCTTTTAGCACGCCAAGCATGTTGCGAACGTTGGGCTCAAGGCTCAAGTTCGCTGTGTTGCGCAAAGACCAAGTTCGCCAGGGCAGCGACTGGTGGGCTTGTCCCACCGACGTCGCAAATGCTTGGTGTGCTACAAGGCCGCGGGGGAGCGATGACCTTTTAGCACGCCAAGCATGTTGCTAACGTTGGGCTCAAGGCCCAAGTTCGCTGTGTTGCGTAAAGACCAAGTTCGCCAGGGCAGCGACTGGTGGGCTTGTCCCACCGACGTCGCAAATGCTTGGTGTGCTACAAGGCCGCGGGGGAGCGATGACCTTTTAGCACGCCAAACATGTTGCTAACGTTGGGCTCAAGGCCCAAGTTCGCTGTGTGCTCAACGACAAATGTGTTAGCTGGGTGCCTCCTTGACTCAATTGAAACGAGTTGGGCTCCTTCAATACCAACGTTTCGTCCAATCTCGAAAACTCAAGATCGCTACCTGCCGCTTTTGGGGTGAATCAAGGAAAGGCTGAAGATGCTCGACTAAGGCATTGAGGCGTTCTTCGAGCAAAAAACGAGAGCCTTGAAACTGAGTCCATCGAATGGACGGCTCAACGCTTTGTGACCGCGGTTCGGAAGGTTGGATTTTGAGGAGAGTATACCGTTGCGCCAACAGGGCGGTTACCCCGTCTCGGAGCTCGGCTTCCTCGGACGCAATCAATGGCAGGATGCAAAGCAGCCCTTCGTCCGAAATGGTTTGAACGGCAAGCTGGACCGCTGGGGCCAAATGTCCCGAACGAATGCGAGAACAGTTCCAAGCGTGCGAAATGGTGTCCATCGGAAGCAAAGCCAATAGGTAGACACTCCAAACCAATGCCCAGCATTGTTTGTGGAGGATCGACGCAATCGATTTCTGCCCCACGATTCGCGAGTTTACGATGACGAAACCAGCGAAGACACACGCGACCCCGACAAATCCAATGATGCGCATCCGAGTCAGGCCATTGAATTGGACATAAATGAGCAAGCGATAGAAGACGGCGATCACCAGTAGAACATTGCATAGCGACCAAAACCAAGCAAGCCTCTGAAGGGTCGCAATGCGGGGATACTGATGCATTTCTGGTCGAAACAAAATGGAGATAGCCACCGTCGACATCGCCAACGCAACCGTCAGCCAAGCGGCCCCCTGATGAGCATAAGTCGAATAAATGAATCCCGCAGGAAACTCCCGAAACCAAGTTGCTCTTATTTCAATTGCCAAGAACCAAACAAAGATACAGCTAACAACGATGAGGGTATTGCGAGACGCGAAATAAGCGATCGACGAGCAGACTGCATGGGTTTGCAATGGCGGATAGGTTGTTCCCAATTCGTCAACCGCCGCGAATCTTGGCAACAGTACACCGAGGGACAGAATACCAACCAGCGTAACAAGCAGCGCGGTAATGGGATTCATTTGCTTGGCGTAGTCCCATATGGCATCGACTACTTGCCTTATGCGGAGTACCAAATTCGACGCCATTTCCGGGTGGGCCTGAATCAACGGAATAAGGAACAAAAGGCCGGCAAAAAGAGGCACTCCCCAACTTAGCCAAGCGAGTCGATTTTTGGACATGCCATTGAATAATCGCTCCCAAGGTGAGCCAATCCAACGAAGGACTCCGTTCCATGCGATTCGAAAGGGGAACACAATGAGTTGCCAAAAGTTGCTTCGCCGTGATTGCGACTCCAAACCGATAGCGAACCAAAACAGAATCGCGGCAAGGCAGGCCGGTGTATTGGATTGCCAAACCAGCCGCAGGCACGCCAGTAGCAACCCAAGACTCAGCAGCGAAACTCGTCCGTTAACAGTGTTTCGATTCGAATCACTCGGGGCAAGTGACAAATTCCAAACGACGAGCACTGCAGACGTTATCAAAAAGATTGCAAACCCAGTATTACCAAAATCTTGAGCCCAAAGACCATACGCTCCAACCATCATCGCGACGGAGCTGGCGATCGACCTAGTGTAGCGGTCTAAACCAATAGGTGTTTCGGTTTGCTTTAGAGTCCTACCGCCTATGGCGACTTGGCCTTCCGAATCGCTGAAAAGGACGTCGTGATTGAGCGATTGCATGCTTCGACTCTGTATTGCAAAGTTTATAGGCAAAAAGGAAGCAGCGCTCAGTTCGACAGGATGCGGACTACGAGCTCTGCAATGCAAAGTATACTCATCGGGTTCGGCGCTGCAAGGATTGTTTGTTTGGTTTTGGGCTAGGAAACCGGAGCCTAGAGTGAATTGACGCTTAGCCGCACGGCTTAAGGCGCGGCTCTCGGCGAAAACAGAGCATTCTGGCTATCGAGGTGCTAGCCACGGTTTGATTTAAAGGGATTTAAAGTCACCCTCCCTCGGGGAGGGTCGGGCCTTCGGCCCCGGGAGGGTGAACTGACTTGTGCAATCGTTGTTGGCACTTCACCCTCCCCTCGCTACGCTCGACCCTCCCAGCGGGAGGGTGTCTAGACCGGTCTCTCGCGCCAAGAAGGCTTCAATGTGCGAAGAGGAGCTCAGTCACAGAGATGTGGGTAAAGACAAGGTTAACGCCCAACGGCTCATTGACCTATAAATCGCATGGCGATGAGCCAACTAGAAGCAGTCGGCAAGGCCATTCTCACACTGGAATGACCTTGCGCTGATCACGCCACTTCTGAAAACTAGGTCATGTTGGCAACTTGAACTGCCGAACCGCTGTTGACGCCGTTGGATGTGATGATGGCAGTGAGGCTACCTGTTATGTTGGTCTTTGTGTTGAAAGTAACAGTGAGTCTTGTCCCGGTGGCGGCTGTTACCGTTCCCGTGGCACCGTTGTTGAACACGACGGTGTTGCTTGTCGCTGTCGGGCTGAAGCCAAACCCATTGATGATGATGGTATTGGCGGTTCGAGCAAGACTGGTCGTGCTGACAGTCACAATAGGCCTAACAGCGCCTACCTGGATTGCTGTTGGGTTGCTGGCACCGTTGGTTGTCACAATCGCGGTCAAGTTCCCTGCTGCTGGGCGAGTGGAGAAGGTCACCGTCAACGCCGTGGATGTCGCGTTGGTGACAGTCCCCACAGCGCCATTGTTGAAGACAACTCGATTGTTCACCGCGGATGAATCGAAACCTGTTCCAGCGATAACAACCGTGTCTGCGTCCGCCGCCAAATTGCTAGTGTTGGCAGTTACGGTCGGAACTAACGTCGCTACTTGGACGGGAGTACCGCTACTCAGACTACTGGTCGTCACAACGGCAGTCAGGTTTCCTGCCGTTGGCGGAGTGGTAATGGAGACCGTCAATTGGGTTGCGGTCGCAGAGGTGACATTTCCGACGGCACCATTATTAAACACGACCAAATTGTTTCCGGCCGTCGTGCTGAATCCGAATCCGCGAATTGTAAGCGTGGTTGTGGACAAAGTAATTGCTGTCGTCGTGCTGGAGGTCACCGATGGAATAACGTTAGCGACCTGGACAGGGCTGCCGCTCGAACTGGAGTTGGTTGTAACCACGGCGGTTAAGCTTCCGACCGAGGTTGGTTTCGTATCGATTCGGACTGTCAGCGATGTCGCCGTAGCCGCGGTCACCGTTCCCACTGCACCGTTGTTAAAGGTGACGGTGTTCCTTGCAAAAGTCGTGTCAAACCCAGCTCCGTTGATGACTATGGTGGCGGCACCTGCAGAAAGAGCTGCCGTACTTGATGTAACGACAGGGCTAATTCTAGCTACCTGAACAGCGGCCCCGCTTGATGCGCCATTGACAGTAACAACCGCAGTTAAGTTACCAGCCACGACAGGTCTTGTGGAGAACGTCACTGTCAAGGACGTGGCAGTTGCAGCAGTGACCGTACCCACACCACTGCTGAAGATTACCGTGTTGCGAGCGAGAACGGTATCGAAGCCTGAGCCCGCGATTGTGATCGTTGCTTCCGAAACTGTTTGACTCGCGGTGCTCAGCGTTACGACTGGAGCGATGGTGGCCACCTGTACCGGCGTTTCTGAACTAACCCCGTTGGTGGTGACTACCGCAGTTAGATTACCTGCAGTGGCACGAGTTGAGAATGAGACTGTTAACGCGGTCGCCGTAGCGGACGTGACTGTTCCGACAGCTCCGTTGTTGAAAACAACTGTATTGTTTGCGGCAACGGTATCAAATCGCGTACCAGCAATGACAACCGAGTTGGCCGTTAATGCAAGGCTCGTCGTTGCAGCCGTGACCGTTGGACGCACACCACCGACCTGCACCGGGGCGCCGCTGACGACAGAGTTTGTCGTAACGACCGCCGTCAAATTCCCTAGCGAAGTCGGTCTCGTCGTAAACAATACGGTAAGCTGAGTAGCCGTTGCTGCGGTGATACGTCCAGCCGCTCCAAGATTGAAAGACACTGAGTTATTGGCAGCAGTTGCGCTAAAACCAAAACCGGCGATGGTTATGGATTCCTGTGCTGCAGTTACGACACTCGTACTGCTAGTGATCGTTGGAACGACCGTTGCGACTTGAATCGCTGAACCATTGCTCACACCATTGGTTGTAACTTGAGCCGTCAAGTTACCGACAGAGGTCGGCTTGATGACAAAGTTCACCGTTAGACTTGTACCTGTCGCAGCGGAAACCGTTCCCGTGGCTCCGTTGCTAAAGGTTACAACATTGCGAGAGGGCGTTGTATCAAAACCGAACCCATTGATCGTGATTGAGGACGCGTTGGGCGAAATGCTTGTTGTGCTGTTGGTGATCATCGGGACAATATTAGCAACTTGAACTGCATTGCCGTTCGTCACGCCATTGGTCGTAACGATAGCCGTCAAACTACCAGCAGCCGGTTTCGTGGTGAAAGAAACCGTCAGCGCCGTGGCAGTTGCAAGGGTAACGTTTCCTATTGCTCCACTGCTAAAGACTACCGTATTGTTCGCCGCTGTGTTACTGAAACCATCACCAGCGATGATTAGGGTTGCGAGATCACCATTTAGGTTGGTAGAACTGCTTGTAACCACAGGCCGAACGGTTGCAACTTGAACTGCCGTGCCGCTTGAGACGGAATTCGTTGTGACCGATGCCGTTAGATTCCCCAGGGAGGTTGGGAGCGTATCGATTCTCACCGTAAGCACGGTCGCGGTGGCCGCTGTTACCGTTCCGACGGCACCGTTGTTGAACGTCACGGTGTTGTTCAATGCAGTGGTGTCGAACGCGAATCCGTTGATAGTGATGCTCGTTGCATTGCTCGCTAGCGTAGCCGTGCTCAGAGTTACACTCGGCAGTATGCGAGCTACCTGCACTGGTGAGCCGCTCGACTTGGTATTTGTCGTGACTACTGCCGTGATATTTCCAACGCTCGTCGGTCTCGTACCGATCGTTACGGTAAGCGTCGTCGCCGTTGCAGCGGTAACCGTGCCAGTTGCGCCATTGCTTAGTGTGACGACGTTGTTGCCTGGCGTCGTATCAAAGCCGGCACCCGTTATTGTTAGTGTGCTTTCGGAAGCAGACCGGTTCGTGGTCGTGGCCGTCACAACTGGGGTTACCGAAGCGATTTGTACCGCCGTACCGCTAAGAGCACCACTTGAGGTGACGATGGCGGTTAGGATTCCAGCCCTGGGCTTGGTTGAGAACGTAACAGTTAGCGAAGCCGCGGTTGCTGCAGTAACCGCTCCGATCGCACCGTTGCTAAAACGCACTAGGTTGTTAGCGAGCGTCGTACTGAAGTTCGTTCCGGCAAACGTGACGGTCGAGGCGTCGGCTGCTAGCGTCGCGGAAGTATTCAGTGTCACCGTTGGAGCTGTTACATTTGCTATTAGTGTTGCAACTTGAACGCCAGCTTCGCTCAAACGTGTTCTCGTAGTGACACGTGCAGTCAGACTGCCCACTACAGTTGCCCTCGCAGTTAAGTTGAGTGTAAGTGAGGTGGAGGTGGCAGCGGTAACGGCACCGATTGCACCACCACTCAGTGCAACTGTGTTTTCCGAGAGAACATTACTGAAACCGAAGCCATTGATAACGAGGCTAGTTCCATTGAGTGCCAGACCGATCGTACTGGATGTAACCACTGGATTAATGAGTGCTACCTGCACTGCAGTTCCGCTGTTGACGCCATTCGTGGTTACGACTGCGGTGAGAATACCTGCGGTGGGTTTTGTCGAGAACGTAACGGTGAGGGCAGTCGACGTTGCATTGGTTACTGTTCCAATGGCACCACTGCTGAAGACGACTGTATTGTTTGCTAGGGTAGTGCTAAATCCAGTGCCCGCGATGGTGACTGATGTCAGAGTGGCTAGCAATTCGGTTGTAGCGCTCGTTACAGTAGGCCTGAGTGAGGCGACTTGAACTGCGGTTCCACTGCTGACTCCAGCTCGAGTGACAATGGCTGTGAGATTGCCGGCAGTTCGCACTCCTGAGAAAGTAACTGTCAAGGTTGTGGCTGTTGCACCGGTTACTGAGCCAGTGACACCATTGTTGAACTCTACCGTGTTATTGCTTGGAGTCGCAGAGTCAAAGCCAAACCCATTGATGGTCAAGGTTGTCGCAGTCAGCAGCAAGTTGGCCGTACTGCTTGTCACGACAGGGACGACCTTTGCAACCGCCAGTGCAGTGCCGCTGGTCACCGAATTGGTAGTGACAACTGCCGTTAAATTGCCCAGTGAAGTTGGCCTGGTTGTAAATCGGACGGTGAGCGAAGTTGCGGTCGCGGCGGTGGCGTTGCCAACTGCACCCAGATTGAATGCAACGGTATTGTTCGCAAAGATAGTATCAAAACCGAAACCGTTGATGGTGACGGTGTCCGAGTTGAAAGCAAGATTGGCGACGCTGGTTGTCACAATGGGCTTGATGGTTGCCACTTGAACGGCTGTTCCGCTGCTGACACCTTGCGTGACTACGCTGGCGGTAAGATTGCCAGCCTTTGGACGCGTCGAGAATGATACGGTTAGCGCGGTGGTTGTTGCGTTTGTGACGGTACCAATGGCACCGCTGCTAAAGGTCAATACGTTGTTAGCTGCCGTCGTGCTAAAGCCGAAGCCGTTGATGGTCAACGTCGACTCGTCGCCACCCCGAATGGTGGTGGTGCTGTTGATCACGCCAATCATATTGGCGACCTGCACCGCAGAGCCGCTGACGACCGAGTTTGTGGTCACCGTTGCGGTTAGGCTTCCGACTGTGGTAGGCTTGGTACTAAACGTCACGGTTAGTCGAGTTGCCGTGGCATTGGTGACAGTTCCAATGGCTCCGTTGTTGAATGCAACGACGTTTCGGGAAGCGATAGGGTCGAAACCGACACCATTGATCTCGAGGGTCGACGCATTGATTCCGACATTTGCAGTGCTAGTGGTGACCAAAGGAACTACGGATGCGATCTGGACAGCGGTTCCGCTGGAAATAGAGTTCGTCGTGACTTGGGCTGTTAAGCTACTCGCTGCTGGCTTCCTGCCGTCAGCAAAGGTTACGGTTAGCGATGTGGGGGTTGCTGCCGTTACTGTTCCTTCGGCACCACTACTAAAGACAACCGTGTTGTTTGCAAGTGTCGTGTCAAATCCAAAACCAGCTATGGTCACCGAAGTGGCATCTGCGTTCCTACTTGCCGTGCTGCTAGTGATGATAGGTTTGACCGTGGCAACTTGAACTAACGCGCCACTGCTCAGCGTATCGGTGACAACCGATACCCTGAGATTGCCCGAAGTTGGCTTTGTATCAAACCTCAGCGTAAGGGAGGTTGCAGTGGCGGCGGTTACGGTGCCAGTACCACTGCTTAATGTTACGACATTATTCGCGGGGGTGGCAGCATTGAATCCAAAACCACTGATCGTCATGGTGGTGTCGTTGACGCCGACATTGGCAGTGCTGCTCGTGATCACAGGGAGGAGCGTTGCGACTTGCAGGCTTGCACCGCTCGAAATCGAGTTCGTCGTCACGGACGCTGTCAAGCTTCCAACGGATGTTGGTCTCGTCGTGTACGTTACGGTAAGACGTGTGGCCGTCGCCGAAGTGACGCTTCCCACCGCTCCATTGTTGAATGTGACGACGTTTCGAGATGCGGTTGTATCAAATCCAAAACCGTTGATTTCGATGGTCGATGCGCTAATCCCAAGGTTTGCCGTGCTACTGGTGACGACAGGCACCACGGATGCGATCTGAACGGCGCTGCCACTGGACACGGAGTTGCTCGTCACGACGGCGGTAAGGTTACCGAGGCTCGGTTGCTTGGCGTCAGCAAAGGTAACAGTCAGCTGAGTCGTAGTGGCTGCCGTGACAGTCCCCTCGGCGCCATTGCTCAGCACTACCGTGTTGTTCGATGCCACTGGGTCGAATCCGAATCCAGCGATGGTGACTGTCGCGGCGTTGGTGGCAAGGGTCGTCGCTGCCGAGGTAATCACGGGGGCTACATTCGCGACTCGAACTGGCGAACCGCTAACCACTCCGTTTGTAGTTACGATAGCGGTCAGGCTACCGGCCGAGGTTGGTTTGGTATCAAAGGTCACAGTCAAAGCGGTAGCAGTCGCACTGGTAACCGTACCGACGGCGCCGTTATTGAATTCGACTAGATTGTTAGTCTCGACTGGATCAAAGCCGAAGCCGTTGATGACAAGCGTTGATGCGCTGGCCGAGAGATTGAGAGACGAGTTGGCCACGACGACCGGAACCACAGTAGCAACCTGAGGTGACGTGCCGCTCGCTGCGCCATTGGTGCGAACGGTGACGGTTAGGCT
>CANHVO010000202.1 GCA_947463915.1 Planctomycetaceae bacterium
GACAACAAACCCAATAGTCGTGGCCAACAGCAGTTCCAAGTGCAAGTGCTACCCGAGCTTGGAAATCGTGCTCCTGAGTTCACTTCCACACCGATTCTGCAAACGCTATCGGGACAGCCATACCTCTATGCAGCTGTCGCTATCGATCCCGACCACGACTTGCTCTCTTATCGCCTCACTGCAGCCCCTGCGGGAATTAGCATTACCGCGTCATCTGGTCAAGTAGCGTGGAACCCATCCACTGCGAACGTTGGCCTCCATCCGATTGAAATCGAAGTATCCGATGGCAAAGGCTGGAAAGTGCTTCAGTCCTATGTCCTCGAAGTGCTCAACACAACGCCCGCGACCTTGAGCGGTAACGTCTTTTTTGATGTCGATGGCGATGGAACTCGCGCCCTTTCCGAGCCTCCCCTTTCCAATTGGACACTGTACCTCGATTCCAATCAAAACAACAGGCTTGACGTAGGCGAACGCTCGACCACATCAAATGCAACTGGAGACTTTTCGCTAGGCAACGTAACTCCCGGCGCATTCACGCTTGCGATCGTGATGCAGTCCGCATGGGCACCTACACTTCCTGCGGGCCAACGCTACCAAGGTGTCGTTCTTGCGAATCAGTCGATTGGTAATTTAGTCTTCGGCAATACGACGCGCAGTTCGAATAACCACGAACCCAACTTCACTTCCCGTCCCAATACAACGGCCGTCCAAGGCAAGCGGTATCGGTATACACCGACAGCTACCGATGGGGATGGCGATACGCTGACTTACTCTCTCGAGTTTGGGCCATCCGGGATGGTGATCGATCCGGCGTCCGGAACTCTTGCTTGGTTTGCCGATACGAGTCTAACGACGTCGCGAGTTACGCTTAAAGTAGATGATGGCCATGGTGGAACTGACATCGAGTCGTTCACGCTCAACATTGTTCCAAATGAGCCTCCGGAATTTACAACGACTCCAGTGATCAAGGGCACCCTCGGGGCGGCTTATCTCTACGACGCAAACGCATTTGATCCGGATGATGCCGCAAACACGCTGCAATTCAAACTCGACTCCGACTCCATGGAGAAAGGGATTTCACTCGATCCCAAAACGGGCATCGTTCGTTGGGCCAATCCCACACTTGGCTTGCACCCTATTGCAATCGCCGTCTCCGATCCACTCGGAGCTCAGTCCGTTCAACGCTATGATCTTGCGGTCAATACCTCGAACGTCAATAGACCACCGCAGATTCTGTCAAACCCGTCCGGTCAAATCGAACGAGGCCGTACCTTTGCTCACACAATCAATGCGATCGATCCGGATAACGATTTGCTTGTGTATGGCATTTTAAACGCTCCCGCAGGGATGACGCTCGAATCACCTAGGGTTCTGAGATGGACACCGAGCTTGTCGCAACTCGGTCAAAATGTTTTCACAATCGGCGCAAGTGACGGATTCTTGACGCACTCGCGATCGATAACGCTCACGGTTTCTAACTACCCGGAAAACGATCCGCCTCAATTCACCACTCAGCCTCCGACCAGCACCATCGCAGGCAAACCGTTCGCTTACGATGCGAACGCTTTCGATCCGGAAGGGGACACGCTTCGCTTTGAATTGGTTACTGCGCCATCCGGAATGAGGATCGACGCGAGGACCGGTATCGTCGATTGGAATCCGACCTCATTGCAAGTCGGAATTCATCCGATTCGTCTGCGAGTTTCCGACATGCGCGGGGGCTCGGCTGAGCAAGCTGGAACGATCGATGTCGCTCTTGCTAACCGTCCTCCGGTAATCTCGTCGTACCCTATCACTTCGACGCCGATCGACAAGCCATACAATTATGCCGTTCGAGCATCCGATGCCGATGGAGATCGCATCCGATACAGTCTGGGCAATAGAACGACAGCGGTTGGTATCGATCTCGATCTCGACAGCAAGAATGGCCTTTTATCTTGGACACCAAAGTCGCTTGGGGCCTTTGCAATAGAAATCGTGGCAGAGGATGAACAAGGCTTGAAAGCATCTCAGGTGTACGAACTGTCGGTGATCGCGTCCAACGCAAATCAGCCTCCTCGAATAACGACTTTACCATCTTTTACGGCCGAGGTTGGCTTGCAATACGCCTATGACCTCGATGCCTTCGATCCCGATTCGACGGGCCTCACTTACAGTCTTCTCACTCCTTCATCGATTCCACCCAACGCTTCATTTAATCCATCCACCGGGCTATTGCTCTGGACGCCGACGAATAACCAGCTGAACCAGTCAATACCATACTCCATTCGCGTATCAGATGGTGAGTTGACAGCCACCCAGAGTTTTTCCGTCAAGGTCATACCTGCTAATTCAGCGCCTGTGCTGAAGCCCATCGCAAACGCGACGATTCAACGTGGCGACAGGTATCTATTTGATGCTTCAGCGACGGATGCGGACAGCGATTCGCTTCGGTTCACTCTAGATGCAGCCTCATTGGCGGCCGGCATCACCATCGATGCCGAGCGAGGACGCATCGGCTGGAAGACGATCGCATCAAATTCTGGTACTGCCACTCCCCTTGGCAATCGAGTCGTCACTCTCTCGGTGAGCGACGGACGTGCCACTGTTTCGCAATCGTTTACGCTTACTGTCGTTGCAGACACGGTAGCTCCAACAATTTCGATAGGTGCAACCGACTTGGCTGGCAATCCGCTGATCGCGCCACGCGTGGGAGACGAGATCCTGCTCTTTTTGTCGCTTTTGGACAACGTTCGCGTGGAATCTCGTTCGCTTACTTTTGTTGGCGTTACTCGAGGAGGAACCACGGCACCACGCAATGAACCGTTGACACTGGACTCGAACCACTCGACGCGATTGCGAATCACGTCCGACTTGATCGGCCAGTTGCGATTTACAGGGACAGCCATCGATCCATCAGGCAACGTTGGAACGGCCGCTCCATTCGAAATCGTGGTCGTTGACCCCAACGATATCAAAGCTCCAATCGCCCAAATTCTCGGCGGCCCGCATTTCACTCTGTCCGAGCCAACTCCGATTCGTGCCAACTTGTTGGACGAGGCTCCCCTGTTGAACTGGAAACTCGAACTGATCGATGACGAAACGCGACGTTCCTCCACTCTCGCCACTGGCAGCGGCAACGTCGCAGGCACCGCGATTGCTCAACTCGACACGACCTTTTTGCGCAACGGAGCATACACGCTGCTTTTGACCGCAGTCGATTCGGGGGCCAATAAGACGATCGATACCGCTTCGGTTCAAATCGAAGGAGCGCTCAAGCTCGGGAATTTCCACGTCGCTTTTGTCGATCTGACCGTTCCGATCGCTGGCGTCCCCATCACACTAACGCGTCGTTACGATTCGCTGGATGCAAAAGTATCAGGTGACTTCGGTTACGGTTGGTCGCTCGAAATTGCAAAGACCAAGATCGAAAAGCAAATCGACCCAAATCGACTGCCCGATTTATCGGGTTACGTACCGTTCCGCGATGGCGACCGCATCATCGTTTCGCTTCCCGACGGAACCAAAGAGGGTTTTACCTTCTATGGAAAACCGGGTAAGCAATTCTTGGGTGTTGTGATTGACTATATTCCGTTTTTCGTCGCTGATATCGGAATCAAAAGCAAGCTCGTCGTTAACACGGTAGCCCTTAAGAAAGTTGGCGAGGACTATCTGGACTATGAATCGGGACGACTTTACAACCCGGCGGATCCGACTTTCGGAGGATCTTACGAACTTCAGCTCAGAAACGGCTCCTCGCTTGTCATCGATGCGCGCACGGGCGATCTCTCTTCGATTGTCGACCGAGCTGGCAACGAAGTGACTGTTGGCCCCGATGGGGTCATGTCGAAAAGTGGACGAGGAATCTCGTATGAACGAGACTGGGCCAACCGCATCACGGCCGTAATCGACCCGCGTGGCAAGCGTCTTGAGTACTCCTATAACGGGTCGGGTGATTTAGTCTCCTTCACCAATCGACTTGAGGCGAAGACAAAATTTTCGTACGCGGAGAACCGCCCGCATTTTCTCAGCTCGATCACGGATGCATTAGGACGAACGGCAGCGGCTGCAACCTACGCCCCCGACGGTCGATTTCAATCACTGACCAACGCGTCTGGCAAGTCGGCTTCTCTGGCGTATGACTTGGGAGCGCGGACTCAGACCATGACCGATCCAAATGGTTACACATCGTCCGAGACGCTTGACGCTCGTGGAAACATCGTTCGAACCGTGGATCAAACAGGCGTCATCGCAAAATCGACGTTCGACTCGAAGGGGAATGTGCTGAGCAAAACACAAGTGATCGGGCTTGACGACGCGACAAGTGGCGAAACAAATGATTTGACCACAACCAATGTCTACGACGCCGATTTCAATTTGATAGAACAACGCGATGTATTTGGAAACGTATCGCGAAATGCGCACGATGAATACGGTGCAGTGATCGTATCCGTTGATGCTTACGGAAACACTTCGCTCACAAACTACAACCAAAACGGCTCTATCGCGTTCTCGACCGATGCGAACGGCAACACGACGCGATTCCAATCCAATGAACTTGGAAACCTCACTCAATTGCGTGATCGCAATAATAGTCTGCTCGTCAATGGGACCTACAACGCATTTGGCGAAGTGACCTCGATGACTTCAGGTCAGGGACGAACTCAACAGGACGTTTACGACGAAAACGGCAACAATATCGCTAGCTGGAGTATTGACGGTACCGCACCGAATCAAGTGCAAACGCTGAGGCTTAACCGTTACGATGAAGACAACAAATGGATCGCAAGTTTTGCCGGCCGATTGCCCGCAGGAAGTCACATACTTGCTAACTTCGAAACTGCGGTTGTCCCTTCACCATTTTTGATTTCAAGTTCGCAAACTGAGATTGATTTGGCCGGACAGGATCGGGTTTCGTTAAGCGAAACAGGGCTTCGGCGAGAAACAACTTTTGACATCGACGGTCGGATCATCGAAACTCGGACTCAGCAACGTCCCACTAGCAATGACGGTCGTACCACGTGGTTCATCACTCGCACGGTTTATGACGCAGTCGGTCTCCCAATTGCCGTTACCGATGCCTATCCAGAAGATTTGTCTCCAAACTTGATCGATGCAACTCGCACGGAATATGATCCAGCCGGAAGGGGCACGGCAAGCTACCGAGTGCATGGCATTCAAATCGAGTTTACCGGTCCTGCAAACAGCCAGCGAGCTCGAATCGTTGTTCCGGGGACATCGATTCCAAATACAAGGAAGACCAACGTTTACGATTCAGCCGGACGCAACATCGTTTCTGCCGATGGCTATGGTCGTGAAACTCGCGTGACATTCAACGCTAAAGGACAGACGGTCGAAACTCGAACTCAGACGACCAACGAATTAGGACAAAGTGCTTGGCTCGTGAGCCGTACCGTCTTTGATTCGCAAGGCAGATCCGTTTTGGCGACAGACCAATATATTGACGCAGGTTTGGAAAGCGTTTCGCCTCTAGTTTATGCAACAATCAATCTTTATGACTCTCGCGGTCGCTCGATCGGCACTCGTCGCGTTTCGGGTGCAATCGTTTCGTTATCTGCAAACGAGACAGTCATTTCCAGTTTCGGTGTCGAAGTTTCGCGGACGCAAACGGAATACGATTCGCAAGGCCGCGCATATCGGCAAATTGGTGCTGATGGCCAAGTGACCACGACCGAATACGATTCGCGTGGCCGCGCCGTCGCAATGCTTGGAATGCATGCCTTGGCTACTTCCGTTGGACTGGCTGTTCGGGGTGCGAATAACTACGTCCGCCTGAGAACAGAAACTAGTTATAACTCACTAGGACAAAAGGCCCAGTTGATCACCGGGATCGTCGAATACGGCACCGTTGTCAATGGCCAGTTCTTCAAGAGCTCATTGCCTAGCGATACAGACCGGTCCCAACAAAGGATCACAGAAAGCGTCTACGATTCCGCTGGGCGAGTGATTCAGACGATCCTACCGGACGGCACATCCACTCGCACTGAATATGACAATAAAGATCGCGTCATTGCCGAAATCGATCCATTGGGCAATCGCAAGGATATGACTTATGACCGAGACAATCGCCTAAGTCAAGTCATGCTCCCTGAGGTGCCCAATCCGCAGAACAACAATATCCTGACTCGCCCAACCTACCGATACGAGTACAATAAATTCGGTCTGATGAGCAAGCTCATCGACGCCAATAGCTCCACGACCAATTTCTCGTTCAGCCCATTAGGTCAGTCTACGGGACGCACATTGCCTTCGGGCCAATCGGAGTTGATGTCGTACGATGCACAGAAACGATTATCGCTGTCGATCACTTTTGAAGGCGTTCACAAGCGAACTGTTTACGATGATAGCGTTATAGGTGGCGGTCGGGCTGTCGGCTATGATTTGTTTGCCAGTGCAACGGACTACAACGATTTCACCTCGAACACGGACGGCACATTGGCCGCCGGGGTTAAGTGGGAGCGCGTTCGCATGACCTTCGATGCGTTTGGTCGCGTGAAGACGACGACACATATTTATGCCAACGGGGCATCAGGTGGCAACCCAATTGTTGACGCGTTTACAGCCGACATTTGGACCAATACATACGACATCCAAGGGCGATTGATTCAAGAAGCGTCGCCCACAGGTGCAATCGGTTATGAATACGATTTTCTAGGCCGTAAAACCAGTGTGTCGGCCTATCTTCGAGATGAAGGCGGGAATCTCCTTTCCGCCCCTAGCTCTGTTGTGACATACACCTACGACACCTTCGGAAAACTTAAAACGGTAAAGACCACCGTTCGGGACGGTGCGTCAGTCGACGTCAGTCCCGAGCCGGGTATACAGCCCGAAACCACGACTCAGTTCTATGATCTGCTGGGACGATTGGATTATGCTGAATTGCCAAACTCGGTCGTTGAGGACTTTTCGTTCGACAAAATGGATCGTCTCGACGCGATGCGTCATTATCAATCGGATGCCAACAATGCCGATCTAACCGACAACTTGCTAAAGGATATGTTTGACTACGATTACAGTCTCGATGGCAAACGCACCACAAGCACAGAGACATTTGGGGGAACGGGAGTTGGTCCTACTCCTATCAACCCCGTCTTGACAAATAGGTACGATTGGACTTATGACAAAGCCGGCCGGCTAACCACGGAACGACTGGACAGTAGTGACAGTAGTCTTGATCAAACCGAGTCCTATCTCATGGACTTAGTCGGCAATCGCGTCCGACGAATGGTTGATAAACCGGGGGCCGTTGACGACGTTACAGACATCTATTCGTTTGACGCGAGCGATCGATTGTTGAGTGAAAATCGGTTTAGCGGGTTGTTCGCGAATGGCTCGCCAACCGGCTCGGCTGCAAAGTCGACCAACTACACGTGGACCGGTACCCAGCAGACGTCCAAGTGGGTTTCGATCCCCTCTGTGTCGAGCGTGGTCCAGTCGATGTCCTACGCCTTGGGTGGGCAGCTTGAGAATGTTTTCACGACCACTTTGGATGGCTCAGGGACAATCACCTCCCGGAATCAAGTTCAATACCGTTACGACACGACCGGAATGAGATTCATCGCAACAGCTTCTTCTGCTCCGATCCAAACGCCGGACGCCTGGACGGTGCAATCGAGCACCGAGTACTTGATCGATCGTGCCAACATGACCGGCTACGAGCAAACCGTTATTGAGACGGTCAAGAATGCAGCTGGCCAACCTACGAAACGTACGACCACGACTTTTGGGTTGGATGAGATCACCCAGAAGGTAACTGCGATTGCCTCAGGAACAGGTCAAGAGACTCAAGTATCAAATGTGACATTCGGGCATGATGGACACGGTAGTGTTCGAGCTCTCTTCGTGGCAGCGGCCGCCATAGCTCAAGCGATGACTTACAGTTCCTACGGGGAATTGTTGGCAATTCACAATGGTACCGGGGTCAGGCTCTCCAGCAATGACAGCCTAACGAATGTTCTTTACAATGGCGAATCGCTCGACAGCCAAACGGGGCTTTATAATTTTAGGGCGAGATGGTATTCGACGAGTAGCGGACGCTTTGAGAGGCTCGATCCGTTCCTAGGCAATCCACGGGACCCGTTGTCGTACAACAAATATGCGTTCACGCATGGTGACCCAATCCTTCACAACGATCCGACAGGGAAAATGGAGGGGCTAGCTGGGCTGGTCATAGGGTTTTCGATCGCAGGAGCATTGATAGGGGGAGGAACAGCTTTCTTAGCCGGTGCAAGTCCACAAGAGATTGCAGTGGCAGCGTTATTTGGAGCTGCCCTAGGGGCCTTGGCTGCCTTTAACCCATTCCTGGCGATGAGAGTTGCAGCTAACATAACTGCAATCACGGTCGGGGCTTTTGTTCTCAATTCGCGGCGACAGCAAATAACACCGCTCCCAGCGGCCAAGAAAGCGAGAGGAATTGAATATGCTGAATTGGCAACCAATTGCTACTCAGACCAGCCAAACAATGCTGGAAACGGCTGGGCGTATCAGGACGAACTCCGAAACGACCGACATACAGGATACTTCGGAAAGGTCTTTACACGGGGAAATGAGATCGCCATTTGCTATGCGGGAACCGATGACATACCGGATATTGGCGCGGATGTTTATCAAGGTTTGGTGGGTGGCGGCGCAGAATACGATTTGGCAATCGAGGATGCGATGAAAATCATTGACGCCCCTGCAAATCAAGGAAAGGAGATCATCTTTGTTGGCCATTCTCTTGGAGGCGGATTGGCAACTGCCGCGGCTGCGGTCTTTCAGCGATCCGCCGTCACCTTCAATGCTGCAGGCGTACACCCATGGACTGTCTCCGAACATGGACGTGGGACACTCGACAACATAAATCAATTAGTGGATGCTTACCGGGTTCAAGGAGAGTTTTTGAGTACAATCCAGGACTCTCTGTCCTTCACAGGCCTTATGATGCCCAATTCCCAGGGTACCGCCTACTGGCTAGCGGCGAACCCAGCACATGATTTCGGGACAAGGCATAAAATGGTAGCTTCAGTTATCCCCGCACTTAATGCTGCCTAATCAACCAGACGACAAAAGTAAAGCTACCCGACATGCGACTCTCTCAACCTTTCTTTCGTTGCTTTATGATTGCCGTTTTCATTCCGTTGTTATTCGTTAGCAGTGGCTGCACAAATACGAACGGACGTGCTTCGAAGGATGTTTGGAATGCAATTGATAGTGACGATGCTGAAGCGATAAGGACTATTCGCAATCCAAAGAACGAATTAAATAAGATTGGGTACCTCAATAGAAAAACACCTTTAGAGGTTGCGATGGAAAAAGGAAAGAAGTACGCATTTCGAGCACTTTTAGATTGCGGTGCCGATCCGGATCTCTTTTTACTAAGCAATCAAACAGTTACCTTTAAGTGCGCATTGCAGGAGGATAGTTATTGGCTTCGAGAAGCGCTCAATCATGGTGCGGATCCGAATCTCTGGACCAAAACACATCGAAACAATTCAGCTACACCTTTGGCTGCAACGTTTTGTTTCAATACAGGGTCTCCTCGAAGCGTGGAGAATGCAAAGCTTCTGATTGATGCACACGCCGACCTAAACAAATCAATTGTTGGTCTCGAGAACCCTCTGTCCCTTTTTGCAATGAAGTCTGGCTGGAAAGTCGTTCTTTATCTTTTAGAAAAAGGGGCTGACCCACATATTGGTCCAGAGGTGAACGTTTTCTTTACCCATCTTAAAAATCCAGGTGACTATCGTTCGAAGGATCCGGACTTCCAAGCCGTTCAAGCAAAATTGGATGAAATGAATTTGGACGTCGCCAACGCGAAATGGAATGGCAAGACTTGGGACATCCCAAAGTTGCGTCCTTGATTTGGTCCTCCCGTGTTGCAAATCACTTGCGTTTGCCGTCATCAGAAAAGGAGTCAGGAACCGTTTGTTGAGAACTTTATTGGATGCGGAGTCGTAGTGCGGCTCCCATTTCACGACATACCGCAGATATCTTGGCGGGCATGGAAGACTTCTGTTAACCAAGTTGCACTAGCATGGTTTCGAAAAAAAACTTTGATTCTTGCGTTTTCTGCCGTCTTACTCGTGCTGGCAGTCAGCTATGGATATAAAATGTACTTATTTCGACTTGGTCTCGACTATGTCCAGACCCGAGATACACCGAAACTGAAATCGCTGGTCTCAAATCGGCACGACGTTGCAACATTGTTGCTTGGAACTGCATTTGTCAATCAAGACAAAGAACTGTTTGAGATTCTGCTCGATGCAGGCGCCGACCCAAAGGACTCATGGATCAACACCAAATGGGGCAAAGAACCAATTCTACTACAGATAGCAGGACACGAGGATAGTTTCTGGATTGATGGTGCCTTGAAGAACGGAGTCGACCCAAATTGGCGTCTCCGAAACGTACCTCTGCTCACGATTGCAATTGATAGTCACAGGCCGACAAATGCAAGACTTTTGATGGACTACGGCGCTGATGTGAATTCACGATTCGACAATCAATCACAGATAGTGCCCGTTAATAAGTGCCAGGCACCTATAATCTTTCTTGCGACGATAGTTCTCATGGCTGCCACCTCTCCCAACGCAGTTGGGGGAGGTCGAATGGAGCCTTCAGCGACATTCGGGAGGGGGCTGCACTTCTTCTTGGTTCGAGGCCGAAGCCGCACCCCCTCCCGGAGCTTGCTGCGCTCGCTCCGACCTCCCCCAGCTTTGCTGGGAGAGATGGCGCATGCTGGCCGAATCACTGGTGTTACAAACGGAACGTTAGTAGGTGCCAGGCTTCTATGCCTTTCTTGCGACGACAGGTCTCATGGCTGCCACCTCTCCCAACGCAGTTTGGGGGAGGTCGAATGGAGCCTTCAGCGACATTCGGGAGGGGGCTGCACTTCTTCTTGGTTCGAGGCTGAAGCCGCACCCCCTCCCGGAGCTTGCTGCGCTCGCTCCGACCTCCCCCAGCTTTGCTGGGAGAGGTGGCACATGCTGGCCGAATCACTGGTGTTACAAGCAATTCAAACTACGACTGTAATCCAGCCCAAAACAGGCGGGTACTACGACCAGAACTCGGACCGTATCACTCAAAGGAACAGGGAAGGACAAGCAATTACTTTCACCGTGGCCGGTACATCGCATTGCAAACCGGATAGACTATGTCAATGAACCGCAATACGACTCAGAACTTTCTGCGATCCGACGGAGTGTTAATCGAGGCAGTCTACTAGGCAACGAATCTTCGACAACTGAAATCGTTGCACGTCTAGGCCTGGAATGTACACTTCGTCCTCAGCGAAGGCCAAGAAAATCGCGAAACGGTTACTGACACCCTTTGCATTTTCTTTTGCTTCGGGAGCAAAGAGTGTAGAGCGATTGTCCCAATCGCTTGGCAGGCACTTTACTTCCCGTTCCGCGGAACAGTAAAGAAGCGAGTTTAGGTTTCTATTCAAATGCGATTTGCCATCTCTCCCAAACTAACAGCAAACTTAAAAACGAGATCAAAATGAGCAAAGTCTGGCTTGGATTTGCGATAGATCACATAACGATTTTTGCGACGATCTTCATCGTGTTGTATTGTAGTGAATTGGGCGGCCTGGGGGTTTTCTCGGTAACGAGTTTTGTTTTTTTGTGTCCGTTACTGCTTGTTACATCGATAGAGGGGCCAATTCTATCCGAGTCCAACAACTGGCTACTAGGCGGTGAGAAACCGAAAGGTATCCGGATGCAAATTGCATATGCGCTTTTGTTTGGTCTTTTTCTATCTGTCGTTGTCTGCGCCATCGCACGAATGCTTGTCAGGAGTCATCCGCTAGCGTTGTTTTCGTGTGAGCCCGCTGAGCCGAATACGGGACTAACGACCCTTGAGGAAGGGTGGCTTCTCATAAAACTGCAATACGGCGTCTGTGGATTTTGCAATGCTCTGTTTCACGGTGTTTCCGCAAGCTTTCGGCGAAGTAAAGCTAATAACTAAAAAATCAACGCAGACAGGTATTAGAAGTACTACAAGGGGACACACTACCGTTGAAACATAATTGTCCTATGTTTCCAGACCTGAATCATCGCGTGATGAATTAATTCGAAAACAGTGCGTCCCATCTTGGTCCTCGTCTTTCGTGTAATTCGAGCTTTTCGTGGTCGAAATTTTTTCTCTCAACCACGAAAAACGCGAAGCACACGAAAATAGACCGGACGAAGCATATACGTTCTTCGTCCGATCGGTCACTATTGGTTGTGATAGCGTTATGTCCCCATCGTTTGTTGGCTAGCTCTGGCGGTCAAAAAAAGGTGTCAGGAACCGTTTATTGAGAACTTGGGTTGGAATTGCTTTTATTGAGCGGGCCGACTTTTTGGCTGCCAGACTGGCCTTTTTTTTAACTGCCATTTCCACCAAGAAAATCGTGAAACGGTTCCTGACACCTTTTACATTCCGCTTGGGTTTATTGGGAGGCATTCGGTTAGCACACCAAGCCTGTTGCGAACTGGGGCACAAGGCCCGCGTTCGCTTTCGC
>CANHVO010000203.1 GCA_947463915.1 Planctomycetaceae bacterium
TGCCAAGCGATTGAGACAATCGCTTTACATTTAACCACGAAAAACTCGAAATACACGAAAGGGAACAGTGTAAAACGATTGTCCTCAATCGTTTCGGCACTTCCAAACCACCATCGAACAACCTGCAATCGAGACTAGATCGGAACCGCCATTAGGTTCTTGGCCGTTTGGCGAAGATGAGCCTAAAGTGCCCGCCATGCGATTGAGTCAATCGCTTTACTCCTAACCACGAAATACTGGAATGACACGAAAGGGAACAGTGTAAAACGATTGTCCTCAATTGTTTCGGTACAGCCAAACCACCCTCGAACAACCTGCCGTCGATGATAGAGCGGAACCGTCATTAGGTTCATGGCCGTTTTCGTTGAGACTAGCCTAAAGTGCCCGCCAAGCGATTGAGACAATCGCTTTACTCTTTTGATTGAGAACCCGCAGGCGGCCTGAGAAATTTCAAAATGGAGCCTCAGCTACGATCATTTGGTCTTCCAGCTTTTTTCGTGTTCTTCGCGTATTTCGTGGTTGGCTCGGACTTAAGGTCACTCTCGGCAAGAGTGACCCACTGTGGGCGTTGGGCTATCTCAACGGTGAACTCAGGAAGGCTTTGTTCGAGGCTTCACTGAATCCGATAACAAGATCGAGAAAACCATCCTTGTTCAAGTCGCCAATGGCGATGCCATACACCGTCCCTTTACCATCGCCAAAGCGAACTTGTTCAAAGTCGGTGCCGTCCCTGCGATTAAAGAATACAGAACAAGTCGAAGCTGCATAACCGATGACAATATCCTGTCTGCCGTCCCGATTCAAATCGCCGATGGCGATAGCACCAACGCCGCGTGACGGGTCTTTTAACGCTAACTCCTCAGCAAATTCACCAAGACCCTTGTTCATGTAAATGAACGAACCACGCTTTTCGTCACCCACGACCAAATCAACTAATCCATCGTCATTCAAGTCACCAGCAGCCGCTGCTCGCGCGGATGTTTTGGTCGATCCAAATGGTTTCGACTTTGCGAAAACTCCTTTTCCGTCATTGAAGAAGATCCGGCTTTGGCCACCATCACGGTGTGGAACGGCTAGATCGATGAATCCATCGCCGTCAAAATCCGCTGGGACGATCGTGGTTGCTGATTCAGAGGCTATCTTCACCATGCCCGATTCATTGAAGTTGCCGTGACCATCGTTCAAGCAAACATAACTTGGACTATTGCGGTTCGCTGCGATCAAGTCTGGGGAACCGTCCCCATTCAAGTCGGCAACAGCCGCGTTCCTAGTGTTCCATTTCGCTTCGCCCCAAGTGCCAGCGACATGAAAATTCGCTTTGCCATCGTTCAAATAGATCAGCTTCTTGTCCGGGCTGTCGTTGCTGATGGCGATATCCAAGTCCCCGTCATTGTCGAAGTCCGCGAGCACTGCAGAGTAGGTTCGGTCAGGTGCATCGCCAAGGTTTTTGGCATCGGTGAAGTTCGCATGGCCATCATTGATCAAGACACGATTATGCAATGGCCAATGTCGCCCCTTGGCCAGGACGATGTCCAGATCGCCATCGCCATCTAAATCCCCGATGCTTGTGTTAGCCGATGTTTCCGAGGTAACCTCGAGTTCGATGGCTTTGCGAAACTGGCGAGTTTCAGTAGGTTCATCGCAAAGAAATAGGGCAAGTACTGCTAGAATGTGCTTGGTTATTCCCAATAAAGTCAACACGATGTTTCGTTGTCCAGGTACTTGAGTGATGTGTCGCCATGAATCGAATTCGCATTTTACTCTGGCGAGGCTCCTTGTTGGCAACGGTACTATTTGCGTTGCTCGTTTGCATTGTGAGCTGGAACTGTTTTTGGTTCCAATCCAAGCAACTTAAGCGTAATCCGGCCGACAAACTAGAGTTGGACAGAGGGTTGGTGCTGAGGAATCTTCAAGGGGCTATTCAAATCGCTTCCGTTTCGAGTCCTATGTCCAGGATTACGAGCGATTCCGAGCTTCTTCGTTTCCGTGATTATCTTCAGGAAACGTACCCGTCATTGCACGGCCATCCGTTTGTAACGCGAACGGGAGCAGATTTTGGTGATGCGATGACACCGAGCGTTCTATTGGAATGGCCAGGCAGCAATATTGAACTACCTGGAATTCTGCTGATGTCGCATTTCGACGTCGTGCCTGTGGAGCCGCCATCGATTCCCAAATGGTCGCACCCTCCCTTTAGTGGAGAAATCGACGACGAGTTTATTTGGGGAAGAGGCACTCTTGATTGCAAGCACGGAGTTATTGCCATTCTCGAAGCGGTTCGAAAGTTGTTCGAGGCTGGGTATCAGCCAGAACGAACGGTCTACATCGCTTTGGGGCACGATGAAGAAATTGGCGGAGTCGACGGCAATCAAAAAATTGCGGATTGGTTTCGAAGCCAAGGAAAGCGATTGCATCTCATCATCGATGAGGGCGGCTGTATCTTTACTGGATTTCCAGGCCTCTCACGTCCTGTTGCATTGGTGGGCGTCGCAGAGAAGGGTTTTGTTAACGTTGACTTAACTGTCAATGTGGACTCTGAGAAAGTCGGGCATGCTTCCATGCCACCTGCCGAAACCGCAATTGGGATCCTTTCGCGCGCAGTTCACCGTGTGGAGGCCAATCCATTTCCATCCCACAGTGATCGTGGACTGCGGGACACCCTCAGTTACATTGGTCCTGAAATGTCTTCGCTCTCAAGCCGACTTGCCATATCCAATATGTGGCTGTTTTCATCCCTCGTAAAACGCACTTTGAGTACCACTCCGAGCGGGAACGCTATGCTACGCACGACGATTGCGCCGACGGTAATCGAGGGAGGGATTGCTGAGAACGTCCTTCCGGGACACGCAACAGCGACATTGAACCTTAGGTTGATGCCAGGCGACACCATGGAGAGCGCTGTGAAACACTTAAGCCGTTCAATCAATGATCCTCGCGTTACAGTAACGCCGCGTCCTCGCGGCAAGGAAGCATCACGGTTTACCAGCATTGAATCGGATGTGTTCGCTCTGCTGCAAACAACCATCCATGAAATCTTTCCGGACGTCGTTGTCGCGCCGTTTGTTTTGGTCGGGGGGACAGATACCGGCCACTACATCGACCTCACCGAGAATATTTTTCGGTTCATTCCCGCAAGAATGGCTCAGCGAGATACGCAACGATTGCATGGGATAGACGAACGCATTTCTCAGGAGAATTTTCTGGAGATCGTTCGCTTTTTCCATCAGTTCATGAAGAATGCTTCGGGTAGCGGATCGTCGAGTGCTTCTGAAGGAAAATCACAGACTCTCGTTGACTCAATCAACCCAGACTAAATCAAGATTATCTGTAGATGCAGGTTTGGTCCGATGTCGAATGCGACGGAATGCTAAAGGTGAGCAAACCTCCTTATCCCCGACACCTTCTCCTCCAGAGAAGGAGAAGGGGAGTTATGATATCAGACGCACCTCAATTTGCTGCGACTGTCGCTTCTGGTTCTGCGATCGACAACACGTAATTGACGAGGTGCCAGATATCTTCTTCGTTAATGCCTTTGTCGTCGCTTGATTTGATGATAGCGGCTGCCGGCATTGGCGAGCCGACGATTCCGTATCGAATACGACGGTAGATGTCCATCGGTTCCCGTCCGCCTCGGAATTTTCCTTCCACAATGTTGCGTGGCTTCAGCGGTTGAGGCTTCATCCCTCCAAGCGCCATCAGCGGCATCAAGCTATCAAGCTTTGTTGGGCTGATATCGATTTTAGAAGTCCAATCTTTGGTCCAGTCGTCATAGTCAGGAAGCTGCTTGCCATCACCCCGAGCGGATTCGCCATGGCACTTTGCACAAGCGGCTTCTTCGCTCAAAAAGAGCTTTCGCCCTTTGGCAATGGACTCTTCCAAAGCTGCCTTGTTTTCCGCAGTTTCTGAGCCGACGATTGGGAAGTTTGGCAATTCGAATTCTTCGACTCCGTCGTTGGACTCTACCCAAGCGTCTGCGATGGCAGTTAGGATTTCGGTGGCGGATTCGATCTGGCCGTCAAACTGCTTTTTGGAGTCCGATTCCGCAGTCCCTTTCAAAGATACATTGTAAACACGATCTTTATCCAAATCGAGTTCGGTCGCAGCATTAAACAGTACCTTCCGCTCGAACTCGCCTCGGATCGACAAGAAGACAACATAGTCTACGAGAGCATTGATCTTTGCGTCCGGTAGCTTGTTGAACAGAGGCATCTGTGAGCCAGAAAGACCCTTTCGAAGCGCGCGGGCAATGTCCGCTTTGATGGGTTTGTTCTTTCGGGCAGTGCTCTTGTACTTGAAAATACCGTGCCGAAATTCACGGGGATATGGGTTTTGCGATGCGGCCACAGGTCCGCGACCTTGGCCGGATTCACCGTGGCACGAAGCGCAGAGTTGTCGATACAGCCCCTTTTCACCCGGCTCGACCGTCGTTGCTGGTGGGCCTGCAGCAATTTCTAAATTCGCTGCGGACAGCAGCTCTTTGTAGTCGTCTTCCGCAAAGAGGGGTGGCAGTGTGGGCTCATCGAGAGTTCCGAACCATTCCTTCAACAGCTCTTGAGAATCGTTGAGCGGTTGCTCTAAGACAACGTCTTCTTTGATCTCAATTGCGTGTGCGTACAAGTAGTTAGGCTCGTGTAGCGCAGACGCAACGGTTGTGGGCTTGCAGCCTGCAGATGAGAACAAAACTCCAGATGCAAGTGCGGCAAGCAGTGGTCGGATGGAACGGTTCTTCATAACGATTTTAAGCTTAACTATTTGGAGAGTTCGCGAATTTCGATTTTTCGCCATTTGACTTGAAATGGCCCTTGGTCTTTTGGAATGCCATGCACTTGGAGGCCAATAAAACCGGATAGGAACGCTTGAGGATCGGTCATGTCTTCGATTAGCTTGCCGTTGATCCAAGTTTGGATACGGTTTCCTTGAGCGCGAATGCAGTACTGATTCCACTGACCATTTTTGTGGTTTTCGTGAGTGGGTTGGCTTGGAGAGATCCAGTTCCTTCCCGTCGCTTCTCCGTAAACATAACCGGACTCACCCGGTCCTCGCATGATTTCAACCTGCGGCCCATGGACGCGGCCGTTGTCTTTTTCGGGCAAGCTCTTGGATCGGATTTGACAACCTGAGTTCAAAGCCGGGTCGACTTGCACTTCGAAACGGAGTTCAAAATCCGAATAGTCTTTTTCGGTGCACAAAAAGGAGTTCGGGCTTTCTTTAGAAGTCGTGCCAAGAATGGTGTCCCCATCAACGCGATAGACAGCCCAACCATTGCGTTGTTTCCAGCCGGATAAGTCTTTGCCATTGAAAAGTGAAGTCCAACCGTCGCCGCTCGGTGCAGCGGGTGGGGTGGTATTTTCGTTTCGGACAACTTTGTCCGCAGCTTTGGGCTCTTGAGCGTAGGCGCCGGCTAAGGAGCAGGAAAGGAAACAAGCTAGTGCGGTGGACAGGCGGGGAGAACGGACCATGGTGGACCTCATCTTGCAATAGGTGGGAGGATAGAGTCTCTTTATTGAAAGCAGTTTATCTCGACTTGACACTTTTTTCTACCCAGCGACTCCCAATGACTGAAATCCCATGCTTTGGCGCATTCCCCGCAACGAGAATGCGGCGAAATCGACGTTGGCCTTGGCTTCGTGAAATGCTGCAGGAAACCCATTTTTCTCCTGCAAACCTGATCTGGCCCGTCTTTGTGATCGATGGCGTGAACCAGCGTCAAGCGATCGGCAGCATGCCTGGCGTGGAGCGATTGAGCGTGGATTTGGCCGTGAAGGCAGCAGAGAGAGCTGCTTCACTCGGAGTTTCTTCCGTTGCCATTTTCCCCGTTACCCCGCCGGAGAAAAAATCGGACGATGGCCAGCACGCGATGGAGCCGGATAATTTGATTTGCCGCGCGACGCGAGCCATCACCGAAAAACTCGGTACAAAGATCGGTATCGTCTGCGATGTAGCCCTCGATCCCTACACCACTCACGGTCATGATGGCCTGTTGATCGACGGCGTCATTGCCAACGACGCAACCACAGAAATCCTCTGCAAACAAGCGGTCAATCAAGCAGCTGCTGGGGCAACGGTGATCGCTCCATCGGACATGATGGACGGCAGAATCGGGGAAATCCGAAAAGCACTAGATCAAGCAGGCTACCAAGACGTGATCATCATGTCGTACGCAGCCAAATACGCGTCGGCCTTTTATGGTCCCTTTCGAGAAGCGGTGGGCTCAGCCACCAATCTCGGCAAAGGGGACAAGAAGACATATCAAATGAATCCGGCCAACACCGATGAGGCGTTGCGTGAAGTGGCAATGGACCTGAACGAAGGGGCTGACATCGTGATGGTCAAACCCGGCATGCCTTACTTGGACATCATTCGCAGATTGCACGATGCGTACCATGTTCCCATCGCGGCTTACCAAGTCTCAGGCGAGTACGCGATGCTCAAGTTTGCAAGCCAAAGCGGAGCGATCCAAGAAAAAGAATGTGTCCTAGAGAGTCTTCTCGCATTTCGACGAGCCGGTGCGACGAGCGTGCTGAGTTATTATGCGTTGCAAGCAGCCGAGTGGCTCGGAAGCTAACAGTGTCGCACAATTGTCCTCAACGTGGGTCGCATCTGCCGGATGCGACCATGTCCTCAATTGTCGCTGGGCTGAAAACCGTTGCCTGGCTGAAAATCCGTAATCACAAGTAGTTTACGATCGATTTGCTTCCATCCAATTTAAGCAGAACGGACGTAAAGTGCCTGCAAAGCGATTGAGGATAATCGCTTTACACTGGACTAAGCATGGAGTTACGTCCGATACGATTTCGATGTTATACTGAGGGTCTTCCGAATTCCCTCCCGCCTTACGTTGCATCCATGATGACCCGCCTTAAACGCATCGTACGAAGACTCACCGTAGCCAATTTACTTTTGCTCTGCATGGGGCAATTGACGCTTCACGCGCAAGCTCAGATCGATTTCTCGCACGAAATTGTTCCGATTCTAAGAAAGCATTGCGCCGAATGCCATTCGGGGGACAACCGCAAAGGAAGTTTCTCGATCAACTCGAGAGCCGACTTGCTCAAGGGGAGCGAAGATGGTTCTGTTGTCGAACCAGGCAAAGCGGAATCGAGCCGTTTCATTGAGCTACTTGTTTCGAATGTTGAGGGAGAGCGAATGCCTCCTGAGGGAGCACGTTTGGAGAAAAAAGAAATCGAGCTTTTGAAGCGATGGATCGATGGCGGTTTGAACTGGGAACAAGGCTTCGTGTTCAAGGCACCTGCCTATGAGCCACCGCTCAAACCGCGACGCCCCGAACTTCCACCAGCAATCAACGGTAGAACGCATCCAATCGATAGGATCATCGACCAGCATTTGGTTTCTACCTCAATCGCCCGGCCAGCCGCCATATCCGACGGAGCGTTTGCTCGGCGTGCATCGCTCGATCTTGTCGGTATGTTGCCGGAATCGAGCAGCTTGGACAAATTCCTTCTGGACAAAGCCCCGAACCGTCGCGCGTCTTTCATCGACCAATTGTTGGCGGACGACGAAGCTTACGCGGAGCATTGGTTGACGTTTTGGAACGATTTGCTTCGCAACGATTACGGTGGCACTGGATTCATCACCGGAGGACGTAAGCAGATCAGTGGATGGTTATACAACTCGCTGATCACGAACAAGCCTTACGATCAATTTGTACGAGAGCTAATAGCGCCGCCGACCGACGAGAGCCGTGGATTTATCGAAGGGATTAAATGGCGTGGAGAGGTGAGCGCTGGCCAAACCAATGAGATTCAATTTGCCCAAAGCATTTCACAAGCGTTGCTCGGCATCAATATGAAGTGCGCTTCGTGCCACGATAGTTTTATCGACCGCTGGAAGCTCGATGAAGCGTACGGACTAGCTGCCATCTACGCTTCCACTGAATTGGAAATCCACCGATGCGATAAACCGATTGGGCGAAAAGCGGCTGCGAAATGGCTGTTTCCCGAACTTGGTGACATCGATGCGTCCGCAAAACAGGAAGATCGACTGCGGCAGCTTGCAGGCCTGATGACCCATCCCGAAAATGGCCGCTTCGCTCGCACGATCGTCAATCGACTTTGGCATCGCATGATGGGGCATGGCATTGTCCATCCGACCGATTCGATGCAAACCGAGCCATGGAGTTCCGATCTCCTCGACATGCTTGCAAGCGATTTTGTGGAGCACGGCTACGATCTCAAGCACACGCTGCGATTCATCGCAACCTCAGCTGCATATCAAAGTCAATCGGAGGTGCTTACCCCCGATGCCGAATCGCGGGCATACCGCTACGAAGGACCGCGGGCCAAGCGTTTGACTGCCGAACAGTTTGTCGATGCGGTGTGGCAGCTAACCGAAGCCGCTCCTACGAAAATGGATGCAACGTTTGTACGGGGCAAAGCTACTCCGCAAAATTCGACTTCGACGGAGTTGTCGGCAAAGTGGATTTGGTCGAGCGATGGTCAAGCGATAGCGCATGCGGCCGGTGAGAAACGCACGTTTCGCAAGCGTTTCGAGGTGCCAAAGGGGTTAGGCCAAGCAGGTGCCGTGGTGACTTGCGACAACACCTTCAAGCTTTATCTCAATGGAAAGAAAATTGCGAGCAGCGAGAATTGGGAGGCTCCCGTTCCGGTTCGTTTGGAAGGACTCATTGAGGGCATGAATGAGCTGCTCGTCGTTGCTGAGAATCTTGGGAGTGGCCCGAATCCTGCTGGTTTGATTCTGGAAGCGAAAATTATGGGTAAGGAGGGCTCTTCGGCTTTGGATAAACCGCCGTTGAACATAGTCACCGATGCCACCTGGGAATGGACAGATAAACTACCCAAGGAGAACGGCAAGTTTGCGAAGGTCCCAAACGATTGGCAGCCCGCGGTACTCGTGGCAGCACAAGGAGTCTGGGCTGGCGTTACTCCAAAACTCCTTGCTGAGCTAAATCGATCTGCGAATATCAGTACGAAAATGGTGCGTGCCGCGTTGCTTAAAAGCGATCCGATGATGCGTGCTCTTGGTCGTCCGAATCGCGATCAAATTGTCAGCATGCGACCGAACGATCTAACGACATTGGAGGCTATGGAATTGGAAAACGGCAATATTCTCGCGAATACATTAACCGTCGGAGCAGAGAATTTGTTGAAGCGATCCTGGCCAAGCCAAGAAGCGTTTACGCAGTGGCTGTATCGCCAAGCGTTCTGTCGTTTGCCGACAAAAGACGAACAATTAGTTGCACGCGAGTTGGTGGGTGACAGCCTTTCCGCACGCGGTATCGAAGATTTGCTATGGGTTGTTATCATGCAACCAGAATTTCAAATGGTGAGGTAGTTAAGTCATGGAATACGGAAACAACGAGAACAAGCACGAAATTCGACGCGACTTTCTGAAGAAGCTTGCGGCGGCAGGATCGGCTGCATTGATGACTGGGCAACCGCAGTTTGTTCGGGCCACGGATGATTCGGCGGCTAATCCGCCAGCCAAAGCCGATGCGTGCATTTTGCTTTGGATGGCCGGTGGTATGGCCGCGCCAGACACGTTTGATCCAAAACGCTACTCGCCGTACAAAAATGGACTTGAGATCAGCTCCATGCTGAGCACGTTCCCTGCAATCGATACGGCGGTCGATAACATCAAGATCTGTGAAGGACTCGAGAACATCGCTTCTGTGATGGATCGTGCTACCTTGATTCGAAGCGCTGTACAGCCTGACTTAGGAAGTATTCTGCATTCGCGACACCAGTACCATTGGCACACCGGCTACGTGCCGCCTCAAACGGTCGCTTGTCCGCATATCGGAGCTTGGATTGCTAAGGTGCTTGGTCCGCGCAATCCGGTTATTCCCGCGTTTATCAACATTGGCCAACGGTTGGAAGGTGTAGGGGAAGTTGAGGAGCTCAAAGCGTTTACGACGGCTGGATTCTTCGGAAGCGAATTTGGTCCGATGAATTTGCCATTTCCTGAGGAGGCAGCGCAGTCCGTTCGGCCACCTAAAGGAATGGATGCAGAGCGATTCTCGAATCGAGACAAGATGTTTCGAAGGCTATTGGACAAGAACCCAAATCGGGATTTGATGAGCGACTACCAGCAGGCTTCGATGCTTCGCAGTTTCGACAATGCCTATCGATTGCTGAGTTCGAAGGAACGGGAAGCGTTTGACATTTCGTTAGAGCCTAAGGAAGTATTGGCAAAGTACGATACGGGGCGGTTTGGTCGCGGTTGCCTTTTGGCTCGCCGGCTTATCGAGGCCGGGGCACGATTTGTTGAAGTCACCACCGAGTATGTTCCCTTCTTGTATTGGGATACGCATGCCAATGGCCATGAGACTCTCGCGGGATTGCACAAGGAAATGGATAGCCCGATTGCGACCTTGGTGCGGGATTTGGAGGAGCGAGGGCTATTAGATAGAACGTTGATCGTCTTGGCGAGTGAGTTCAGCCGCGATGCAATCGTAGAAGGACGACCTGGCTCGACCGCAAGCGACCAAGCGACGTTTAAGGTCGATACGGTTTCGGAGATGAAACACTACGGACTGCACCGGCATTTTACAGGAGGCACAAGCGTGCTCATGTTCGGTGGCGGTACGAAGAAAGGGTTCTTGTACGGCGAAACGGCAGAGGAACGTCCGTTACTGGCTATCAAGAATCCTGTTAGCGTCATGGACATGCATGCAACCATCATGACCGCGATGGGAATCAGTCCAAAGACGCAGTACTTAGTAGAGAATCGTCCGTTTTACGTGACGGAGGACGGAAAAGGCCAAGCGGTGGCTGAGGTTTTCGCGTAATAGTGAATCCGCCCAGCTCCAAGGCTAGTTGAGATTTTATCGAAGCTCTATCTCTCGATGGGATTACCTGAAATTCGTCGAGGAATTCACGTGGTTTAAGGTGATTGAAGAAACCAAAGTAAGCGAGACGGACGCGAAGCGAACGCGGGCCTTGAGCCCAAGTTCGCAACATGCTTGGCGTGCTAAGAGCGACCCGTCAAACCGAACCTGGCAAAATCGGAAAGCCATTCTTAGTTCCTAGGCTAGGCAGAAGAATCGAACGCAGAAAAATGACAAACATTGTTGTTGACCAAATCAACGCGACTACCCTGAGTAAAATGTACTCGCTAGCGAAAATCGCTTTCAACGATGACGATGATGCGTAGAGCAAACGGGACTTCACGACTTGCTGTACTATCAGTGAGTTACAGTACAATTTTTTGTCGACTTCACAATTTGATCTAATAGGATTTTCCGATGCAAAACATGATGCGGCGTGGTTTTGTAGCGACAGCAGCAACGACAGCGTTGGCCCTTACTGGTAGACCGCTTTTTGCGGCAAATGACAAGGTTGTGATCGGAATCATAGGGCTCGGCGGACAAGGCCGTGCGCATGTGAAGTCCTTTCTTGGCATACCCAATGTCGAAATCGCTTACATTTGCGATATCGATGAGCAGCACTTAGCAGAGGCCGCAAAAATTGCGACAAAGGCCAAAGCGGTTAGTGATCTGCGAACTATTTTGGATGACCAATCGGTTGATGCTGTTGCGATCGCAACGCCTGATCACTGGCACACCCCCGCATCTCTGCTTGCATTGTCCTCAGGCAAACATGTTTACGTCGAAAAACCATGTTCCCACAATGTGCGTGAAGGAAGGTGGCTAGTCGATGCTGCGGCGCGAACCAACAAGCAAGTGCAGCATGGCACTCAGAGCCGATCGACGCCGTTCATTCAAGCAGCCATGAAGCTGCTCAGAGATGGAGTTATCGGGGAAGTGAAGATTGCGAGAGCTTGGGATGTTCAGTTTCGACCACCCATCGGCAAAGAAATGCCGAGCGATCCTCCGAGTGGATTCGATTACGACGCATGGCTCGGGGCGGCACCGAAGCTACCCTTTCAAAAGAATCGACATCACTATACTTGGCATTGGTGGCACAATTTCGGCACTGGAGACGCGGGCAATGATGGCGTCCATGAAATCGATATAGCCCGCTGGGGCCTTGGCGTTGAAACACATCCCTCACAAGTTGCAGCTATCGGTGGCAAATACGTTCATAATGACGACCAACAGTTTGCCGATACGATGACCGCCGCTTTTGAGTATCCCGGAAGTGGCGCATTTGGACCGCGGCAACTGATTTTTGAAATGCGGTTGTGGAGTCGCTACAATCCGAACGGCATGGACAACGGTAACGAATTTTTGGGTACCAAGGGCCGCATGCTTCTGACGAAACGTGGCAAGGTCGAGGTGTTCAATGAGAAAGGTGAACCGATGAAAGTGGAATTGCCGGAAATTAACACAGCTGGCATTCGGCCGCACGAATTGAACTTTATCGAAGCTATTCGCAGTGGTGCGGAGCTAAACGCGAATGCACTGACTGGCCATTTGTCCTCGAGCCTCCCGCACCTAGCCAACTTGGCCTGTCGAGTCGGTCGCAGCTTTCGTTTCGATCCAATCAAGGAAGAGATTCTTGGCGACGACGAAGCGAA
>CANHVO010000204.1 GCA_947463915.1 Planctomycetaceae bacterium
AAACCTAACCATTCCTTAATGAACCTTCAACACGGCATAGGGGTGTTTTGGGTGTTTTTTTCGCTTTTAGGTAGCTCTAAAGAAGATTAACGCACCGCTCGATGGCTTTTGCACAAGTGTAAAACGATTGTCCTCAGCCCAGTGTAAAACGATTGTCCTCAATCGTTTGGGACGCTAAGAAAACGTATGCCTGTTCTTCGACGGTGGCAACATCGGGGACCGTGAATCACTGCTTTGGCTATTGCGGTAGTTTGAGCTAACGTACCTGCAGAGCGATTGAGGACAATCGCTTTACTCTAGTTTATGGCATCCACTCTACTGTGCCGCTGGCGGGATAATCGCAGGGGCAGCTGGGGAGCCTGCTGCGTCTTGGATTACGTTCAGGGAGCGATTGAGCATTGGCAGTCTCGATTGGGGGAAGCGAAACGCAGTTCCATCGCTGGAATCCGATCCCCAGCCCAAGCCTTCGACCTCGCGTAGAAGCTGTTGGACACGGTCGGCAACGATCTGCTCCCGTTGCTGTGTTCGCTTGGTGTGGATCTCTTTGAGCTTGGCAAGTTGCTCTTCCAAGGCTTTGAGCTCCTTTGCTTTGCCTTCTTGTCGGCTGTCAAACTGCGCGCCTACGGCACTCTTCAGTTTGGTCAGTACACTATCCTTGTCGGAACCTTCGGAGGCTTTCAGTTCCTTGACCAACTTGGCCACGTTCTCTTCTTGCTGGTTGTTTGCACTCGCTATGGTCCAGCCGGCTACCGGCGATTCGGCACCAGCGATCGTAACGGTTTCTCCAACATCGCCAACGGTCGTGAAGTTTCTAGTCGTGGTCACCGAGGGACGGACTGCACGAGCCGGCCCGAATGGGTCTTGGCCCCAAGTCAGGCAACTCCAAGCTCCACCGATGGTCGTAGTGAAAAGTAATGCGAAAGCGAGTTTGCGTTTCATGATTGTTCCTTGTTTGCAAAGCGAAATGAAATTGGAAAGTTCCAGTGGGATAGGCTTCCAGCCTGTCGTTTTCGACGCGACAGGCTAGAAGCCTATCCCACTAATGAATCTAGTGACCCTACGGGTTTTGTTTCTCGAAGGCTTCGAGTTGTTGCTTGAGCTGCCGCAGCTCCACAGTTAAGGGATCGACGATGGGAAGTGGATCGGAACGCCGATAGCTCTGTTCTATCTGGGTCGCACGTTCGCGGATCGATTTTTCACCTACCACGAATTCATCGTCGTTGGCAATTTCGTTTGCTATGGCCTCATTCGATTCATGCACATTGGCGTGAACCGTTTGCCCCGCGACTACTACTTTGGATTGCTCCAACATTTCGGCCGCGGGCCAAGGCGAACTGGTAAGCCATGCAACGAAAGCGGCCGTCGCAGCGACCGTTGTAACGATGGCGACCCACTGGCTCACTCCAAACGATTGCGATTTTACGGAAGTGAGATATCCGATCCTCTGGGGCTTGCTAAATTGAGCTGGGTTCTCAGCGTGGGCAGCTTCGGCCTCCAGTAACGTTGCAACTGTCATCGCGTCTGGAAATCGATCAAGCGTATTTTTAGAAAGCAGCTTGAGGATAAAACCTTCTAGCCATTCGGGTATCGCGGGGGCTTGTTCGCGGATCGATCGAGGTTCTTCGTGGACGATTCGCTGCATGGAGCCATACATCGATTCGCTTCGAAAAGGGGAATGGCCAGTGCACATCGCATACATCACGGTCCCAAGGCTAAACAAATCGGATTGCGGCGTACACGTTTCGCCTCGCACTTGTTCGGGAGCCATGTACTGAGGGGTACCGGCGATAAATCCGCTGCGGGTATGGCTGGCATCGCTATTGACGCGGGCTAATCCAAAGTCAGCCACGCGAACCCGTTCGACACCCCGGTCCAACAAAATGTTCGCTGGCTTGATATCGCGGTGCACTAGGCCACACTCATGAGCTGCCGACAACGCCAACGCGATCTGACGTGAGATTCGCAAGATGGCTAGGCAATCCAATGGCCCTTGTTTTCTAATCCGCGATTCCAGCGTGCCGCCCGGGACATACTCCATCGCAAAGTAAGGGAGTCCACGATGCTCATCGACGGTATAGACTGGCACAACGTGTTCATGCGAGATCGCAGCCATGGCTCGCGCCTCCATGGCAAACCGCTTGCGAGCCGCAGCGATACTTGCCAGCGAAGGATCGAGCACCTTTAAAGCCACATTGCGACGCAAAGCTGAATCGAGAGCACGAAAGACGATCCCCATCCCACCGCGACCAATGATGCCCTGTATCTCGTAGTTGCCGATGCGCCCCATCGATTCTGGGTCGTCCGTCGGTCCAAGAACCGAGAGGTCGACCGAATGGCTCGCATGCGACAACTCACTGGACCGAGCGTCAACATGCGAGTTTTGGCTATCGTTCCATTGCGGCAATTCCGTCGAACTTGCCAGCATGGCAGCCGCAGCATCCAACGTTTCCTTCCCGCCCGCCACTTCGACTAACATCGCTTGACAAGTTGTGCATTCTGCCAGATGGTCTTCAAACTGAGCGGTTTGCTCTAGATTGAGCGAGTCGCTCATCAGCAACTCGGCCATTCGCCGATCGCATAAAGTCATGGTGTGTCTCCTTGGTCTGGGGACGTTGTTGTCAATGATTCGATGGCGGCTTTGATTTTGGCCAGGACGCGACACTTGGCTGAGTACACCGTACCGACCTTCATCGCAAGTTGCTTCGCTGCCTGTTCTGCGGACTTGCCGTCCACTGCAGTTAACCAGAACGCCATCCAATGTTGAGGATTGATTTCTTTTTGAACGATCGAGGTGGCACAATAAAACGACCAGCGACGATCCTCCTCGATATTGGCATGTGACTCGCTTGTCTGCGACGTCGCGGCGACTTCACCGAGCTCCATTGCAAATCCGCTGCCGCCGACACCACGCCCGATGCGGGAACGTTGCCGAATAATTTGCAGAGTAACGCGGCGAGCGGCTTCAGCCAACCATGCACGGAAGCTACCCACGCGGCCAGATGGCTTCCAATTTGCGGCTGACCGATGGACGGCCATGAGCACTTCTTGAACCACGTCCATGGCTTCGTCGGGCTGAAGGCCATGACTGCGAGCGAAGCGGTAGACGGGTTGCTGATAGTTGTCCTCGAAAAAGGCCCAAGCGTCAGCATCGTTCCGATCGGCTAACCGTCGGATCAAGCTGACTCGTGTTTCAGGCCAATTGGACATGGGCTACTCGCTGTGTTTTCATAGGAAACAGTGTTTTGGACAAGGATAAATGCAACCGAGCTTCGGAACCTTGCATGTTTTTGGAGAAAAGGGATTGATCTAACCACGAAATACACGAAGGACACGAAAAATAGGGATGAATTCGGTACGAAACAGTGTTGATCTTCACCTCCGAATCCGGAATCGATGTCTTCTATTCCAATGGTCTTTGTTCTCTAAATCTTTGTCCTCTAAATTTTCGTGTGTTTGGTGTGTTTCGTGGTTCTCCCTTCGGTACACTGTCACCGACTGTTCCTTTCATCCTCTAATTCTTCAACTTTTCATCGACCATGGCGACCAAACCACGAAGCGAGTCTGCGGTAAACGCTCTACGCATGATACCCACTAAATGGGCGGTCATACTTCTTGGAATATTGATTGTCTATGTCGTTTTGCAGCCGCGACTCAATCAATGGTTCGGTTGGAATTTGCCGAGCGTTGCAAGTATGGTCGGGGATGAAAAGCCCGCCAAAGCAACCAATAAAAAAGGCGAGAGTACCAAAAATGAGACAAGCAGAAATGACACCGCGAAACCCACGAAAAAGGGAAATGATGTCGAACCAGATTTAGAAAAAGAAAGCAACCCGGAAACTGCTTCTTCGAAAAAGAAACCCGCTGAAAAAACCAAAACTGCGGAAGAGGCCGATGAGGAACGCGAACAACCTATCAGCACATTGGGCAAATCCCAAAACAACAACCCATCGCAACCGACCAAAACCGCAACGAAACCCAAAAACGAATCCGACGAGTCGGACCCGCTCTACGGATTCCTTACCGAAGTCGGTCGCAATCGCTACGAATCACCGGCAGGTTTGGTTTACGGTCCAGGTTCCGAAGAGGGACATCGCCTCAAGCACATTGCACGCCACCTCGAGGATCAACCGGACCGGCCCGGTTCCCACGGTGTTTTTAAAGGAAGCATGAAGGCTTTTCTGACCACGATCGACGAAGGTTACGCTCGGGCAAAAAAAGGAGCAAAGGGGACCACCAAAAAAGAGGATGATGGCTTAGTGGTTTACGAGATAACATTTGAAAAGGCAATCGGGTTCATCGGCGGAGAGGCTGGTGGGCGAAAAAAAAATCCAGCAACAAAAAAATTGCGGTTGGTTGTAAGGGGCAGCAACGTCATCACCGCATTTCCATTTTGATGATGCGTTGGTGATTTCGTTTTCCTCTTGATTGCACGTCTGCCCTACTCCGAATGTTTCCAACGACACATAACTAACATGACCGCACCTTTGATCTATGTCGAATCCTGTCCCGTCTGTGGCGACGGCCTATGCCGAATACGCGTTTGCATCACCGACCAGCGTCTGAACGGTTGCGTGCTCTGCGACGAATGCGAAGCAGTCTGGACCGACCCGTCGCTACAAGAAAGGGTATCTCGCAAGCCGGATGCAGACGATCCACAGTGCCCTGGTTGCGGCCAGTCACTCTGGTCCAAAAACGCTCACTGGGCAAACATCGGCGAAGTCTGCTTGCTCGGTTGGTACGATCGGGTACGAGTTGTGTCGGCAAAGGAAGGGTGAACGCCCCTCTTATGCAACGCTGTAAAGCATTTCAGGACGGCTGGGGCTTGCCCCTCCGTCCGCAGCTTTGGAGTTCTAGATTCACGCCGCCCGACCGCGCGCCTCCGGATTCGTCGCACAGTGTAGAGCGATTGTCTCAATCGCTCGGCGGGCACTTTAGGCCCCATCCCGCAGAACAAAGGAGCCATGACTTGAAGGTGCAATTGGAATGCGATTGTGGTCTGCACTTCCGAAACGATTGAGGACAATCGTTTTACACTCGCCTTTGGCGGTGCGACGAATCCGGAGGTGTCATTTTCATCACGCGGCCCATTAGAACACCAAAGCGGTGTCCGGTCGGGACAAGCCCGAGCCGGACAAACGTCCATTTTCTTCACTGGAATTTAAAGCAAAATTGGACTTCTAAGCCATCGCAACGCAAGTCAAGTTGTGCCATGCTATGGCTACGACCATTCCTGTTTTCTCTCCCTACTTCACGTTTCACTTCCAGAGTTCGATCATGACGATTTCGATAGAACGCCGCCGTTTTAATGCGATGTTGGCCAAGCTTAGCGTAGGTGCGTACGTTGCGACCCGAAACCAATCGCTTTTCAGCGACGAGATTACGCAGGACCGCTTGCTTCCCAATATCACCAGCGGAGTGGCATCGGGCGACGTCACGCACAATGCCGCCACCATCTGGAGCCGAGCCGATCGGCCGTCCCGAATGATCGTCGAACTCTCGAACAACGAGGCCTTTAAGAACGTAAGACGGATTGTTGGGCCAGATGCATTTGAACATTCCGACTTTACCGCGAAACTTCGATTGTTCGGCTTAAAGCCGGGCGAGCCTCAATTCTACCGTGTCCGTTTTCAAGATCTCAACGACTCGTCCAAAATCAGCGCGCCTGCCACCGGTCGATTTGCGACTCCCTCTACCGAACCACGCGATATCAAGTTCACTTGGTCGGGCGATACGGCCGGCCAAGGATACGGCATCGACCTTGCCCGCGGTGGCATGACCACCTTCGAGACGATGCGAAGCCACTCTCCTGACTTCTTTGTCAATTCAGGCGACGTCTGTTATGCCGACAATCCGATCGCAAACGAGCTCAAACTAGATGACGGTTCGATTTGGAAGAATTTGGTGACCGAGGGCAAATCCAAAGTGGCCGAGTCATTGGAAGAGTACCGTTCGAACTACCGCTACAATTTGATGGACGCCAATGTACGGCGACTGAACGCCGAGGTGCCTTCGTTTGTGCAATGGGACGATCACGAGACACTCAACAACTGGTACCCAGGCGAACAGCTTCAAGATGATCGCTATACCGTTAAGAGCGTCTCCCTTCTTTCAGCTCGGGCTCGTCAAGCGTTCTTGGACTATCTGCCGATCCATGCATCCAACGACGGCATGTCTCGCATATACCGGACGATTCCATATGGACCGCTATTGGAGGTCTTCTTCATCGATCTTCGATCTTATCGCGGTGCAAACTCACCAAACCGTCAGACGGAGATGAACGACGAATCGGCTTACATGGGAAAACAACAACTGCAGTGGCTCAAGTCAAAGCTCAAAGCGAGTCAAGCAACCTGGAAAGTCATCTGCAGCGATATGCCGATCGGGTTGCTGGTACGCGATGGCAAGGCGGACTTTGAGAACGGAGCAAACGGCGACGGCCCGGCGCTCGGTCGTGAACTGGAGATTGCTGACCTACTGAGCTACATCAAAGCCAATCAAATCAAAAACACAGTTTGGTTGACAGCAGATGTTCACTATGCGGCTTCGCATTACTACGATCCGAGCAAGGCCGTCTTCCAAGATTTCGATCCGTTTTGGGAGTTTGTGAGTGGCCCGCTCCATGCAGGAACGTTCGGACCCGGCGAGTTTGATAACACCTTCGGCCCTCAATTGAAATTCAAGGGGATTCCAGACGGGATGAAAGGGAATCGGCCACCATCGGACGGCTTCCAGTTCTTCGGGTTGGTCAAGATCGATGCCAAGACACGGGCCATGACGGTAACCCATTACAACGCAGCCGGAATGAATCTCTGGAGCATCGATTTGCCCCCAGTGTAAAGCGATTGTCCTCAATCGCTTGGCGGGCACTTGTGGCACCTATCAGAAAAAAAGCTATGAATATCAACAAGCAAACCAATGCGATAACATAAAAACGCGACCTTGTTAACCATAGACTCGGTACTCGAAAAACTTGGCAGCGCTTTTACAGATCGTTCACGCCAAGTCGTTGAATTGTCACTTGAACGATTCCATCGCTTAGGGCATACCACGTTCGACACAACCCACTTGATTCATGGCTTGTATTTGGAAGGAGACGGTGTCGGGTACCAAAGGATGAATTGCTTTGACCACGAAATACACGAATCACACGAAAGTGAAAATTCTGGAATTTTTGGGCTGTCTATGCCAAAACGAATCGAAGGAGCTAACGGCGATTAAATCGCGAATCCATGAGTGCTTATCTTAGGGAAACTCGAGCCGGGATAGCCATTTGGATGTTTGCATTGGTGTTGGCTAGCCTTGTTGGACTATTGGCGCCTTCCTACTTCATGACCGCTCGACTCTTTTTAGTGAATGGGATTCTCGTCGCTGGTGTGCTTTGGGGTTGGTTATTGGCCCGAAAACGAACGTCCTCGGACGAAGCCGCAAAGAGTGCAAAGCTAACATTCACCATTGCAGCAATCTGGTTTCCTCTCCCTGTTTCCGCCTTGCTAAACGCATACGCATCTGCGCTAGAGATAAACTCGATCGAGCTTACAACGGGATTTCAGTGGTGTGTTTGGTGGGGTAGCGTATGGCTTGAATTATTTCTTGCACTGTCATACAGTCTTCTGTACTCTGCAAAATTCGGATCTACGCTTGGTAAAGCAAATGGACGACGATACATCCAAGCGAGTTGGATTTGCCAAGCGATGATCTATGGGGTCATGACCATCCTTTTGTGTTTATGACTTTGACCACGAAAGACACGATATCCCTTGTGGCATTTTTAACTCTGGGTGAGCGATTCTCTGTTCTTCTTTTGTTTTCGTGTGATTCGCGTCTTTCGTGGTTGGCTAACGGTCTGTAACGCAACGACAGGCTGGAAGCCTATCCCACGGCTACTTCTTCGGCTTCAACGGGCTCGAGTCCAAAAAGTCTCTGGGCATAAGTTCGAAACTGTTCCAGACGATGGGTTGTGCGGACCAATCTTCACTGCGAGGATGATGGACGAACGATAGTCGATACCAGGCGACGACGTCGGTTTCCAAAACCGGCTCGTCGTTTACATAATTCGCCAAGGCCGAGAGCATTCTGCGATTGTCGGTTGCGGAGTAAGGGAACTCGTTGGGCCGATACTTGGTAATAAAGAAATCGCCGGTGCATACCGGGAACCCGCCGTCCTTCCAAGCGCCATGCCCTCCCGGCATCAAATGATAGGACCTCGCTCGCCCCATTGCGTTTAGAGACCTCGTGTTCTTGACTCGCCACGATCGAAACACGTTCTCTGAGAGCACACGTCCCGCTTCGCGTTCGAACGGACGCCATAGCCCGCGAGCTGCCTGCCGATCCTCCGGGTCCGCTTCGTAACTGAACTCCTCTGCAACATTGGACTCAGACCCGTCGATATCGAAATCGATTCGGAAGTAAAAATTGTGAACGTGCGATGGCGCAAAGACGGCCTCTCCATTTTCTTTTTTACCAACCACAAGTCCCGCGTCGGTTCCCTCTCCTATTCCCAAATGCTGCAGGCCGCCAGTCGCTCCCACTTCAGGACACAAACTACCATCGTTTCGAAACTTCCACCGCAACACATAGGTATAGCCATCGTCCGTTCCCTTGAAATGGACCATGCTCCAAAGCACTAGCATCTTGCCAGGTGCTCGTCCGTTGACTCCTGCATACAAAAAGCCGATGGGCTCCTCGTGCATCATGACGTCCGCCGTCGGCCCAGTGGATGGAGTACCATCTCGGTTAAATGGCTTGCAGCCTGTTCCGGCTGAATTGCAATCGCGGCCCAATTGCAATGGCATCGGGTTTGCCTTGAACCCACCTAACGAAAAATCTTCGGGTCGCGGTGCTCCGGGTGCATAAGGCACATAAATCTCCGCCAAATTAATCGACTTGAGAACCTTGCGTCCTTGGTAGTAGACATCGTTAAGCATCAGCCCTTCGATGTTGCGAAATTGCCATCGAAAGGACCAACCCTCCCACTCGACCAGTTCTCCAGCAGAGGTGTCGGGCGGCTCTTGCGGAAGCTCGAATTTGGTCGCGGGCTCATTAAGTTCCGCAACCGGTTCATCCTGCGCATACGTCCATTTGCGATCGGCTGCAAACACGACCAGCAAACCCAAAAAGGTGCAAGTGATTTGGTGCCAAGTAAGCATTGTGTTGTGCCCTGTTATTACGTGTCGTTCTCAGACTCGTAGCTGGATTCGCCAGAATTCAGTTCGTTCTGAATTTTGGCAAATCCAGCTACGGTAGATTTCCGCCTGCTGCTAGCCTTATCGCTGTAGTTGTTCACTTGCCAAAGCTAGAAAGACATCGGCCAGTTTTGGGTCTGCGCCGAGCGTGCGCGATACGAACCATTGCTTGTCTGGAAACTGTAATTGGCATTGTCGTACCTTGCTTCGCAGTTGTTCTATCAATTCCCCTTCGAACAGCAAATGAGGCTGAACCAAGACCGTATCGCACTCCCATTGGGACGCTTCCTCAAGCAGTCCATCGACGTTAGGTTTCCCGCCAGCGAAGAATCCAGTTTGGTGGGCCACCGTGGAAAGTTGCTTGATTTTTAGCTGTGTCAACTGACGCATGTGGTCGAGGGCCAACGGGTCGCTTGTCCCACGTCCCACCATCGCAAGCCCGATACGCCCCATCCGTTTGCCTTGACCTTCGCATCGACCGGACGGGCATTGCACCTGAGCACAGCCGTTTTCGGGACAAACGCAGCCGCGTTCAAGGCACGTCACTTCGGAATATCTAGCTTGAGATAGTGCGACAACGGACTCGTGAGTTCCGAGCGAACCCGTCTGACCAACCACCTCGATTCCGAACATCTTAGCCGCCACGGCAACCGCGTCGGGTATATCCTGCAAAGCATGAGCTGCAGTAAAGAGAAGGACAGGCACAACCAGGATCTTCCTGATTCCAAGTCCATGCAGTCGCTCAATCGCTTGCTCGATCGTCGGTTCAGCGAGTTCCAGGAAGCAGCCGTAGATATGGACGTTCGGCTCTTTAGCCTGCATATGGCTGACCAATTCCAAAAGCTGTCTCGCTCCACTGGGGTTGCGAGTGCCATGTCCAACTACCAAAACACTGCCGAATTCCTCCCGAAATGCACACAAGTTTTGTCTAGGGTGACCGGATTCAGGTGTGTTTTGGTGGTTTGGTGAGTGTTCGGCCTCGGGTGCAATCATTGGTTTGGAATCTGTGAGGTTGGGTTGTTTGGGTGGTTTGGGTTGCGCGACGTGTTGCTTTGTACAGTGTATGCGGATTGCAAGGACTGTGACGGCAACTAAGTTGCCGTTAAGGTTTCAAAAAATGCACTTTCCCTAAAGATCGACACGCTAAGCACTTGTAAATGGAATTATCCTTAAGGATTCGGTTTCTTATTTGAAAGACTTGTCCTAATAAACCACAATAGCATGACTCGTTTTCGAATTTCTTTAAGGTAATGGCGTTATGGACTCAAGATTTCACAAGCGACAGGCTTTTCAAATTCTTCTGCGATCGGCAATGGCTGTTTCGGGAGCGGTGTTTTTTGCGGGCGAGAAGGCCAACGCTCAGTACTGTGATCCCGTTACTCATAAACTCCAGAAGGTAACGGTCGAGGAGCAGGTTCCGGTTACATCTTATCGTATCGAATACGAAGACCGAATGCTGGAACGGGAGATCGTCAGCTATCGTCCGTCCGAACAAACACGCGTCGAGCAGCGACAATACACCGTTCAACGACCCGTCACGGAAACCGCGACACGCAACGAAACCTACACGGTCTACAAACAAGTCGTCAAAACCGAGATGGTAGACGAGACGACTTACGTCAATGAGACTTCCCAGGTTGAACAGATCGTGACGACCATGCGTCCCGTCGTGGACACACAATACCAAACTCAGCACATCATTGTTCAAAAGCCGGTGACAGAGACGGTTTACCAAACACAGAACTACATGGTGCAACGGCCGATCACCGAAACGACAATGCAAACTCAACAGCAGGTGGTCCAGCGTCCCGTCACCGAAACGGCGTTGGTGACTCAAAACTACGCCGTTCAACGGCCTGTCACGGAAACAACTTACCAAACGCAAAACTACACCGCGTTTCAGCCTGTTACAACCTATCAACCAGCGGTGGTCGATGCGGGTGGCTATGTAGCACAACAGTATGTCCAACCGGGTGACGTTCGTTATCACCTACGTTGGCAGCGAGGGGGCTACGACACCAATCCTTATAACGGAGTCCAAAATTACCAACGAGGGGGCCTGGGTTGGGTCCCTTATCAAGCACCATCGCAATCGTTTGCTCAGCTGCAATACCAACCCAACTATCAGCAAGTTGCGGTTCCACAACAGAGCTTCATGCCTCAAACGATTTCCCAACAAGTCCCTGTGCAGTCGACTCGTTTGCAAACGGAAATGGTGCAACAGCAAGTCCCTGTAACGACGACCCGCATGGAAAACCAAATCGTTTCGCAACAAGTGCCTGTAACCAGCACACGCATGCAGACCGAAATGGTTCAACAGCAAGTGCCAATCACAACGACCCGAATGGAAAATCAAGTGGTCACGCAGCAGGTGCCCGTGCAGACTCAACGCATGGAAGCTGTTCAGGAAAAAGTCATGGTGCCAACAACCGTTCAAAAACCTGTCACTCGCAAAGTGCCACGTGAAAGAATCGAGCTAGTACCCGAAACACACGTTCGCCCTGTCCAAACCCAGACGGTTACCTACAAACCAGAAGTCGTAACGCAAGACGTAACGATTCACACCCCAATCATGGAGCGAGTCGTTCAAAAGGTCCAAGTCCCTCAGCGAATCGCTCGATCGGTCCCGTATACGGAAATGCGTAAGGTCTACAAGACATACTGGACACGCGTCCCTGTGGACTACGATGGCTCCGTGGTGACGAGCTTGCCAGTTGTCGATTCCAGTTCAGTGGTCACAGCCGGTGCGACGAAGGCCATCCAGCCCGAGAAAGAGCCAGCAAAAGAAATGGAATCGAAAAAGCCAGAAGCCGAAGCGGCTGACCTGCCTGCTCCCGCTCCAAAGGGCTCAAGTGAAACCAAAGGTGGCCTAGAAATCGGCCCTCCGACCGGAGACAAAACCAGCAATGAATCGATCAGCAACAAGGTCCCAGCCCCGGGAAAGATCCAACCGCAGAACGACGACTGAGTTCTCCCTTAGCCGATTCTAAAACAGATTAGGCAGAAAGATCGAACGCAGAAAGATGAGTCGCATTTGTTTTTCTGCGTTCGATATTTCTGCCTGATTTCGTATCGTAACGAACTGAACTTGATGTCGAGCGACGTTTACCCAATGCAGCTGCCTCAGAAAACTTATGCTTAGCACTCGTTGCAGGTGGGAAGCGTACTCTGTGTTAGTCTCGGTGAGCGCTGT
>CANHVO010000205.1 GCA_947463915.1 Planctomycetaceae bacterium
AGAAATCGGAAGCTCAGACCAAAATAAAAGTACGCTGCTGCGCACAAAACCCCGGTCAAGTGAACATCCGTTGCAATGGAGCTCGTTGGGCTCGACACGATATTGGTTAGAACCAAAATCACCCCGAGCACCCAAGCCGGAACAGGAAAGACAAAGAGCGTCACTCTCGCGGTTGGAAAATTGAAGACAAACAACATCGAGATGCACATAACGGCGCCCGAGGCGCCCAACATGCTTCCATTGCTCTTGAACACGTACTCCTTTAGCAACCAAACCACACCACACACGACCACGGAGATCAAATAAATGCGGTAAAACTCAAGTCTTCCGTAACGCTCTTCTACCGTGCGGCCCAAAAAATAGAGGCCCATCATGTTCATCGCCAAGTGCATGAAACCAAACGCATCATGGCAAAAACCATAAGTGAGTGTATGCCACCACATCAATGGTTTCGTAGCGTCCGCCCCTCGCAACATCAAAAACTCGTTGACGGCCCCTTGATAGCCAACAACAAAGTCCTTGCTCAAGAAAACATTCGCGAGAAAGACTGCTACGTTGATAATGATCAGCGTGCTTACAGCGGATCGCTGATTCCAACTTGGACGAAGATCGAGTTCGTTTTCTTCGCGATAATAGCTTCTGTCGTAGATTCCCATCTACATCAACTTATCCGACTTCATCAATTTTGAGAATCTGGATTTTCTAAAGTCGGCGGACGGACGGGCATTTCCTCCTTTAGGATCTCAGTCTTGACTTCAGAAGACTCCGGTTTTGCCTGTTCCGGCTTCGCTTCTTCTACTTTTGCAGGCATTGGCTCTACCGGCTTAACGGCGGTATCTGCCTGCGGAACAACCGGCTGTGGAACAGCAGGTTCTGGTTCAGGAATCGTCTCGCCTCTGAGTTCGGCATCCAACAACGCTCTGGCCCTAACATTCATCTCCTCGGTCTTTTCGAAGATAGCCTTGCCATCGGTACCGTCCTCTTTCAACTTTCGGAATTCCAAAAACTCATGAAGAACAAACTTATCGTTCAATTCCTCATCGATTAGCTTTTTGTAGCGTCCTACCGACTTAACGACGTCATCGCCGACTTCTTCCGTAATCATCGAGGGATATCGGCTGAAGAGCTTGTGCCAAAGCTTCCAAGCCTTTTCGTAAGCTTCGATCGCACCAGGCACATTGGCTTCGTTAATCATTTGGTCGGCCTTGAACGTCAGACTTCTCGCTTCCAGCATGTCCTCGCGCTGCTCCGCCTGTGCTCTGGTCTCCCAATAGTCATAGTTCACTTGGCTTCGGTACGATTCAATATCGCGAAGAAAATCCTTTAGGAAAATGAGTTTCCTAGCGATTTCTAGCCCCTGCAATTGCGAACTCGGTGGCAGTTGGGCAGCTATTTGCTGCATGCTTGGAACGAGCTTCCGTTCAAGGTCGACGACCAGCGATTTGTCTTCGTCCGATCGATCCTTTTCGGGAATCTCCAGCTTCTTCAATATGTCGGCAGGAATACCCTTTCGGATGAGCTGCTCTGCTTTTGTTTTTGCTTCAACAGCCAACTCATCAAACTGCTTCTGGAGCGTCTCCATCTCGGCATAGGTTTCCTTGCGGCTCAACAAGGTCAAGTCCGCGACTTGCCGAAATTGATACAACGACTTCGTTCCAAAATTAGCCCACTCGGCCCCGCCTTGCTTCCAAGCGAAGCCAGCCCTTTGATCGAGGATCCCTTCGGATTCAATTGCTTCCCCGTAATACATTTGCCAAAGAGGGCTGTACGACATGAGCAGGTGCGGCGACTTCTTGATCGTTGCCCCAGCTTCGTACAAAGCCACAGCTTGGTCAAACCAAAGTTTTCCAGTCAACCAATTATCCGGCTTTTGATTGTAGTCCAAAGCACTGGTCTCAATCCCAACCAACCCTTGATCCCTAAAATACGTGTGGAATTCCTGGTCTTTACTGTACAGCGATCGGTAGTAGACGTGCTCGTCCGCCTTGCCAAGCTTGTTGCCAACATAATGACCGAGATCGTACTGCAAAATTGGCTTGCGATCGTTGAGCTTGGTTCCGCGAATGAGGTAATCCACTCCCTTTTTGATCCACTCGTATCGCTGCCGATAATCTTCAAACTCAGGTGCCACGTTGTAGCTCAGGTTGTGAGCTTGGTGCTGCCACACGCTGATGAAGTGCGGCTGAAGCTTGGAAATCTGGTTGAGTGTCGCAGAAAAACGATCGAAGTACTTTTCTTCCTTGTAGTAGTCAGCGCGGATCCACAATATCGTGGCAGCGATCCCCTTCATCCCCAAAGTGCCTAATCGCATACTCTCACTCGTGGGATCGAGCTCTCCAAGATTCGATTCGCCCATTTTATACTTGGCACGCAACTGCCCAATCATGCCGCTCTTGGGTCGCCCCATCGCAAACAAGGGACCCAACAAAAGCACAATCGCTGCAACATAAGCAATTTTTCGAAACAGACTGTTCTTGTTCATGCCGCCATCTCGCGAGTCTTTAAGAAGAAGTAGCTAATAATTCCTGTCATGAGGAAGTAGCCCGCACAAACCGTTAAGTGCCTAGACAGCAAACCCCCGAACAAATTAACACCGTAAGCAACGAAATCCGCAGTGTGAAGCTCATTTAAGTTTGGAATCGCTTTGGAAAGCGTCTGCACGCAAATCAATATCCCTTTGTCGACAACACGAATTGCCCGCTCAAGAGGAATGTTACCCAAATCGAGCTGCGTCCCCGATCCACTCTGCAACGGAATTCGAATGAGCGACGCGACTGGCCCAACATCGCTATCTGCATTCTTGATGATGTCGTCCACAAAGAATCCAAAGAACCCTAGGACGATGACCGACAACGTCGCGATGATCGCAACTGGCCCAGAAAGGAATGTTGAAAACATGACCCCAAAGCAAATCACAATCACCATTTGCAACCAAATACTGATATAGCCTTTGATGAAGTTCCACCAAAAAGCTTGTGGCTCCGCTCGGAAGTACAAGTCGCCTGCCGCCATGCCCAGATATTGGTTTCTGTCCTGACAACGAATGACAACCTCGAATTCGCCATTCTTTGCTATGTCTTTAAAGAAATCGAGATCCGCCGGTTGCTCATTGAGAGACCCTTTCAAACCCGTGAATGGAATGGATCGCTGATCAACTTGAAACTCTTTAACCTTGAACGGAAACGGTTCGGTGACCGCACTGCCGTCGATGCTGCGAAATCGAACTTCTCCACCAACCGGAGTCACAATGTCACCCTTGTAAGTTCGGAAGGCCGAAATTGTCATATCGTAGGTTAATCCTCCTTCACTGAAGGAATCCCGAGTAACGTTTTTGAATGTCCAAATTGCACTGCAAAGCGAATCACCTTCGATGTACTTGTGATACTCCGACATGTAGCCGACATTTAATCCATCATTTGCTACTTGACCGTCCCGACCAGTGAAACGCATCATTCCGTAAATTGGCACGCGTGCTTCCAAGTCGCCAATCGACGGACCAACTACGATCTTGTCTCCGACTTTGCTAACGACGTGCTTGTGCCCCTTGGTCTCATTGGTTATTCCGTTCCCTGTTTCATCCAACACGAATTCATGTGAGTGAAACTGCTGCCGAGAGGTCTTGCCCGAAACGCCATCTGCGGAAATTTCGATCGCCTCGTGCTCGTGAATAACGCCTCGCACCACGAACAGGTAGCTCATCGAGCCGAGCAACAAAAGAACCAATGTTCCTACCGCCGTAAAACCTAACACTCGGCCCAAGAAAAGCTCGGTCGGCCGAACAGGTTTGGTAACAATCGTGTAGATGATCTTGCTCTTGATGTCGCTCGGCAAGCTAAAGCAACTCAAGAACAAGCCCAACACCAGAACCATGTAATTTGTAAAAGTCAAAACGAACGAAATATAGAGCCGCGCCGGGAACTGAGCCTGCTGGTCAAGATACCAACCAGCAAACATGATTGCTATCACGAAGACAGCGACCACGACCAGCACCTTTTTCCGAATCGCTTCTTTGACGGCCAATCGTGCGATTGCTCCGACTCGACGAATCGAAGTCCCTGGAATATCGACAACAAACAATTCTCCGATCAGTTTCGATACCTGCAAAAACCCTTCAGCAGGTCCATGCTTGAGCAACGCTACTACGAACCCAATCAAGAATCCGAGAACAGCGAGCACCAAAACCAGTAAGAAACCATAGAGCAATGCAGAATGGACAAACAGCCACTCAAAGTATGTCCAAAATTGATCTGGTGATAAACGCATTTTTGCTAATTGTGCCTTTCAACGACTGCGGTTTTTAATGTTCTTATACGGAGCTCATTTTGAATGCTAAGCACCGCTACCGCGACGCCCTGGACGCTGCTCGCTTTCGCGAACAATGTCTAGGAACAGCTCTTCCATCGTTGTTGTTGGATTATCCATTCGGAGCATCTCTCCGGTCGAACGGGCAATCAACTCTTTGATCTCTAACTTGGTTTTTTCATCCAAGCCCTTCGCGTGAATTTGCGTTACATCTTGAACTTTCAGAAGACTGTCCACGCGACCTAACTCCTTCAATTCGCCTTGGTGCAGAATCGCAACTCGGTCACACACGTCTTGAACATCCGCCAACTGGTGCGAACACAAAAGGATCGTTTTTCCCTGCTCTCGCAAACGCAGGATCAAATCCTTCATTTCGCGTGTACCGATCGGATCCAAACCCGTCGTAGGCTCGTCCAAAACCAAGAATTCCGGCTCGTTGATCAACGCTTGAGCCAAACCGATTCGGCGAGTCATCCCCTTGGAATATTCCTTTAGCTGCCGACGTCGAGCCCGCTGAAGCCCAACCATCTGAATGAGCTGCTCGGTTCGCTCGCGACGAACACTGGCCGGCATATCAAACAATCGGCCGTAAAAATCGAGCGTCTCTTCGGCATTCAAGAATTTGTAGAGATAGGACTCCTCGGGCAGGTAGCCAATCCGCTCGTTTTTGGCAACATCCGTCGCATCCTTGCCAAAAACAAAGGCCCGACCCGATGTTGGAAAAAGCAACCCCAGCATCAATTTGATGGTTGTGGATTTTCCCGACCCGTTCGGCCCTAGCAAACCGAAAATCTCCCCCCGTCTGACTTCAATATCCAAAGACTTGAGAGCGTTTACTTTTTTACGCCCCCAAAAATCCCGATAGATTTTTCCGAGGTTTCTCGTCTCAACAATCACATTGGTAGGGTCCGTTACACTAACGGAGGGATTGGTAGAAGCCGTTGTCGTTGCCATAGGATAAGTTCAGTAAAGCTTACAGCAGACCAAAACTGCGGTCGCGGAGGAGCAAAAAGGTGTCTTAAGATGAAAAAAGGCTGGATTGGCGAGTCGATTCCACTAACCAATCTGCGGCTGTTACGCCAAAATGATCTCTTTGGTTCAACCAAACCTAACATGAGTTCAGTCAGAAACATGCCAACCGAAGTAACAGCGAGCACTATAAATCCGAAACAATCGCCCGACAAGCGACGACACCCCTCCCACAACTCAGTTGCCTCCAAATAAACTAAGTGGAATCCAGCCTGGCATTAACCACATTCCAAACGTCATTACTCCTTTACCCAACGAAAAAGCCCCCGGAACCGATGGATCGGCTCGACCCAAAATACATCAACGCGATCCGTTTTCTCTACGAACGCATCAACTACGAAAAAACCATCGATCGCCCCTACGATCAACGCTCCTACCGTCTGGCCCGGATGCAATACCTGCTCCAAGAACTTGGCAATCCGCACTTAGCCGCGCCGGTCGTCCACGTGGCCGGGACCAAGGGAAAGGGATCGACCTCATGGTTGATCGCTGAAACACTCCGGCGATCCGGTCTCCGAGTCGGATTGTATACCTCTCCCCATTTAATACACCTCGAGGAACGATTCCTCGTCGACAGCTTGCCCTGCGTCCCAAGCGAACTCGCCCGACACATCGAAAGCTTGAAATTAGCCGAAGACGCCACCGCCAAAACACCACACGGGGCTCCCACCTTTTTTGAAATGACGACCGCTTTGGCTTGGACTCTCTTTGCCGCTCGAAAAACCGACGTAAACGTGATCGAAGTCGGCCTCGGTGGGCGACTCGATAGCACCAATGTTTGCCAATCTGCCCTCGCGATCATTACCTCCATCAGCTTCGACCACCAGCAACAACTCGGCAACACAATTAGCTTGATCGCATCCGAAAAAGCAGGAATCATTAAATCGAGCGTACCCGTCATCAGCGGGGCACGACACCCTGAAGCACAATCGGTTATCCGCACCCGATGCCACGAAATGAACTCCGATCTTTGGGAAATAGGAACCGACTTCGAATCGGAAATTCGGACGCAAACCCTTTGGAACGACTCCTCGACCACCGACCTCAATGGCGTTGCAAGCCGCATGGATTTCATTCCTAAATCCTCAAAATTGCAGGCTGCTGATTTCCCTGACATCGCTCTTCGTATGGCAGGAAAACATCAAGCCGACAACGCCGCAATCGCAATCGCAGCCTGGGCAAGACTGAACGCGGACGGTTGGTCTCTCCCCCGCTCGGCAGTCCAAACGGCAATCGCAGAAACCCAACTTAGCTGCCGTATCGAACTGGTCAGCAAACAGCCCGACATCATCATCGACACGTCACACAACGTCGCCTCTATTGGCGCACTAATCGACGCCCTGAACGATCACTTCGCGCCGGCCAAAAAAACAATCGTATTCGCTTGCTCGAAAGACAAAGAGTACGAAAAGATGCTCGATCAAATTCTCGCCGTTGCCGATCGATTGATTCTCACCCAATTCCGCAATAACCCTCGCTCCGTGCCGGTCGAACGCCTTGAGGAATTGGCGAAAGAAAAAGTGATTTCAAACCGATCCGTAGAAATCCTTTCCGCTCCGTCGAGTAACATTGGTGTGGAGCACGCTCGAAAAACCGCAGTACCAAACGAGTTGATTTGCATCACGGGTTCCTTTTTTCTAGCAGCGGAAACAAGGCCCATGTTCCCGTCGCAAACGCCGGAACCAAACGACGAAAAGCCCAATGAATAGCCCAGCCATCGCCACCAAAGCCAAAAACAACCACGTCCGAAAACCCGACGGCACTTGGAGCTTCCAATTGTCTCGCGACGAATGGAGCCACTTGAAACTGACTGATTCGTCTGGCCTCGATTACTTGGACGTCGCAGTCATACCGCTATTCCCCATCTCGGCGAGCAAACAATGGGTCTCTATCGTCAGCTCTGACGGCGAAGAGATCGCTTGCATCGACTCAATGCAGGGACTTAGCGAAAGCAATATCGCTCTCCTGCAAGAAGAACTCTCGCTCAGGGAATTCGTTCCAATTATCCAAAAAGTCATCAGCGTTTCCGGCATCACGGAACCGTGCGAATGGTTTGTCGAAACCAACCACGGGCCCACAAGCTTCGTACTGAAAACAGAGGAAGATGTCCGCCGCATTTCGGCCAAAGCTGTCAACATCACCGACGCCAATGGCATTCGCTTCCGCGTCGAAGACATGAAGCAACTCGACAAACGCTCTCGAGCCTTTGTGGAATGGTACGTCTAACGTCAGTCGCTAGCGAGGATTGTTCACAACATCAAAACATGAGCTAGTAGCTTGGCAACCCGAAGCGTGAGCGAGGAGCCACCTCTAGAACACTTATCTCGCACCTGTTAGAAATGCAGTATTGTCCAAACTTCTAAGACATATTCCCAGAAGAATCAAACCAATGAAAAGAAACACCTTCCTTCTCTGTGCCGCTGCACTGTCTTTATTCCACACCGTCGGATGCGATTCGTCGACGAACAAGCCAACCCCCACCATTACAACAAAGAGCGATCCTGCCGAAGCCAAACCGGGCGAATCCGTCCCTGCAAAGAGCGACGCGAGCTCAGAACCAAAGACGGCGAAAGCAGAGCCAGACTACATCACCGTTCAACACTGCTTGATCGGATTCAAAGGCTCGCTACCAGGCAAGCCGGTTACGCGCACCAAAGAAGAAGCCAAAGAGCTAGCGACAAAACTGCTCGCAGAATTGAAAGCTGGAGCTGATTTTGATGAAATCATTCGCAAGAACACCGACGATTCGCCACCAGGCATCTACAAGATGGCCAATCGCGGCAAAAAGGCTGACATAACCCAAGAAGTTTACCCTCGCGAAGGAATGGTACCCGCTTTTGGCGACACCGGCTTTCCATTGGAAGTCGGCGAATTTGGACTAGCCGAATTCGATGCCGAAAAGAGCCCATTCGGTTGGCACATCGTCAAAAGAACCAAATAGTCAGAAACGCCGTGGCACTCACCGGACGGCTCGCGCCGTTCCGCTAACAAAGTGAGTGCCATTGGGCTTACGCCACCAGCAGTAATGCGCCGCCCTCCGGGCTATCATCGCCTAGTCCACCACCCCTGTTCTTGACAGGCATAAAATCAAACAACCCTGCAAAGTTGCGACATGCAAAGCGCAGCTCACTCGATTTCTCGATTGCGGCTAAGATATAGCGGTGAGAGGTCCGTTTGAAAGCGGCACCCCATTAGCATTAACATCGTTGTCTGTCCGAATCCGCACGAACAAGGTTGAATCCATGAAGTCGTATAAATTTGTCTGTTACGCCTGGAACGATGAAAAAGCAGCCAGCTTTGATCCGGTCGGCAGACTGATCTACCGCTCCAATCTCCTTGGCTCAGACCAGCGTATCACCAATACCGGTGGCGGCAATACTTCCGCTAAGCTCGCGGAAAAGGATCCTCTTACAGGCATCCCAACCGAAGTGCTTTGGGTCAAGGGGTCTGGCGGCGATCTCAGAACCTCGACTCGCGAGAACTTTTCGTCCCTCTATCAGAACAAGCTTCTCGAGTTGCAGCAACTCTATGCTGGACGGCCGGACAAAGGCTACAAGGGACAAGCTGAAGACGACATGGTTGGGATGTATACCCACACGACTTTCAATTTAAACCCGCGTGCATCCTCTATCGATACGCCGCTGCATAGTTTCTTGCCAGGCAAACACGTCGACCACATGCACCCCAACGCGATCATTTCGATCGCAGCCAGTCATCGCTGCCAAGAACTGACACAAGAGATCTTTGGAGGCGCAATGGCCTATGTCCCTTGGATGCGCCCCGGCTTTGAGTTGGGGTTGGCCATGCAAGAAATCTCCAAAAAGAATCCGAAGCTACAAGCCATCATGATGGGCCAGCATGGATTCATCTCTTGGGCGGATGATGAAAAGGAATGCTACACGCTGACGCTGGACATGATCGAGGCCGCTGCAGCTTACATCGACTCCAAATATCAAGCCAAGGGAGGTGATAAAACCGCCTTCGGCGGCTTGAAGTACCAAACGTTGGATCAACCCGCCAGACACGCAACTCTCGCCGCTATCTTGCCATGGCTCAGAGGCCAAGTGAGCGCAAAACGCCGATTCGTCGGTACCATTCAAGACGACGCGACGATCATGCGATTCGTGAACTCGCATGATGCACCTCGACTTGCGGAACTAGGCACAAGCTGCCCCGATCACTTCCTTCGAACCAAAATCAAGCCCCTGTACGTCGACTGGAACCCTCAAACAGAAACGGTCGCATCCCTCAAAGCCAAGTTGACTCTTGGGCTCGAACAATATCGACAGGACTACGCGTCGTATTATGAGACTTGCAAACGACCGAACTCGCCAGCGATGCGAGACCCGAATCCTACAGTTATGTTGATACCAGGCTTAGGCATGATCGCGTGGGGCAAAGACAAATCCGAATCGCGTGTGACAGCCGAGTTTTATAACTGCGCTGTCGAGGTAATGCGAGGGGCCGAAGCTATCGATCGCTACATTGCGTTGCCGCTTCAAGAGGCATTCGACATTGAGTATTGGTTGCTTGAGGAAGCAAAACTAAAACGGATGCCAGCAGAAAAGGAACTGGCCAGGCAAGTCATTGTGGTGATTGGTGCAGGCTCCGGCATCGGCAAAGAGACAGCGCATCGGCTCGTTCGTGAAGGTGCGCACATTGTCTGCGTCGACTTGAACGAAGAATCGGCAGTCTCCACCGCTACCGAAATTACCAACAGGCATGGACTCGGGATCGGGGTCGCCGGCAGTGGCATTTCTGGATGCGGGCCTTCGGTTGGATTAAGTTGCGACATCACTAAGCGAGAAAGCGTGCGCGCAATGTTGGATCAAGTTAGCTTGGCTTATGGCGGTTTCGATTCCATTTGCGTCACCGCAGGTATTTTTGTGGCCTCCGATACCACGGGTCACATTCCGGACGACAAATGGGCCTTGACCTTTGCGATCAACGTAACCGGTAGCTACCTGGTCGCAGACGAAGCGGGCAAGAACTGGCTTGAGCAAGGGCTACACGGAAATTTGGTGCTTACGACAAGTGCGAATGCGGCGGTCGCCAAGAAGGGAAGCGTGGCTTACGACACCAGCAAGGCAGCGGCCAATCACTTGGTCCGCGAGCTTGCGATCGAACTGGCACCGCTCGTTCGTGTGAACGGTGTTGCTCCGGCAACCGTAGTACAAGGAAGCGCTATGTTCCCGCGAGATCGCGTTATCGGTTCGCTTTCCAAATACCGTATCGACTACACCGAAAATGAGTCGACCGAGTCGCTGGTGCAAAAGCTCGCTCAGTTTTACGCAGACCGCACGCTGACCAAGTCGCCAATCACCCCAGCGGATCAAGCCGAAGCTTATTTCCTCTTGGTCAGCCAACGCCTTAGCAAGACGACAGGCCAGATCATTTCGGTCGACGGCGGGCTGTACGAAGCGTTCTTGCGGTAGAAAATGGCAAGCGGTTTATGCGGTGCAAAGTCACTCTCGGCAAGAGTGACCCACCGTGGGGCACACCTGCCGGGAGTGCCTTTTTAAGCATTGATGCAACCAAGGAACCATCACTCCAACGAATTCACTTCCTGTTTCGCTCTCGTAATCGATTGGCCAAGCGCGCGTTTGTCTGTCGAGTCACTCAGCAGAACAACGCGTGCATCGGCGAACAACACCATCGCACCGCCTGGGTGCTTGCTACGAATTTCATTGTCACCGATCCAAACCGTCCGGTCGTTGATTCCCCCGCTTTGCACGAAGACATTTCGTCCGTTGATCCATTCGCTATCAGGACCACCGATGTCTTCCGACACGGCGATGGTGTTTGTCGTCCCATCGAGAATGTCGCGTAGAGCAAGGGTCCGATCGTACAAGAAAACTCCATCATCTTGTTCGCGATCCAAGATGATCTCTCCGAACAATCCGCCATAATCGGTTTGCCCTCGTATCAAAGTTCGATTCTGCGCCGTTGGACATTCGAACACACTTAGACGCCGAGATGCAGGCTTGGCATTGATCGCATGATCGAAGGCCTTACCGAAGTCAATCTGAGAATGGAGTGTCTGTTGATCCAAAAAGGGGAGTAGAAACGAGGACCATGCCAATTGGCGGTATGTAGGTGGCGTCCTAAACCCACGCCATTCGAGGCATCCAACAGGTAGCACGCGATTCACATCGTGATAATTGTGCAGTGCGAGCCCAATTTGCTTTAAATTGTTTTTACAAGAAAATCCTCGCGCTGCTTCCCGAGCAAATTGCACGGCAGGCAGGAGCATTGACGCCAGGACTCCAATGATCGCAAACACGACCAAGAGCTCTACCATGGTCACACCAGTCCGCTTCATGGACCTCTTTGCCCCGACGCTTGAAACCACTCTCGATGTATTGTCTCTATCCATTGCACAATCCTTCATGACGGAGCTTTTTCGTTGTTGTGGCTTGGAAAGCGTTTTTTTCTACGACTAAACGACACGACAATGGTAGCCAAAGAAATCATCGCAATGCTTGTTGGTTCTGGCACCGCAGTGATGCTCAAATTGTCCAAAGCAAAATAAGTTGGCGTGTTCGTTCCAAATGCGCCGACGTCGCTGGAAATCAAATCGAATTGCAACGAGTCCACCGCTCCCAGCCCAGCAAGATTTTGCGTGGACCATCCATTGAGAATAAAGTCCAAGCTATTGTTGCTAAACCGATAGTCCGCCAAATACAGACTGGTCGAACCTGTGTTGACGCCTCCTAAGTACCCATAAACATCGAGTCGCAGGAAATCGAGGTCGTTTCCTGAGTCGCCACCAAACTTTTTCGAAAACCTATCGCCATCGCGCATGGAAAGCGCCGTGTAAGTTGTGTTGGCAAAGTCTGCACTGTTCACAACGACCGGCCCTGCAAAGGATACAACAGCGTCTCCTTGACCAAAGTTAAATGCGATTGCGTATTGCGACGACGCGGAGCCACCACCAGGGAATGCCGCGTATTGATTGGTAAACCCAGCAGTAGTGGAATTCGCGACGTTGGAGTAAGCAAATCCGGACCAAAAATCAAA
>CANHVO010000206.1 GCA_947463915.1 Planctomycetaceae bacterium
ACCGACAGGCTGGAAGCCTATCCCACTAGCTTATAGCAAGAAAAGTCCTAATGGCGTGGCCGCTTCAAAAATCGCTGGACAATTGAATCCGAACAGCGATTTCGATTAGACTTTCCTTCTACGATTAGAGCGAAGCACTGCTCGCCATGTCTGACTCTCCCCCCTTACTACTCCCTCCCACTACGTCCTATGCAATTTCACCACGCACGCCTCACGAAGCAGATCGCAATCTTGCTCCCGATTTTCGTTGGGATTGTTTCCAATGGATTCGCCGAAGCCGCCGACCCGAGCGAACAACCCAACATCGTTTTGATGGTTGCGGACGATCTAGGGATTTTCGACCTAGGCTGTTATGGTCGGCGCGAGCATAACACACCGAATCTCGATAAGCTCGCGAGCCAAGGCATTCGGTACACAAGTGCTTATTGCGGTCTTTCTATTTGCTCTGCATCGCGCGCTTCGTTGATGACGGGCAAGTCCTGTGCGCGATTGCACCTGACGAACTTCTTGCCTGGTAGGCCTGACGCAGAGTCGCAATTGCTCTTGCATCCTCGCATCCAAAGTTATCTTCCGCTCGCAGAAACGACGCTCGCCGAATCCTTACGAGGCGCTGGTTATACGACAGGACTGTTTGGCAAGTGGCACTTGGGAGGTGGAAAGTCGGGCCCATTGGCACAAGGCTTTGATGTTGCGATGGAACCCAAAGGGAACGGTGCCATCGACGAAAAAGAAGGAGGCAAAAATGAATATGCAATCGTCGATGCCGCTATCGGATTCTTGTCGGCGCAAAGTGAGAAACCGTCGTTCTGCTATATCCCTCAGCACTCGCCGCACGTCGCCTTGGCCGCACCTAAAGACTTGATCGAAAAGAATGCAAATGCATTCAATCCCTTGTATGCCGCCACGGTTGAGTCACTGGACAATGCTATTGGCAAACTGCTGACGAGCATCGACACGCTTAAGCGTCCGACCATCGTGATCTTCACTAGTGATAATGGAGGGCTTCATGTTCCTGAGATCCATGAGTTGCCAGTAACTCATAACGGTCCGTTCCGGGCAGGCAAAGGCTATCTGTACGAAGGTGGCTTGAGGATCCCGTTAATGGTTCGCTGGCCGGACAAGATCAAGCCTGCGCAAACGTTAGATATGCCCGTATCGTTGATAGACCTGATGCCGACTTTGATGGAAGTCGCAGGTTTGGAGACCGGCAAGACGGTTGGGCCGCTCGATGGCGTGAGCTTGAAACAGGCTTGGCTCGGCAGTACTGCTGCAAGCACCACGAAAGAGCGGTCTTTCTTCTGGCATTTCCCACACTACACCAACCAAGGGAGTCGACCGGCAGCTGCGACTCGCCAAGGCAATTGGAAGTTGATCGAATACCAAGAGGATGGCGCGATTGAGTTGTACGATCTCGATAAAGACACAAGCGAAAAGAACAATGTCGCCCAAGAGAATGCGGACAAGGCCGCTGCGTTAACCGAATCGCTCCATCAGTGGCAGAAAAAGATGGGAGTCCAGTTTGGTACGCCAAATCCCAATGCAAAGCCCGAAGTTCACAAGCGGCTTTATGTCGAGTTCGATCCAACGCGTTTGGATTCGAGTGTTGGTGCAGCCGCCGTAGGTGAGAAATGGAAGGTTTGGCGTACCGAAATGAATCGCGTTGTCGCGGGCAAAAAGACGCTGCTGAAAGACCCGACCAACGAGATTACCTTGACTGCGGCAACCGGCACTCCACATGGCAAAAATCTTAGGTACGAACCGGAGACTTACAAGAATGTCCTCGGCTATTGGACGGAAGTGGACGATTGGGCGGATTGGGAGTTAACCATTCCGAACGAGGGTACCTATGAAATAGAAGTTCAATGTGGATGCGGAGCGAACAACGGAGGTTCAGTCGTCCGATTGGAGGTGGGTAGCGAGTCGCTGCAATGGACCGTTCGCGACACCGGCCATTTCCAGAACATGATCGTCGAAAACGTAGGGACAATGAAACTTAAGGCTGGCAAGCATCGCTTGGCCGTTCGTCCGCAAAGCAAAAAGGGAGTGGCTGTGATGGATATTCGAACCATTGTGCTGAGACCTGTCGCTGACTAAAACCGTAATTGGTTTTCAGTTATCAGTCTTCCGCTTTCAGAAAGACCGAAGACGCAGATCACAGATCACAGATCACAGATCACAGATCACAGATCACAGACCACAGACCACAGACCACTGACCACTGACCACTGACCACTGACCACAGACCACAGACCACAGACCACAGACCACTGACCACTGACCACTGACCACTGACCACTGACCACTGACCACTGACCACTGACATGAAACATATCCTCCTTTCCGCTTTTTTTGCCGTCGCCGCTTGTCCATCTGTCTTTTCGCAAACGCCTTGGCCATCGTGGCGTGGGCCGAATGGGAATGGAACAGCAGGTGAGGGCTCCTTTGCTACCTCGTGGAGCGAAGAAAAGAACATCGCGTGGAAAATCGCGTTACCTGGTCGTGGAGCCTCGACTCCGATTGTGCTCGGCGAGAATGTTTATCTTACCCTTGGCAAAGAGGGGATCAATACGCTGATGTGCGTCAGTCAGCAAGGAGTAACATTGTGGGAAAAGTCGTTTGGGAATGAGCGACCGGGAAAGAACGCCAAGGCCAGCGGAAGCAACTCATCGCCCGTAACGGATGGCAAGAATGTTTACGTCTATTTCAAGAGTGGCGATTTCGCTTGCGTAAGCCCGGCGGGCGAGACGATTTGGTCCTTGAACATTCAAGAGAAATACGGTCCCGATTCTCTTTGGTGGGACTTGGGTACGTCGCCTGTTCTGACGGATAACTCGGTAGTCATCGCAGTGATGCAAACAGGCCCAAGTTTTTTGGTTTCCTTGGACAAGTCGACAGGCAATGAGTTGTGGAAAGCGGACCGATGGCTTGATGTAAATCAAGAAGCCAATCAAGCGTACACCACACCGACGCTTGCCAAGCTCAAGCAAGGTGACGCGCTGGTAACTGTTGGAGCGGACCATGTGACTGCGCACGCGGTTTCCGATGGGAAGCTGCTTTGGAAGTTAGGTGGATTCAACCCAGAGAACAATGGCTTCTTCCGATCCATCTCGTCGCCACTCGTAATAGGTGGCTTGGCTATCTGCCCTTACGCCAGAGGCAATACGGTTACGGCACTAAGGACGGAAGTCGATCTGCCGGATGAAAAACGCATCGCATGGGCAAACAAGTTTGGCTCTGATGTCCCTACTCCTACCTTGATCAACGGTCGATTGATTTTGTTAGGGGATAAAGGGATGGTTTATTGCTTGAAACCGGATTCGGGTGAAACGATATGGTCGCAACAACTGCCCAAGAGCAATCGGCAATACTCCAGTTCTCCCATCGTTGCCGGGGGCAACGTTTATTGCGTTCGGGAAGATGGAATGACATTTGTCTTGGCTGATGGTGCAGAGCCCAAAATTGTTAGCGAAAATCGACTGAGTGGAAATATGGTTGCGACTCCTGTTTTTGCAAACGGTAGCATCTATTTGCGATCGTTCGAAGCGCTGTATTGCATTCGTTGATTGGATGATGTCTCGCTTATGGGGTTGGTTTTATACTTGCATAAATGCAATTCGTTTAGCTGTCAGCCGTAGGGGTACTGTCAAAGAATCAAAGTACGCCTTCGGCTGACTGTTAAACGACTAAATCAACAAGCAAGTGCGACCCACCGTGGGGCACATCTGCCGGATGTGCCCTAGAAGTACAAAAGACGTCGCCGAACAAACAATTCAAGATTGTTATCCGCTAGACCCGATCTACAATTTGCCACAGACCTTTTCACTCCTCCGATTTCCCAATAAGGCAACATCATGGCTGCGGAGAACTACACGCGTTATCAGCAATCGGTCATCCGTAATTATTACAACAACAAGGACAACGTGTCGTTTCAACGGGTACAGGAATTGCTAACGGACCTTTATCTTGCAGAAGGCAAAAAGCGTGAAAAGGTTTGGGATAGCCTATTTATGCATTTGGAGCGAATCGGCGTTCCTGCCGATCAGGTCAAGCATTTGAAAGAGGCTAAGAACCCTGAATTGATTGCGCAATTGATTCAGAAGAAGGTTTAAGAGAGCTCGTTTAACGGTCAGCCGTAGGCGTACTGTCAAAGCTCCAGAGTACGCCTTCGGCTGACTGTTAAACGACTAAATCAACAGCCTGCGAGCCTCGCAGCTAAGAAATGTCGCCGTCACACGTTACACGGCGAAACATATTTCCCCAACAAAGTGAGACGGCTTCTTTGTCTCGTCGGAGCCTGAGGATCGCTGCTAGAACCACGAATCGTAGCTGGATTCGCCAGAATTCAGAACACACTGAATTCTGGCGAATCCAGCTACGGTTTTTTTCATTCCGCCTCTCGCCTAGACCGCTTCTCGCCTTCATAACTCGATTGTGTCCAGTTGGTACTGAGACAGAGCTTTGACACAGAGCTTTGACACCGCGAAAGCCGACGCGGTATGATTCGAAACTCTGGGCAGGCTAAAAAACGCCGTCGCCGAAATTTCTTTTGTCCAAGGGACTGTTTGGAGATGGGCTGGTTTTTTTGTCAGCATCCAAAAAGTGCGGTTTGGGAACGAATTGCGTTTCGGTCGGATGGGCTGGGTGAGGAGCGTGGACTTCCGGGTGGTTTGATTCGACGTATTCGTCGTCGTACCTAGATTTATAGTCCGGTTGCTTTGCTCTATCCAATTCGACCAAATACTCGCGAATGACGGAGTTCTGAATCATGTCCCGACAAGCTTGGTTGATGGGATGGGCGATGTCCGCGTACATTTTGTTCGATCCGCCCCCTCCCTCGACTTCACGGACGTCCTGTGGGCCGCGAAGGCGAGTTCCACATTGGTTGCAGTAACTGCTTCGCAAATGATTCTTGTTCCCGCACTTTCCGCAGCGAGCCGACATTTTCCGGCTGGGCATGGCAACAAAAGGGCCGTTAACGCCTTCGATGATCTTCAAATCGCGAATCACAAAAGAGCGATCGATTGTAATCGAGCAAAAAGCGCGAAGTCTATCCTCAGACTCTTCCATTAATTTGATGCGTACCTCGGTGATTTCCATGGCGTTGACTGCACTCCCTTTTTGCGTGAGACTTCAAGCTCACGATTCGTTTCGAACTCTATTAATCTGCTCTTCGATTCCTGATGACTGCCAAGACTGTGCGTAGTACGCTCGCATCCCACCATTGGTCCGCAACTCACTAACTATCTTCTCGGCTTGATCGCGTGTTGCGCACAAACAAAATCTAGCCGATCCGCTGCCAGACAGGCATTGACCACGATGATTGTATCGGTCGATCCGCTTTCTCGTCCTATCGATCCAATCGGTCGTCTGCATCGCGGGTGTCTCGAGTCGATTAAAAACCCCCCATTGGGACTGGGGACCGACCCCATGTTCTAGGGCTCTCAATAGTGATTCTGGATTCTCTGGGCGTTCGTCCCACGAAATCGGTCCGAGCGCTCTGAAAACCTCGGCTGTTCCGCAACCGACCGGTGGATGCACAATCACAAAATGCAGTGTTTCAAAGCAGGCCAGCGGCTGAATCGCTTCTCCGCGTTTTGTACATCGAGCAAGCCAAAACCCGTTCTTCTGACCCTCCAGGAAAAAGTTCACGTCGCTGCCCAGGCCGCTAGCGATCGTTCTCGACTTTTCGAAATCGCTCGCATTCCCCCACAATGTTATCCCGAGGACAAGTGCGGCTGCGGCATCTGCGCTTCCACCTCCCAAGCCTGCCATTGCTGGAATTCTCTTGATGAGTCGAATGTTTGCCCCAGCATCTGATTTGCCTAGGGAAATTCTGAGTCGATCCAGAGCCTTGATGATCAAGTTGCTTGAATCTTCGGGAATCCTCCAAGCAAAATCGGAATTTGCTAGGGGCTGACCAAAACCCTCAGGAAACTCAACGCTCAGGGTGAGCTGACCGTCCGTTCGCGGGGATATCTCCAATTCGTCTGCTAACGAGACCGCCATCATGACGGTATCTAATGAATGATAGCCATCGTCCCGTTTGCCGAGGACTTCCAGGAAGAGGTTTACTTTGCAAGGGACCGTGGCTCGAAATCCGTCTAGAGACTTTTCGATAATCATGGACTCATGCTCAAAACCGTATTCCGGAAAGCTAGTTATTCACTTTCGCCAAACGACACAATGTACGCATTTCGCCCATTCGGGTCAATCGACCTATAGTCCCGACAGAGTTGATTGCGCAACACCGATGTTTCGCATAGGCGAGCGGCAATGGCTTTTATGCCTAGCACGACGCGCAAGCTAGTGAATTCGGTAGTAAACTCACTAGCTTGCGCGTCGTGCTAAGGTGGTTTTGAAGCTGCCGCTCGCCTTATATCTCGCATTTTGAGTATCAACCTGCACTCTTAGTCAAACCTTGTCGGCTCTACCAGTTGTTTGGTTCGTTCTCATTCTTTCGTTCGTTCCAGATTTAGGATGGCAAACTTTGGTTTGTTGCTCAGAGCCCGAGCCTTAATACAGCGATTGTCCGCAATAGTCCGATAGGTTCTGTCATGACGCTTGAACGGATCGAACGTCTTGTACTTGATTTGCTTGCATATCTGATTGATCTGCATGGAACCTGATCCGGAATTTAACGAAATCGTTCTGACTGCCATGACAAAACGCGCACAACTTCGCAACTGGATTGTTAGTGGATGCCTTGCTGCAACTTGTATGACTGGTTGCAAACCGACCGAGCGATTTCGAGCCTGGCGAGACAGTTCGGACGTGTCCTACTTCCAAAATTACGTGACGCAGATCGAGTATCCGGACGTCAATGCACCGATAGCCCAGACGGTTTTGCAAAGCCCGACGCCATTGTCGATTCAGAATCCTAGTGAACTGCAGACATTTGATTTGACCCTTCAAGATGCGATTCGCGCTGCATTGCAAAGCAGTGAAGTCTTTCGCTCGCTCGGCGGTGCGGTTGTGGCGGGACCTGCTGGTCAAACGACGCAAATAGATGCAGCTCTAACGGAGCTTAACCCACTTTCGGGTACGCAGGCTGCACTCGCAGCCTTTGATGCGCAAGTGAACTCGCAATTGTTTTGGCAAAAGAACAACCGGCCATTTAACAACGCGGGCAATCCGTTCCTTGCCAATGGTTTCGAGCAGACGACAGGGAACTATACCAATGCCATAACCAAGAGGTCCGCCACAGGTGCATCGTACGCACTCAGAAGCAGCGTCGTTTACGATAATAACAACACTCCATTTCGAAGATTTCGGAGTGACTTTGTTGGCTTCCTCGAAGCGGAATACCGTCAACCATTAATGGCTGGGGCTGGCTCGACTTACAATCGTATCGTCGGTGCGTCAAATACTCCCGGATCCTATAATGGCGTCCTTATCGCGAGAATCAATACCGACATTTCCCTAGCCGACTTTGAGGCGGGGGTACTGCGGTTGATCAATGACGTCGAGGGGGCCTACTGGGAACTGTACTTTGCCTATCGCGCTCTGGATGCGCAACTTTCTGGTCGCGAGAGTTCTCTTAAGACTTGGCAACGCATCAACGAGCTTCAGAAGGTTGGCTCGCGAGGTGGCGAGGCGGATGCCGAGGCTCAAGCTCGATCAACTTACTACCTGTTTGAATCGCAAGTCAATGATGCCTTGTCGGGAACCGCAGGCCTCTATACTTCGGAACAGAGACTGCGATATATGATGGGTTTGCCTCCAACTGATGGTCGCTTGATCAAGCCCTCGGACGAACCGCTTCAAGCCGAGGTTGCATTTGACTGGGAAGGGTCGCTTTGCGATGCCTTGACCAAGCGAGTTGAAATTCGTCGACAAGAGTGGACGATCAAACGACGCGAGCTAGAGTTGATTGCGTCTCGACTCAACAAACGTCCAAGACTCGACGCTCTTACGCAATACCGATGGCGAGGTCTTGGCGACCATCTTCTTGGTGCTCGCAATCCAAGCAACGAATCGGCGAGTCTTTTCCAAAGCGTTACCGAGGGTAACTATCAAGAATGGCAAGCCGGATTCGATTACTCTTATGCGGTCGGTCTTCGTCAAGCTTCGGCTGCAGTTCGACATGCTCAGCTTAACTTGGCCAAGGATATGACGATTTTGAAGGAGCAGCAGCTCAGAATTTCTCACGACTTGAGCAACGCTTCCCGACAAATTGCACGCAGCTATGCCCAACTCCAAATCAATTACAATCGAATCGAAGCGGATAAGCTCCAGGTCGAGGTGTTGAGAAACCGCTACGAGCGCGGCTTGATCAACATCAGCTTCTTGCTGCAGGCCCAACAGCAACTTGCTACCAGCACCAGTGCGTTCTACCGATCTTTGGTTGATTACAATTTGGCGCTAAGAGATTTCCACCGCGAAAAAGGTTCGCTTCTCGCTTACAACCAAGTGAACCTATCGGAAGAAGCACTTGATGGCAGTATGCAACAAGCTGCCTACCAGAACGGTCGGCACTTTACGCCTCGCGACAATCCCGAAGAAGTCATGGCTCCTGACCGAATCAGCCAGGGAGCGATGAACCCCTCGGCAGTCGGACTTCCACCAGGTGCCTCCGCAGTCAGAATCGAAGGTGACGAATCTGCTTTGGGTACGTCGCCCCAAGTGGTGCAGTGAAACTAGCCGGGGTAACGCCCAATGGCACTTACTCTGTTAGCGGAACGACGTAAGCCGTCCGGTGACCGGACTTCGTTTAACAGTCAGCCGTAGGCGTACTGCCCAAAGAATTCGGTACGCCTTCGGCTGAACGTTAAACGACTAAATCAACAATCGCAAGCCTTCCGGTGAGTGACCGGCAAATGTCGCGCAACCGGAGGGTTCGCGCCCTGCTGCTATAAAGCACAATCGAGAGTGAGTGCCATTAGGACAATGCCCGGGTATTGCCCACTCCTTGTGCGGTATACCGAATCTCGCAAAAAAAACACTCGGAAAATGTGGCTGATACAATTTCAAGCTTGCTCCTGAAGTGTGACTTTGCTACTAACCAATTGGCCAATTGCGTTGTGATTCAGTAGCCGAGCGTGGGCCTCACGGATGCCATTCATTTCAAGGAAGAAAAGACTGCGATTTCATCAATCGACTCAGCGTGCGCTGTGTCGATTAGCCTTCTTTTGCCTTGCCCTCGTACCCGTTTTTGCAGTTGGCGGCTACAGTCTCCTCAAGAGAATCCCTTGGTATCAAAGCTATCAAAAGGATTGGTGGGAGCGTCGCCTTAGCGACAATCTTGGCGTAAACGTCAGTTTTGCATCGATCGAGTTTCCGAGTCCGAACAAGTTTCGGGTGAGGGACTTGATTTGCGAGAATGCAGAAACGGGGCGTCAGATCCTCAAAGTGGCACAGGTCGATACCTTGATCGATCATCGCGGTTGGTACGTGGAAGTCGAAAAGCTGGAACTCAATGGTGCGCAAATTGAGACTGCAATGCGAACGGTGCATAATAGGTATTTGTGCCGACCACAAAGCACTGCAACCCTATTCGGCCTGGCCATGAACGAGCTTGTTATCTCCGATGGTATTGAGAGCACGAGGTTTCAAGATGTTAAGCTCACATTGAATCCAACCAAACCTATGTCGGAGTTAAAGGTTTCGTGTTTGTTGGAGGGCTATAAGTTCGATGACCAGCGATCGTGCTTCGTGGTCGAACGTGACCACATCGCTCAAACCACAAATTGGAAAATCAACTCTGCTGATGTCGCAATCCCCTGTCGCATCTTGAGCGATCGGTTCCTTGAACTAAAAAACTTGGGTAGTCAAGCGAGTTTTCGCGGGAGTATCGAAGGATGGCAAAATGATCGGCAGTGGGAGGCCACAGTACGAGGGCAGTTTCTTGCCGTGGACCTTGCAGTCGTTTCATCGCCATACGGAAAAGGACTCCAGGGTATGGGCGAATTGAATCTAGCCTATGCAGTATTTCGAGACGGGAAACTTCGAGGAGTGGATGGCGGTTTTAAAAGTAGTTCGTGTGTTGCTGAATCGGCTTGGTTGGACAAACTGTTTGATCAAAAGGTCTTGCGGTCTACCGACGGAGACTCTTGGCGTGCGTTTGGCCAGCGAGTAACCGTCAATGGTTTGGGCATTCGATTCAAATCTGACACGAATAAAGTGATCTATGCTGGCGCAACGTCACCACCATTGGGTATGAGAGAGTTCTGGCCTGACTTGGCTGCCTATGCAGAGAGTAAACCAATTGCATTTAACGAAAACTGCTCGATGTCATTGGAGGCTCTCACATTGGCTCTGTCCGCATTTCCAAATCATGAGCGTATTGCTGGGCAAGTTGCAAGTGGCCGACGATAGCCTAGAACCGCGAAAACAGGTGCGAAAATAACCTCACCCCCCATGGAAGCCGAATGCAAGTATCGCGTGACTGACGTCGAGAGAGCGCGAACGCGTTTAAAGGAAATCGGAGCTGTGTTCTTGAGGCTTGAGACACATCGCGATACGTATTTGAGGCATCCATCGCGAGATTTTCGATCGACCGATGAGGCCCTTCGAATTCGCGAGGTCAATGGCGAACCGTTTATTACGTATAAAGGCCCTCGCCTGGCAGGTCCGATCAAGATCCGACCCGAGATTGAGCTGCCCATGGTTGCCGGCACGGTAGAAGAGTGGTTAGGAATTTGGGGGCATCTCGGTTTTGTTGTGGCCTTAACCGTTCCAAAGTCGCGAGAGGTTTATGAGCTAGAGCATGTTGGGCGTTTGCTGACCATAACGCTGGATCAAGTAGAATCCTTAGGTGCGTTCACCGAGATCGAGCGAATCGTGAACTCCCCATCCGAAATTGAACAAGCTCAAGCGGATATTCAAGAAGTCGGCAGGATGCTGCAATTGACCGAGGTTGAGCCTCGAAGCTACCTAGGATTGTTGCTGCAATTAGCCGATGGGCGTTCGCCATGTTCGTTGTTGAAAATCCGTTCCGACGAGACTGAGTTTCAATAGAAAAGCGGATCTACGTTCAGTATCCAGGTAGTGGATTCATATACTACTCTTGGCTTCCTGGCGAGTCATTGCCCGTAGGAGGAGAACTCTGTGATGCTTTTTGTAGCGAAACTCGTCAAGAGTTTCGGTGGTTAGCCGATTCAACCGAAAGTCTTGACGACTTTCGCTACACATAAGCCTGTTTTTAGCAGCGAAAGATGTATACTGCTGACTGAAATTTGAGCATCTTCGAGGCACTGTTTTTGGGTCATTATGGAATTCGGTTACCTTCAGCGGTTGACGCTGCAGCTTACGGCGGGAGCGGCTATGTTACCGGATTCCATTCGCGATCCGCACGCACGGTTTGTCTTGTCGCAGCAGAGAAGCGATGGCGGTTGGTCCGGACGTGAGGGAGACAGCGATCTCTACTACTCAGGATTCGCTTTGCGATCGCTGGCAATTCTTGGCCTGCTAACCGGCGATGTAGCAGAGGCTGCGAGTCGTTTTTTGCTTTCCCGAACCGAACACCAAGAATCGGTCATCGATTTGCTTTCATTGGTCTACGGTGCAGCCTTGATCGAGGCGTCGACCGAAAAGAATCCTTTGGACGGCGTAGCAGTCGACTGGCAAAGTCGTGTGACAACGTTGCTAACCTCGCTCAGGCAGCCAGATGGTGGATTTGCCCGGACCGCACAAGCGTCGATTGGTAGCACTTATCAGACTTTCCTCGTGGCGATTTGTTTGGAGCTGATGGGGCATCCGCTTCCAGTCGACGACCCTAGCGTTCGCTTTTTGCTATCTCAACGGCGCGACGACGGCGGATTCTTGGAGGTTCGTGTGGCCAAGCGGTCAGGTACCAATCCAACAGCGGCAGCGATTGGAGCCCTGAGGACTCTCAACGCATTGCCCGAAGACATTGCCCAAGATGCCGCGGAGTTCATCTCGGAATTGCAAAGCGATGAGGGGGGCTTTCAGGCGAACACGCGCATGCCACTACCAGATTTGCTTAGCACCTTCACGAGTTGCGTGACTTTGTGGGAGGCCGATTCGCTAGAAAAAGTCGATACGGCGCGAGCTTGGCGGTACGGATTGAGTATGGCGCGGCCTGACGGCGGTTTCGCTGGCTTTGAGCTCGATCCGGCGGAGGACGTGGAATACACGTTTTATGGGCTTGGTTTGTTGAGTTTGTTGGCGCCATGGCAACTTGGCTAGATGAGATGATGGGTAGCCCAACGGCGGTCGCTTTGTTAGCGGAGCAGCGCAAGCAGCTTGTGGATTTCGTCGTTTAACCCGGATTATTCATACGGTGACTGGAAATGTATTTCCGATAGCCGTTTTTGTTGACGCGGGCCATTTTACACAGATTTAGCTTTTTGCGCGCACACCGCCCCCTTCCCCCAACAATCATTTC
>CANHVO010000207.1 GCA_947463915.1 Planctomycetaceae bacterium
GATTCTTTCGTTCCAGAACTTCATCGGCCGAAGACCCAATGTTGGCGAAGCATGGTTCGAAGATAAAGTCTCTGGACACGGTGGCGATGGAACCGTTGCAACGTTCTCGTCGATCGATCCGTTTCTCGGTGATCGCCGAATCGGCTCGAAGCTCGTACTGACACCGATCACAGGACAAGCAGCCGGTGTGACGTCGGTAAGTAATAACGAGCTGATCATTAATCCATTCGCTCAAACAAAAATCTTAACATCTGTTGGAGCAACTGCATTTACCAATACTCAATTGGTAACCAATCTCGTTGTCTCCAAGTCGAGCGCGGTCGCTAAGGCGATCTCGACAGGCCTGATGCGTCCGACGGACGCGATCGGTGAAGCGGCTGCGCAATTCAAGAATATCCTGACGACGACGAAGACAACTGGCGTTCTAGATAAAACGCTGGCCTATACGTCGACGAAACTCGGCACGCTCCTGCCTATCGATACGCTTTGGCAAGATCGCGTGGTAACGCCGCTCACCAATCTATTGGTAAGCAACGCTAGCGCGACAATGGCACAAATCGTTGCCTTGCTAAATACCGGACTACCTGGCGCTTTCTTTGTCGAAGCCGACACGGGCACAGAAAAGTCCATTCGATTCGACCTAAACGCAGCAAGCTTTGTGGGAGGGGTGCCGACAGTAACTGGAACATTAAACCTTGGCAGCGGCTTTGCCCTTACCGCTGGCGGCAGTTACACTTTGACCGGTAACCTATCCCTCTCGGGTGTCATCGGAATCGACATGGCTCAGGGGGATGACTTCGCAAATGCACTGTTCGTGCGCGGGCTCAACTTGGTCGCGGGTGCATCGGGATCCATCGACAACTTGAACGCAAGCATCAACATCGGGACGCTGAGCGCCGGTGTCGAGAACGGTAGTTTTAGCTTGAATGCATCGGCGAGCGTTGGAATTAAGTCGGCAACGCCAACCAGCAACGTTACGCTGCGCCAGATCGTCGCGACACCGTTTACTGACTTGGTCGGTATCACACCGACGGCCTCCGTGAACATGCGGCTGCCGCTGAATATCACCAACACCGCCACCGGCTTCAGTCTAGCTAACTTCGGCCGACCCGTTATCTCGGCTGCCTCAACAAACCTATTTGTCGGCACTCCCGATGTCATCGTAGACATCGAGATGGGGCCAACGATCCAAGACCAAATCCTGACTCAACTCGGATCGCTCGACGCTGCGGCCGATGACGTCTCCAGTCGCTCCGCTTTCAACAAAGAAATCCCCGGCATCGGACAGTCGCTTAACGGTTTGATCAACGAGCCCGGTGCGCCCATAACGAAACGTTGGGGGGATCTCGTCAAATTCGAGAAAGCAGCGCGCGATTACTTCGACAGCTTCAACCCATCCAGCAGCGTCTTTGATGCGACCAATGTTGGAAAGAAACCAACGGCTCTCGGGTTTCGCAACGCGATCACCGCTCGCATCGATGCGGTCACGCGAGACGTCTTGGGCGGAGTCGGCATCTCGCTCAAAGGTGGCCTCGATCTAGCCACCAACAAGCTGCAATTCGATCTAGCCGTCAATGGAGACTTTACTCGCTCGATCGACCTAAATATCAATTCCTTTGGTTTATCCGATTTGACAAGCGTCGGTGTGGAATTGACAGCGGCAGCCAAAGTGAACGTAGCCACGAAGATCGATATTGGGATCAGTTTTGGAGTGGGATTGAGTCGAGTCACTGGCGTGGATCCCTTCTTTACGCTCAATCGATTTAATGTTCGTGCAGAAATCAACGGGGATAACTCCAGTCTCGGATTCTCGATCGCCAGCGGCACGATCGGAGGGACGATCACTGCGGCTGCGCTCCGATTGGATGCGGGTGTGACGATCGCGATTGCGAATACAGCTGGACCTGTAGCCAATCGGATTACGGTCACCCCCTCCGGTACTTTAAGCTTGGACTTCCGTTTCAACGCGAGTCTCTACGGTTCGAGTATCGTGAACACCAATGCTACGCTGCCAAGTATCACGTTTTCTGACCCCAACATTTTTGACAGCTCCATACCAGCTCCAACAGTCAATCTCTCACCACTTTTCCTCAACCTCAGTTCCGAAGCGATCGTTGATGGCTTGCTCAAGTTTGCGAGCTGGCTGAATGACACGACCGGTAGCGACGCACTGAATACCAAAATCCCACTTTTGAACAAAACTGTGGGAGAGTTGCTGTCGACACCCGCCGAAGCACGCAAGTTTGATCGCTCGGAGATCATTTCGATTACCGGCACGACGGTCGCCGATGGTTTCAAACGCTTTTCAACGCAAATCAATTTGGGTGGCAAGACAGCTGCGTCGATCGGCATTAAGCCCGACGACAAGATGATGTTCTTAGCCACCTCTGGCGAGTTCTACGAAGGGATCGTGGATACGGTCGACGGCGAAGACGTGACGATTCGCTACGAGGATACTCGTACGGACGAACCGAACTTGACCGAACCCGAATTGTCATTCCAGGTGGGCGGAACGCTTGGCGATACATTAAAGTCGGCGCTTGTCAACTTTAGCAAGCCCGGCGCTGTCACTACATCGCTGGCGCAGCTTTTCAATGAGCTCGCTGAACCACTGGGAATCAAGTTCAACGGTCCAGGAGCGATTTCCTATGACAATGCGACGAAGCGTCTGCTTTTGATTCCAAGCTTCACTCCTACTCCTTATCAGTACGCCACAAGACTGGACTTTGGAAATAAGATCGCTGGGCTCGAGTTCAATGCCTCCGGCGACTTCATCGTAACTGCAACCCCCACCATTCGACTGCCGATCGAAATCAACTTGAATCGCGATCCGGGCCTGACTGTGGGCAATCGTGTGGCAATACTTGACGAGTCGTTCCCGATTTCAGGGGCCAGCAATGCTCCCCTTGCTTCCCCGATCGTAATCACCACCACTGCAGCCGCGATGAACAGCCTTGGGGATGGACAACTGGTGAACATCACGGGCGTGAATGGAAACACCGCTGCGAACGGTTCCTTTTTTGCGAAACGGCTTACTGCTACTACATTCGGGTTGTTCAGAAACAGCGCGCTGACGGATGCCGTGCAGGGTAGTGGCGTGTATACCAATGGCGGAACATGGCGCGTGCCCGAAGTTGGGTTAGTCCTTTCCGCACAATTAGACAATCCGCAAGCACGTGCTTCGCTTGGCTTCATTAGCGGAATTTTGGCAGAAGACGCCGCGATTACCACCAACAACGGAATTGTGTTCACTGCAGTTCTTGGGATCGATGTCAAGGATCCCGCCCTGCCAGGCCCAAGTGCTGATGGGCGAGCGACTATCAGCGAACTGACAACCACAAGCAACCTTTCCGGTTCGTTTAACCCTACTTTCACCGGTTCGCTCGATATCGCTGGTATTAAGATCACGCCGGAGGTCGCGGGAACTCTGATTCCAGGTGAAGTCAACATCTTCTCAACAAGGGACGGTTCTGCGCGCGATAAAGCCACCTTCAACAACTTGGACGAGCTTAAAACGCTCTTCAACAAGATCTCTGTTTCCAACACGATCGGAACCACCGAATCGCTGACTCCTGAAGCCGTTGCCACGATGTTCGTGCAACTGGGTAACTCGGTCCAGGAAATCGCAGGCAAACTCGAAGTGCCTGATGGCATCCCCTTTGTCAAAGATGCTATTAGTGGCTTGGTTGACTTTAGCAAGATCACGCAGAACTTCGCACGTCAACTCTACTTCAACCCCAAACTGGTCGGCGTCAATGACATTTCGGTCACCAACGGTCGACTATCGAGCGATGCGACATTTGTCATTCGGCTTGAAGGGGGCGAGCCTTCGTTCATCACCATCCCAGCGGCGAGCACTGCAACCAACAACTCCATCGAAGACCTCTACGCTGACATCAATGCTGCACTGGTTGCACAAGGCTTCGGATCCAAGCTCATTGCCGAACGTCAACTTCCGTTCTCCGGTTCCCAGATCAGCTCGTTGACCAACGTGACTGCGACTCAGGTTCCTAATTTTGTTCAGCCATTGCCAGCTGGGTTCCAACGCTGGAACGCGGTGCTACCTAGCACAGTCAATCTGTACAATCTCGGGATGCGCGTCGGCGATGTCATCGAGTACCTCGACACCACGGGTGTTTACCAAAAAGCCAGTGTCGATCAGATGACGATCAACACGGTGACATTCCGTTTCTTGCTCAACGCTCCGCTCATTGCCGATGCGACCAATCTGCCTCAAACGAGCGCAGGCGAACGTTCGATCTCGCTTTACGGCGCGGACAACGTGAACAAGCTCGCCATCCGAACCACCAGTCCAACGGCTGGTATCTCGTTAGAGCTCAGCACAGTTCAAGTGACAGCGACAAGCGATCTGCCATCGCAGTTAACGAGCGACTTGACCATGAGCATCGTGATTGACGGTACTGCGGTAAGCGTCCCTGTCACCGCAGCATCGACCAAGAACAATGGTCAACCATCCGACATGCTGGCCAGTATCAACAAGGCATTCGACAATACGACGTTCGGTGGTGCCAAGCTGAACGAAAAGCTTCGAGCTCGACTCGATGGCGATCAGCTTCGCATCTTTGCGATCGATAGCGCTACGAAAACGCTTGTGATCAATGGTGCAACGGTGCTTGGTTTCGCAGCAGGCCAAACCAACGACGAAAACACGGCGGTCACTGAATTAGGCCTTGGATCGGAAACCGTCGAGGCAGGCAATGTGTCTGAATTCCGCGGTGGCATGTTGGCCAGTCCGTCTTTCCGCGCAGGAACCGTACAGGATTTGGTCCACGTCATCAATGGAATGTTGCAGACGCAGATCGGAGTGCAACCGTTCGCTGCCGAACTCGTCTATGTTGCCGCCCCGCGTTCGGTCCAGTTTAACATCAAACTTGGTACTGAATTCTCCAAGTCGATCGATCTCAATTTTGACGAAGGAGTCGATGTTGGTTTTGCGCAGCTCAGCGTTGCGGGTGGTGCTGCCGCGAGCCTAACGGCACAAGCGGGTGTCGAGCTGACCGTCGGCATCGATCTTGATCCGGTTGGTGTGGGGAACATCACCAACGCGACGTTGCTGAGCTCGCTTAACCAGGGCCGTGGTGCTCAGGTTAAAGTTGGATTGGTTGGAAATGTCGTCAACTCGAGCGGCAAGAACTCGCCCGCCACGGATATGACGCTCAACTTGAACGTCACTCAATATGGAAACATTTCGACGGCTGTGAACGTTACGGTTCCTGCCGCATCGATTAGCGACAATGCCAGTCTCGACGACTTGGCCGCGGACCTGAATGAAGCTCTCAAAGCGAGGTTCCTGCAACCTTTCGTCCCGCCCACTCCGAACTTGAAAGTGGTCAACGACATCCTCCCGATCGAAGTTCAAGTGACAACCGATGGGAAACTCTACCTCGTTTCGAACGACACCAAAGTCAACGGTCTCACTATCGCGGCTGGGACTTCTGCATTCCTGGGATTCACCTCCGGTAATCAAAGCAACATCCCCGATTTGCAGATCCAATTGCGAAACGGCAGAAACATTTTCGTCAACCTGGATCGTTCCGAAACTCTTGCCGACATCGAATCGAAAATCGAAGCCGCGGCCGGTGGCGCCACCACTTTGGATGTGATGATCGCGGAAACACGCATCACAGGGGCCACCAATGCAACGCCAATCGTCATTACCGCATCGAGTACTGCGGGACTGACCAACGGGAAGCAGACAACCATAGCCGGAGTGGTAGGCAACACCAACGCCAATGGAACTCGCTTTGTGAAGGTACTCAGTGCAACGACCTTCGCTCTATTCACGGACGCACAACTTCTAACGCCAGTAGCAGGCAATGCTGCTTACGTCAGTGGAGGAACAGCGTCACTTATTGGTGACGTGATCCGTCTCAAGGACAATTCGACGGCAGTCACAACCATCAGTGGGGCAGTTACCGGTGCGAGCAATGCAAATCCAATCAGGATCACCACTACTAGCACAGCAGGCTTGGTCAATTCGCAAAGAGTTACGATTGAGAACGTCCAAGGGAACACGTCTGCGAATGGTACTTTCTACATCCGGCTTGTCGACGGATCGACAACGTCCTTTGAGCTCTTCCAAGACGCGGCTTTTACCGTTGGCCAAGCAGGCAGCGGCGCCTTTACAACCGGTGGGACATGGACCCGCGGAACAAGCAAGCTGAAAGTAATGGCGGTCGGGGACAACAATGGCATTAGCCCCATCGGTTCGCTGTTAGGCATCATTCAAGAAATCTCGCCGACTGACGATGATCTCAATACGCCCGATTTCAACGAAATCAACGACGGAAGCCTTCTTCTGGGCACCCCGCTACTGAGACGATTTACCACGGACCAGTTCTATGTTCTCGCATCCGGCAGCAGAGCTTTTGCGAACGTGACAGTATCTTCAACGGATGTGGATCTAGTAGCATCGCTTGGTATTCTGGATCTAGGCATCGTGGATGGAGTTCTCAACTTTACCGCCAACGCATCGGTCAACTTGCTGGACGTAGACGATCCAGAAACCACTACCATCGAATCGACCGACGGCAAATTGCGATTGAGCGATTTCTCGCTCGGGAATTTTAAATCGATCATCCAACCAAGCTTTACTTACGGCGGATTGGCCAATCTGCCCATCGACGGAAGCGCATTGGTCTTCTTGCCGCCTGAATTCAAGCAAGGTGGTTCAAGAGCGATGTCGATCCAAGCGAGCCTTTCCGGCAGCGGTTTCACCAAGCCGACCATAACGTATGGGGTCGCCAATCTTCAAGCGGCATTAGAAAGCTTTAAAAACTTCTCGATCGCAGATTTGGTGGGTGTGATTCAACAAGTCGTTGAACTGCTGCAAAGCAGCGATATCGAAGGGCTGAATACTCCCATCCCAGTCATCAATCAAACGCCGAACGATATTCTCGATGTGGTCGGTGGATTGGCCAAAGCAGCCGAAGAGTTGCTGGCTGGCCCCGATCTCGATCTGTTGAATGCCAAAATCCTTGAGCTAGAAACGTTGCTCAATAGCCTCGGTGGAACACCCGAACAAAACGACGCCGTGATGGAGCAAATCCGCAGCGTCAAGGCAACCCAAAATCCAGATCACGTTTTTCAACTGGATTTGCCACAATTCGCTCTTGCCGTAACGGGTGCCTCTAATCCTGCCAACTCCGCCATTGTTATCACGACATCCAGTACGTCACGTTTGACGAGTGGACAAAGCGTTACGATCAGAAACGTTGCGGGCAACACCAATGCGAACGGTACTTATTTTGCTAAGGTTCTCAATGCGACGACATTCGAACTTTACACCGATGCAGCCCTGACCATCGGTCAGCGCGGTAATGGAGCCTACACGAATGGCGGTACGTGGCAATTGGCAGCCACTGACATTACGCTCGATTCGCCAGCAGTCGATATCTTCGACGAGCTGACACGCATTTATGGCGTAGGAGTCATTAAGAGTGTAACGGGTGACAACGGTGGCCCTTATGAAGTGACCTTCGAAGCTTCTCGAGGGAACGTCAACGACATCAAGGGAACTAGTGGAACAGGACTCACGGTCCAAACACGCACAAAAACCCAGGGCGTGGCCAACACGACTTCCGAAGTGCAGCAACTAACCTTCGTCTCAACAGGGCAACTAGTAGCAGCGATCACCCGATTGAGAAACACCGTCGCCGGCATTCCTGCGACTACCGATGGCCGCAATGACCTGTTGGCCAAAGTGACGGAGATCCAAGACACCATCGCCACCCGCAGCAGTCTTGGGAAGATCCTGGGCGACGCGATCAAGAAAGAGCTCAATCTACCTGACAATGCTTTCTCACTGGCTATCGATTTTGTGGATGCGGATGCGGTAGCACCTGGTTTTCAAGCGACTGCCATCGTCAAGATCGATATCGAAAAAACTGTACCCAAAAAATTTGGTTTTGACTTTAATTTGCCAGATCTTGGACCGATCGATGTGACGACCGGTGGCATTATCGATGTGTCGGTAAGCGCTCGACTCGATCTCGATTTTGGCTTCCGATTCGGGACCTTTACGCCCTACTTGCTAAGCACAACCGGGGTTAAAGTAACGTCGACCATCGACTCGACCGTCAGTGCCCAAGCGGGCATTGCAGGAATCAGCGGCGCATTGACCGGCAAGCTGCAGTTGAAGGGCTCGAAGCTGGTCAACGTATCCACGAACGGGGCTGCCGGATCTACCTTTACACTTGCCGATGTCCCAACGGACAATCTTGTCGTCGTGACTCGCAGCGGTGCCGTGAGTGGTGCAACAAATGCAAGCACCATTGTAATCACGAGCGCGGTAACTCACGGATTGCGCGACGGTCAGTCGGTGACGATAGATGGTATCTTGGGCAACACCAACGCCAACGGCAAGTACTTTGCCAAGGTCCTGTCGACGACAACCTTTTCGCTCTTTACCAACAAAGAATTGACCCTGGCTCGGGCCGGGAATGGTGTTCCGTCCATTTCAAGTAACTCAACGTGGAAGGTAGTTCTCACACGTGGTTCCAATACGACTCCGACCAATGTTGACTACTCGGTAAGCACAGCCAGTCCGCCGGTCATCACATTCAAGAATCCAGTCGTTGCGACAACTCAAGTTGAGTATTCGTTGGCGTCGGGGACGAGTTCGCTGACCTCTGGGACAAATCAAAACATTGCAGCCGGCCTGTCGACCTTCACTCTGGCTACAACTCCGGTCGACACGTCGGTTCAAGTTGTCCGTAGCGGCAGCTTGAGTGGAGCAACGAACGCGAATCCGATCGTGATCACCACCTCACTGCCTCACGGATTGCGTGATTCTCAGCAGGTTGTGATCGAGGGAGTTCTTGGGAACACCAATGCCAACGGTAGCTATTTTGTGGATGTTTTGACTGCGACCACGTTTAGCCTTTTCACCGATGTCGCTTTGACCGGTCGCCGAGAAGGAAACGGAGCCTACACAACGGGAGGCACCTGGAAAACAACACTGACACGCGGTGCAACGACGACACCTGCCGACGTCGATTATTCCATGAACAGCGCCAACCCACCGGCCATCACGTTCAAAAACCCAACCACCTCCACGACGCGAGTCGAGTACACGCCTATCGCAAGCGCCCCTGCAAGTGCAACATTTACGATCGATCCATTCCTGACGAACCTGGGCAAGGTTGCAGACGGCAACACGATTGGCGGGATTCCATTCTCCCAAGTCTTCGCATCATCCACTCCGATCGCAAACAAGTTCGATTTCAACGTCAACGGCATCGCGTCGGCATCCCTAAGTGGGAATTTTGCCGGAGTTGCGGTACCAAACGCCGTGGCTGTCGTCGTCAGTCTCAATCAGCCTACCAACGTCGATATCAACTTTGACGGCGTCACAAGCTTTATCAACACGCTAACCGATCCCAGCAAGATCAGCTTGGCACAGATCATCAGCGGCGTGAAAGCCGTTTTGACGATGATCGAGGCCGGTATGAAAGATGACTTGCTCACTCAAGTGCCGCTGGTTGGAGACAATGTCAATCTTGACGATAGCTTCGTCGGCAAACTTCGAACGATGATCAACAAGCTTGATTCGGTGGTTAGCACGCAAGGTGGCCCACTTGAATCCGTACGCGCTCAAGTACAACAATCTATCTTTGACTCGCTCGGTCCAAACGGTTTGAAGATTCTCAAACTGAACCCATTGCACCACAACGATCCAAACGTTGCGGACAATGCCGAAGTAGCAGATTTCCGCGATATCGATATCACCATCCCGTCGCTCACCACGCCAATCGCTGACGCCGAATTCGGTATTAATCTCAATATCGCCGGCAGTGACAAGCTCGACGTCGATTTTGATCTTGGTGTGGATGCGTTCGCGTTTGAATTGGAAACCAAAGGTGGCGTCGAACTCCGCTTTGCATACGACTTTAGCTTCGGCTTCGGTGTCAGTTTGAAAAACGGCTTTTACTTCCAGCTCAAGCCAAACGGGACTTATACCAATGGCTTGCCAAGCGTCGGCTCGCCCGAGTTGAATGTGGCCATGGATGTTATGCTCAAACCAGGGACAACTCTGGGTGGCAAGCTGTTCGTATTGAACATGTCCGCCACCAGCAATGCCATCGAAGACTTCAACCGCGACGGTATCCTTAACAACGGTGGAACTGGCGTGGACCCGGTGACTGAACTAACTCGCGGCCCAGTACTCAACGAAGCGGTCGACCGATTCGACTACAACCGGGATGGCGACACCAATGATGTTCTCACTGAAGCGGACGCCGACGGAAACAAGCGACTGTCCAAGGGGACCGGCATCGCTGGTAACATCTTCGTCGATATTCTGAATCCGGATAGTGACACCAAGAATCGATTAACGTTCGCCGAGATCAAACAAACGCCGGCCAAGACGCTGTTCAATGCAGGCATCGCGACGGAAGCGTTCGCGGATCTTCGATTGAAAGCCGATGTGGGCGAATCGAGTTTACCGAACATCACCGCTGACCTCACCCTGGATTGGGCGATTGGATTCACCACGCGCGATGGGGTCATTGGTGGCGGTGTACCGGACATCGCCATTCGCGATGTGAAGTTGGATATGGGCAGCTTCCTGACCTCGATCATCAAGCCGACGCTCGATTCCTTCACGCAGTATCTCGGGCCGATTCGCCCACTGATCGATTTTCTGGCGTCGCCAGTCCCAGGTTTGAATGACCTATCAGAAAGGCTCAATGGCCCCCGGCTGACTTTCTTGACATTGGGCATCTTGAGCCAATCTCCGTCCGAAGCGAACATGGCCATCGCTCGCAAAGCGAACCAGGTGATCGGATTGATGCAAGAGGCGTTCAAGTTAGCCGACTTGCTGGATGAGCTGACCAAGGACGGTGACGGGATCGTCATCAACTTCGGAACGTTCTGGGTGACGGGACAACCACGCAAAGAGGAAAACGTGTTAACCACAACGACGGCCAATAACCTGGAGCGGGTGTTGCCCACCAATCCGAGAGCGGGCACACAAGTTCGCGTGCTGAACGGTGGAGTTGAGGTTCCCAGGACGAATGCGCAGGGTGCCGCCAACTACACCATCGTTCGTTACGTCGAGGCCAACGTCAAGAAAACGAAGATTGTTTTCACGACTGCTCCCACCGGCATAATCCGGGCAACCTACACGACCACTGACCCAGCACCTGGCGTCGCTGCGCCCGATTTGAGTAACAAGAATACGCCGGTTCAGGTCAAGCCGAACTCGATCGATGGTGGAATTTCTAGTGATCCCAATAGCCCGAACTCAGTGGGCAATCGAGTCGGCGCAGCGGGAACGCCTGGCGCAGCCAATACCAAGTCCCTACTCGGACGGCTCACGGGTGCAGCCAACGGCGCTGGCAAAGGTGGGTTGGGCCTCAAGATTCCGTTGCTATCCAGCCCATCGAACATCTTCAAGCTGTTCACCGGTGAGAAAGCCGACATTATCCAGTGGAAGATACCCAAGTTGGAGCTGAACGTACCTTTCAAGATGCGATTTGGTCCGATCCCGGTTCCATTGTCGCCTCTCTTTGCAACCTTCGGCGCTAATCTGAATGCCTTCGCTCAATTCTCGATCGGCTTCGATACGCGTGGTATCGCAAAGACGGGCAACTTTATCGATGGTTTCTACTTCGGCGATTTGGCGGAGGTCACGACCGGTGCCGACATCGATGAGTTTGGCTTGAGCTTCGAAGCGACGGTCGGTGCCGTTATCGATTTGAAGCTCGCGTCCGCAGGTATCGAGGGTGGAGTCCGCGCCAACATCGGCTTCAACTGGAATGATCTCGACAAAGACGGCAAGATCTACCTGGATGAATTGGCGGACTTGTTCACGTTGAAACCATCCCCTTTCAACGAGAACGACCCACCAGGACTTTGCGTGTTCGACGCCCGCGGCTCAATCGATGCATTTGTTCGCGCCTACTATGACATTGCTCTCTTCGGTGGCGACACCATTACCATTGCCGACATCAATCTCTTTAGCTTCAATCACTCCTGCCCTGCACCTGGACTGGGCGAAGTAAGTCAAGATGGTACGTTGACCTTGTTTGCAGGCGATCTCGCTCGCAAGCGAAGTGATTTCTACGGTACGGATATCAATGAATCGTTTGAGATCAAGCAGATCATCGATGGCGGCGTGCCTGCTCAAGAAGTGACGTTCCATTATCTCAATCGAGATAACGAACCCGACGTGACCAAGCGAATCTACAAGAACGTGACTCAGATCGTTCTGTCGGGTGGATCAGGCAACGATACGTTTACCGTCGATCCAAGCGTCATGGTTCCCGTTCGACTAAGCGGTGGTGCTGGCAA